>JANYGT010000259.1 GCA_025362355.1 Lacisediminihabitans sp. | reverse complement strand
GTCGAACCATTGGAGCCGAGAGCCTCGGACACCTGGCGGATCGCGTAGGGGAACTCCTCGCGCGGCGGCAGAACGGGGACGAGGGCGCGCTCGGCGAGGAAGCCGTGCCCGATCTCGCGACGCTTCGGCGAACCAACACGTCCCGTCTCACCGGTGGAATACGGCGGGAAGTTGTAGTGGTGCATGTAGCGCTTCTTCTTCACCGGCGCGAGGGAGTCGATCTGCTGCTCCATCTTGAGCATGTTCAGGGTCGTGACACCCAGGATCTGGGTCTCACCACGCTGGAAGATCGCGGAGCCGTGCACGCGGGGAATGACCTGCACCTCGGCATCCAGTGCGCGGATGTCTCCGAGACCACGACCGTCGATGCGGATGCCCTCGGTGAGCACACGGGTGCGCATGACCTTCTTGGAGACCGACTTGTAGGCGGCCGACACCTCTGAATTGGCCGTGGCCGGCAGGCGCTCGCCCGCGACCTCGGATGCGACGTGAGCCTTGACGCGATCTTTCAATGCGTCGTCGGCGTTCTGGCGCTCGACCTTGTCGGCGATCTGGTAAACGCCCTTGAGCTCGTCGTACGAGAAGCCGGCGACCGTGTTGTAGGTGTCCTGCGCGTACGGCGGGAACAGCGGGAAGTCCTGGATCGGCTTTGCGGCCTTCTGTGCCACCTCGAGCTGCGCCTTGATGAGCTGCTTGAGGAACGGCTTCGAGGCCTCGAGGCCCTGGGCGACGACGGCCTCGTCCGGCTTCGTGGCACCGGCCTGGATGAGATCCCAGCTGCCTTCGGTCGCTTCGGCCTCGACCATCATGATGGCGATGTCTTCTTCGCCGTTCTCATTCGTGATCAGGCGACCGGCGACCGTGAGGTCGAAGACCGCCTCGGACAGCTGCGAATACTTGGGGAACGCGATCCACTGGTCGCCGTTGCCGTTGCCCGGCATCAACGCGAGACGGATGCCCCCGACCGGCCCGTAGAACGGAAGTCCGGAGATCTGGGTGCTGAGCGATGCCGCGTTGATGGCGAGGGCGTCGTAGAACTCGTCGGGCGCGATGGACAGCACGGTGATGACGATCTGCACCTCGTTGCGCAAGCCCTCGACGAAGGTCGGGCGCAGCGGACGGTCGATGAGACGACAGACGAGGATGGCCTCGGTCGACGGGCGGCCTTCGCGGCGGAAGAACGAGCCGGGGATCTTGCCCGCGGCGTACGAGCGCTCCTCGACGTCCACCGTGAGGGGGAAGAAGTCGAAGCCCTCGCGGGGGTGCTTTCCGGCCGAGGTGGCGGAAAGGATCATGGTCTCTTCGTCGAGGTAGGCAGCGACTGCTCCCTGTGCCTGCTGTGCAAGACGACCGGTTTCGAAGCGAACGGTGCGCGTGCCGTACTTGCCGTTATCCAAAACGGCTTCGGCGAATGTGATTTCTGGACCCTCCATAGGGGGGTTTCTCCTTTGTTTTACGTCGCGGCCCCGTATGGGTCGCGACTCGTCAAGGAGCAGGAGAAGGCAGAAAGGGGCGCTCCGAACCGGTAGTCGGTGTCGGATGGCGCTTTGGCATAGAGACCCAGTGGATCTCGCTCTGGTCAACAGTAGAAAATCACCGACCGCGGTGTTGAACTCCGCGTTCGGGGATTTACCACTACTGACCAGCTTCGTGCCAGCCTGCTCCGCGGTTTGCGGACAGATCCGGCAAACCGAGAGCAGTCTACCAGTACGGCGTGTCGCGGCCTAGCGACCGGTGCCGTGCGGCGCGGCATCCGCGTTCCGGATCCCCTGTGGTCACCATTTCGGAGCCGGCGGACACTGCGCCTGGAGGATGCGGTATCGCCTCGCCGAATCTTGCGGGTTGCCGAACACGAGGAGGCGCGATGACTGCCAGGGCGACCAGGTCTCGTTGCGGCGATTCTCCGCGAGGAAGACCGCGCGACTCGGAGGCGTCGTGACCGGCTGGCCCGCCATCAGCAGGCACGGCTGCAGGGAGTCGACGTAGTAGTCGTAGAGCACCGACGCCTGCGAGTCACTGAGGAATCGGTCGAGATCGCTGAGCTTCGGATGTCGCGCCTTGCAGACGAAGAGGGCGTCATCCGGCGTCGAGGTATTGGTGTTCTCGTGCTGGAGGCAGAGCGACACGTCGAGCTCCCAC
Organism: Lacisediminihabitans sp.; assembly: GCA_025362355.1. GTDB lineage: Bacteria > Actinomycetota > Actinomycetes > Actinomycetales > Microbacteriaceae > Lacisediminihabitans. Next base: position 6,467 of record JANYGT010000259.1, on the reverse strand, counting down.
TGCGATCCGCTGCTCACCGTCTGCACCGTGAGGTCGGGAAACGGCTTGGCGCCCACATTCTGGGTATCGACAAGCCAGCCGACCCGGCTCGCACTCTCCCATCGCGCGATCTTCTGGGTGAACGTGAGGGGCACCGGTCGAGGGTCGGTGCCCGTGCAGGCGGTGAGCCCGAGACACGCGACGAGCGGGCACAGGAGCAGAGCGATCCTCGCTCCGGCCGCACCGCGCATCCTTCAAGTGTGACACCGGGATGCGTCATCCACACGGCGGATTATGGGCTCAGGATGGCGTCAGCCAGGCCGGATACGGCGGGCACAGGGCCTTCAATGCGGCGAGACCGGAGCTGTCCGACAGCGTGTTCGACAGCGCGTGTCGAGCGACGATCGCGATGTAGGGCGACCAGCGAGCACTGGTCGACCCCTGGTCGAGGAAAAGTTTACGACTCGGGGGCGTCGTGATCTCATGGCCCTTCGTCAGGAGACACGGCTGAAGGGAGTCGACGTAATAGTCGTAGAGCACGGAGGCCTGTGACGGACTGAGGAAGAGCGACAGATCCTGATGACGCGGATACTGCGCATGGCAGATGAAGATCGAGAGTTTGCCGAAGCCGTTGTCCTGGTCGAGTCTCGACAGGGTGACGGTTCCGTCCTCGGCGACCTGGAAGGAGACGACCCCGCGATTCTCGAGACAGCCGGACATGTTCCCGGTCCAGCGCGGACCATCGCTGATCGCGACGACCCGGAGGTCGGGGCTCTCCCCCGCCGCCCCCTCGGCCGACAGGGCACGCCAGGCCACCGTGTTCGCCCGTTCGTAGAGTCGCACCTGCTGTTCCGTGCCGAGGGCGACAGGGTGCGGATCGGTGCCAGCACATCCGACGAGGGTGAGCAGCGAGACGACGGCGATGGATGCTGCGAACACCGACCTCTTCGGTCTCAAGGCCACATCCACTCCCCCAGTGTCGCATCGGCTGCCGCGCGGAGCGAGTGACTACGCTCGCAAATCCGCGGGGATCGGCGGGGTTACTGTGTTGGAGGGCAGACTATGGGAACCGAGAGCAGGTTGCAGACGGGCGCGAGGACCGGCGGCAGGACTGGCGGAATCGTGACCGGCGGCACCGGCGGCGGCGTCGGATCGGGAGTCGGGGTGCTCGGCGGTGCGGCGGGCGGAGCGTTCGTCGGCACCGGAGACGGAGCAGGGTCGGGCGCCGCAGACGGCCCAGAGCTCGGCGCGGTCGTCGGCGCCACGGATGGCGCCGACGACTTCGCAACCGGGGCCTGCGATGACGCCGGCGGAGCAGCTTTGGTCGACGGGGTGATGGTGCCGACCATCCCACCGGCGAAAGGATCGATCTGGGGCACCGGAGTGAGGAGAGGCCGAGGGCCGACAGAGGCGGAAGACGATCCGCCAGCTGCAGAACCACTCGCCGCCGGGATGGGCAGACTCGAGCGAATGCCGAGCGAAGGACTTCCGCCCGCCGTCAGCGCGACGCCCAGCGTCAGGGCGACAGCGACCGCCGCCGCCGCGAGCACGCCGACTCGGCGAGAGCGCTCTTCAGCGGGTGTCTTCGGTGCCGGCTCGGGGGCGGATTCCGGCGCGGGAGTGGTCGCGGCGGCTGACTCTGGGGCGGGTGCGGTCGACGCGGGTGCCACCGGCTCGAGCGTGCTCGGCGCGGGTTCCGCCTCCGGAACGACGACGGCAGAGGGCTGGTGCGCCTCGCCCACCGCGTTCTCGGGTTCGGCGGGGTGGTCGGCGCCTCGGTTGCTCAGCTGGCCCTTGAGCCAGTCGAGGTCATTTCGTCCGGGCGCAGAGTTCTGGGGATTTTCGTGATCGGGTTTCACCTGCGGGACAGTACCCCTGAATCTTGTGATTTTCATCCCACGCGGCATCAAAACTCGGGAGAGGCTCAGGTGGCGAGATCCAGCCAGGAGGGTATCGGCGGGCATCGGCGCTCGAGGAAGGAGAGCGATCGGGTCGACATCCCGCTCTTCCAGGCTAGGTCGTAGGGGTTCCAGCCGGCCAGTCCGGTCAGCCCCCCGACCTGGAGATCACTCGGTGGCGGGGCGGAACGCACTCCGGCGAGCAGTAGGCACGGGCGCAGGGTATCGACCTGGAAGAGCTCGAACTGCAGCTGCTGCGACACTGACAACCGCGCTTGCACCGACGACTGTCTCACCCAGGTCGAGGTGCAGATGTAGTCCGCGAGCGTGACCTCGAGGGCGGTCTGACCCTGGGTTGGACCATACGTGTAACCCGCGGGGGTCTTCTCGGCGGCAAGGCCGCGACCGCGGAGGCACGACACGACTTTTCCCGCCCAATCGTGGTCTGCGACGGTGTGTGTGACCGGCACTTCCGGACGGAATGCTTCGGGATAGTTCGCCTTGAGGGGTGTCCACAGCACCTCGAGGATGCTCGCCTTGATGTGCGCGCGCTGCGCTGCGCTGACCGGTTGTGCGGCGGGGGACGCCGAGCACCCGGCGAGGAGCAACGCGGATGCCGCGAGCGCGACCATCGCTGCCGACCTTCGCGAGACATCCATTGCATCAGTGTGCTCCCTCCGCCGCAGAGCCCGCTGTCAGGACCGCCGCCGAGGGCGTCGCAGCACATCGCGTCACTCGGGCAATCCGACCGGTCCGCCGCACCGAACTCCCTGTACAGAGGACCAGAAGCCTTCCGGATTTTACTGATCCGAAGGGCGGCAGGAGATCGAGACATCGGGTACAGGCGTTTCGATCTCGAAGGGCCGGGCGGCATCGGGGCCGCACCGGCCCTTCATTCCGTCAACGGGATTCTGTCACCGGGCCGGCGCCCGGGCGACGCAGACGCCTCAGGAGCAGCGACCCGAGCAGCACGATCATCGCGATCCCGGCACCGATCACCGTGTCGATGACGGGATCCATCACGAGGGATGACGGCGTGGCGGCGCCCTGGGCGGAGATCGTCAGAGCGAGCGGGCTAATCAGCACAAGGGCGAGCCCGTAATTGCGGATGACGACGATCTCGACCAGGAACTGCAGGATGACGAGCACGACGACCACACCCCATCCACGCGGACCGGTGAGTTCGATCAGGGCGAAGAGGCCGACACCGACCAGCGTGCCGAGCAGGCGATGGATGCCGCGCAGCGCCGTCAGACGAACCCGGTGCCCGTTCTGCAGGATGGCGACGATCGTCAGCGTCACCCAGTAGGCGCGGTGGATACCGAGGGGCGCGGCGATCGCCGCGGCGATGAGGGCCGCGATCACGATCCGGATGAGGATGACGCTGGTCTGTTGGTCGAACGAGAAGCCGAGGCGCTGACCCGGCAGATCCGCGTCGGTGGTGCGCACGCGCGGGACGACGAGAGGAGCGACGACCACGGCGTAGGCGATGACTGAGCCCGTGGCGATCATCCCGAGCACCAGCCAGCCGTTCACCGCGGCACCACCGAGTGCGACAGGGGCCGCCAGATGGCTCGCGACTCCCCCGACGAGCACGGGGAAGAGAACGCCGGGAGGACCGACCCCGAAGCCGAGGAAAATCACGGCGGCGGCGATGGCGATCACGAGGAGCGCGATGATCGACGTGACGACCCGACCCGAGGAGATGATCCCCACCGCGGCCGCGGCGATGAGGGCGACCGCGATCAGCGGGATGAGGACGGCCCGCTGGCGACGGCTGCGAGTGGTGAGATAGAGGGCCGTGAAGCCCCCGGTCGAGGCGAGGAGCCCGAGATCCTCGCGGCCGGCGAGCTAGATCGCTATCGGAAGACCGATCGCGATGGCAGCCTGCACGGCGATCGGCCAACGCACCGGACTCTCTCGAAACGTGATGAGGGAGCGGAGGTCGTCCCGAACAGTCATGGCCGCCCCAGTTTACGGTGACGGCGCGCCCAGCGAGCCTGTCGACTGCGCGCGGCGCTCGGTCCCGGCATCCGCTCCCGTCCGGGCCTCCTTCCCGTCCCCCAAAACGCAGGAGATGGTGCCCATTCAGCGGCAAAAGAGGCGTGTTTTGCTCGGAATAGGGAGAATCTCCTGCGTTTTCGGACGGGGCGGTGAACGGGGGCGGAGGGGCTGCGTCAGCGGCGGTCGGACGTCGCCAGACCCTCGGACTGCAGCAGGAGGGCACCGGCGCGTCTCGCGGCCGCCGGGCGCGCGAGCACCACGACGAGGAAGATCACGATCCAGACGATCGCGAGCGCGGGACCCCAGATCGCCGCACCGGTCGGGAACGGGATGATGTTGCGGAAGAGGGTGTATCCGAGCACGATCAGTGCGAGCACCGGCACCACGATCTCCCACGTCTTCACGAGCCTCTCGCCGCTGAAGAACAGCAGCTTGATCGCGCCGATCGTCGCGAGCACGTAGGCGACGAGGAGGATGAGCGTTCCCGTCGTTCCGGAGGTGACGAACAGGTCGAACGGCTTGACCCGCAGCCCGAACCAGGCGATGGCGATGAACAGGTAGATCGTGATGACCACGGCCCCGACGGACCGATTCGGAACGCCGTGCCTTTCTGAGACGGCGCTGAACGCCTTCGGACCGAGGCCGTCACGGGACAGCGCGAAGATGAGCCGCGACGATCCGACGACACAGGCGAGCGCGCAGGCGATGGCGCTGATCGTCGCACCGAAGGTGATGACATGGCCGAGCCAGGGGGCGACATAGCTTCCGCCGAGGTCGCCGAGCAGTGAGCCGGATGTGCCGAACGCCGCGAGCCCCTTCGTCCCCGTGCCGAATCCCATCACCTCGACCGCCGTCACGACGATGAAGTAGACACCATCGAAGATCGCGGTTCCGAGGATCGCGCGCGGGATGTCCCTCCGCGGATTCTTCGCCTCCTCGCCGAGTGTCGCCGCCGCCTCGAAACCGGCGAAGGAGAGGAACGCGAAGACCACTCCGAGGAAGACGCTCGAGGGGTCGCTGCCCGGCTGGATGCTGAAGACGCTCAGGTCGAATCTCTGCCCGGCGGGGGCATCCCCCGACAGCAGCTTGACGATGATCACGATCGTGACGATGAGGATGAGCGTCACCGTCACGGACTCGACGATGAGCAGCAGCCGGGTTCCGCCCTTTGCCGGCCGCGACGCGAGGAACCAGACGAGGGCGAGCAGCACGGCGCCGATCGGGAATCCGAGCCAGTCGGGGGCGGCCTTCCAGATGCCGAGATCGACGATCTCGCGCGTGAGGAAGATGCCCGCGGCCATGCTCGTGACCGCACCGTAGAAGATGTAGGTGCCGGCCATCGCCCACCCGCTGAAGGCACCGGCGCGGGCACCGAGGGTTGCTCCGACGAAGCCGTAGACCGAGCCGGAGTGATGGAACCGCTGGCTGAGACGCACGAAGGTATAGGCGATCAACAGCACGGCGACGGTCGCGATCGCGAACGTCAGCGGCACCGCGCGGCCGACCAGTCCGACGGTTCCCTGCGGATTGATGTTGATCGCCATCGACGGCGCCATCAGGGCGACGCTGACGCCTATCGCCTCCCAGATGCTCAAGTTCCTGCGCAGCTTCGGCGCATCCGTCGCTGCTTCGGGGCTCTGGACTAGTGGCTGGTCGGTCATCTGCGGTCCTTTCTCGGCGGTGCGGGTTGGCGGTTAGAGCGTGTAGACCCGTCGGGCGTTGGTGCCGGCGGTGAGTTCGGCGACCCGTTTCGCGTCGGCGAGCGACCAGTCGTCGCTCTCGACCCAGGCTCCGAAGACTCGAGAGACGGCGGTGCGCCAGAGGCGGGATCCGAGGTAGTGCAGCTCGCTCGGTCCGAAGGCGTCGGAGGAGTAGAGCACCTTCGCGAACGGCGCGGCCTCGTAGCTCCGGGCGACGAGCTCGACGCTGCGGGCGCCGAGGTAGTTCACCGCGAGCCCTACATCGAGGTAGACGTTGTCGAAGGACTGCGCGAGGTAGCCGGCCTCCCGCTCGAACGGGTAGCAATGCAGCAGGAGGATAGGGACGGACGCGACATCCGCCGTTCTGAGCAGGGGAAGCAACAGCAGCGGATTCACCCGGTGGAGATCGAGGTCGCGGTCGCCGAATCCGACATGAAGCTGGATCGGCAGCCCGGCGTCGGCCGCGGCGTAGAGCCCGAAGACCAGGAGCTGGGGGTGCATGAGCCGCGGACGGGTGCCCTCGCTGAGGGAGTCGTGCCAGGCGGATGCTGCGGCCGCGACATCCGCGTCGGACGGCCTGGCGTAGTCGACGTCGAACCCGGTGCGGTACGCGATCACCGACTTGGTGCCGACCGCACCTGACGCCTTCGCGGCGTCGAGTCGTTCGCGAAAGCGCGTGACGTAGTCATCCGGTCCCTCGGCGATGAGGGCCTCGGCGATGACCTCAAGGCGCACGATCTCGTGGCTCGGGGCGCCGGTGGCAGTGGTCATGCCAGCCGGATCGAGGAGGTCAGTCGTTGCGAATCCGGTGTCGACGACCCAGTCGCTGACTCCCGCCGCGGTGAGGAAACGCCGATTCACCTCCGGCTCGCCGAGCTCGACGCGA
>JANYGT010000062.1 GCA_025362355.1 Lacisediminihabitans sp. | reverse complement strand
CTGCACGTTGTTGATCTTGTGCGAGCCGGTGTGATTGAGGTCTTCGCGCTTCAGGATGATGCGGGCGTTACCGGCGTGCGCGGCGAACCGCGGAACCTCGGTGATGATCGACGGGCGGCCCGTGTAGGTGCGGTGCAGCTCGGCGAGCTCTGCCTGGAACAGCGGGTCGGTCTTCGTCTCCTCGTAGGCCGCGGCGAGGGCATCGATCGCGGCGATCAGGGACTCGGGCATGTAACGCCCGCCGTATTCTCCGAAGTACGGGCCGGCATTGTTGCGGAGATTGGTCATGATACGTCCAAAAATTCTCTGAGGGTCTGCACCGGGTCTCCCCCGGTGACGAGTGCTTCGCCGACGAGCACGACATCCGCGCCGGCCCGTCGGTAGTGTGCGACATCCGCCGCCGTCTTCACGGCCGACTCCGCGACCCGGATGACACCGGACGGGATGCGCCCGGCCAGCGTTCCGAAGAGCTCCTGGTCGAGTTCGAAGGTGGTGAGGTCGCGTGCGTTGACGCCGACGAGCCCGGCACCGATCTCGAGTGCCCTCTCGAGTTCGTCAGCGGTGTGCGCTTCGACCAGAGCCGTCATCCCGAGCTCGGTGATCAGCGAGTAGAGCGAGCCGAGTGTCGCCTGGTCGAGAGCAGCCACGATCAGCAGCGCGATGTCGGCGCCGGCCGCGCGGGCCTCGAACACCTGATACGGGTCGGCGATGAAGTCCTTGCGAAGAACCGGGACCGAGACGGCATCCCGAACGGCGTCGAGATCGGCGAGCGATCCGCCGAACTTCCGTCCCTCGGTGAGCACGCTGATCGCGCTCGCTCCCCCGGTCTCGTACGACGAGGCGAGAGCGGCCGGGTCGGCGATGGCGGCGAGCGATCCACGGGACGGACTCGCACGCTTAACCTCGGCGATGATGCGCACCCGGTCACTCGGTGCGAGGGCTGCGAGGGCGTCGATGGCCGGCGGCCGCGCAAGGGCAGCGGCCTCGACCTTTGAGAAGCTGCGGGTGGCTCGGCGTGTCGAAGCGTCTTCGAGGGCCCCGGCGAGAAGGTCGGCGAGCAACTGTCAGTCGTGCTTCGAGGTGTATTTCGGCCCGTAGACGCCGTAGCCCATGCGGGAGAGCACGAGTCCGACGATGAAGCCGATGACGAGCAGACCGGTCGCCGACCAGACGATGATCGGGAGGTCGAAGAAGAACGCGACCGTTCCGATGGAGAAGGCAACGAGCATGATGATCACAGCGGTCCACGCAGCCGGTGAGTTTCCCTCACCGGGCTCTTGGAATTCGTCGCTCACAGGTCTCCTTCGTAATGTTCAGCGCCAAGTCTAGCGTGAGGTCGGATCTCCGCCCCCGCTCAGGCTGTCCCAGTCGGCGACCGGATTCTCCCCGACTTCGGCCTCCTCGAGGCGCACCGGCTGGTATTTCTTCGACGATCCCGGCCAGCGCCGTCCGGTCGCGACGATGAAGATCCCGAGGGCGAAGACGAGCACTCCGACGACGAGCGCGAACCGCGGCCAAATGCTGACCGAATCCGCCGTGACGAGTTTCGCGACGGAGGCGTTGCCCGCGACCCCGGTCGTCGCGGTGATGAGCGGTTCGGAGGCTCCGATGGGGTCGACGAGGGCTCCGACGGCGGAGAAGACGACGGTGAAGCCGATCAGCGCCTGTACGACGCCGAGGACGGCACGGATGACCCGACCGGAGATCGCGAGGGCACCGACGAGCGCGAGACCGGCGAGTGCCAGAGCGATGAGCGCCGGGGCCGCCGTGCTGCCGGTGACGCCGAGCGTCGAGTGGCCCGCAGCCTGACCGCGGATCGTCAGCGAGAACCACTGGCCGGTCCAGGCGAGCAGCACGAGGCCGCTGAGAACGATGCCGGCGAGCATCGTGAGGTTCTTGAGTCGCCGTGGCGACATCCGGCGCGGGCCGTCGGTCTCCGGGACATCCATCAGCGCAGCCTCCGCATCGCGTTGGCGACCGCGACCGCACGCAAGGGAGCCGCGGCCTTGTTCTGGGCCTCGTGGTGTTCGGTCGCCGGGTCGGAGTCGGCGACGAGCCCGGCGCCGGCCTGAACCCTCGCGACACCGCGGGCGATCGTCGTCGTTCGGATGGCGATGGCCAGATCGAGGTCTCCGGAGAAGCCGAAGTATCCGACGACTCCGCCGTAGAGCCCCCGCTGCGCGACCTCGAGCTCGTCGATGATCTCGAGCGCCCGCGGCTTCGGGGCGCCCGACAGCGTTCCGGCCGGGAAGGTCGCTCGGAACACATCGATCGAGTCGGCGCCGGGCCGGAGGTCGCCCTCCACCGACGAGACGAGGTGCATGATGTGGCTGAATCGCTCGACCCGCATGAACTCCGTCACTTCGACGGATCCGGCTGCACACACCTTCGAGAGGTCGTTGCGGGCGAGGTCGACGAGCATCAGGTGCTCCGCTCGCTCCTTGGGGTCGGCGAGGAGTTCCTCGGCGAGAGCGAGATCTTCTTCCGGTCCGTCACCGCGAGGTCGCGAGCCGGCGATCGGATGCATGTAGACGTGCTCGTTCTCCACCTTGACGAGGGCCTCCGGCGATGATCCGACGATCCAGTACGGCTCCCCGGTCGGGTCGACCAGCGACAGGAAGTACATGTACGGACTCGGGTTGAGCGTGCGGAGTACACGGTAGACGTCGATCGGGTCGGCCGTGATGTCGTGGTCGAAGCGCTGCGAGATGACGACCTGGAACACGTCACCGTCGCGGATGTACTGCTTCGAACGCTCGATGGCGGAGTGGTAGTCCGCCTCCTCGATCCTCGGGCGGGGCGCCGGGGCGACCGTGAGGTCCACCTCGGCGAGCCAGGCCTCCGACGGCTCGGCGAGGCGCCGCTGCATCCGGTCGAGGCGCTCCTGCGCGTTCCCCCACAGGTCTTCGGCCGCATCCGTCCCGTCGTTCAGCGCGGTCGCGATGAGCAGCACGCTGCCCGTCCGGTGGTCGACGACGACGAGCTCCGAGACGAAGCTGAGGGCCTGGCCCGGGATGTCGAAGTCGGCCGGCGGGATGTTCGGCAGATGCTCGATCTGGCGGATGGCCTCCCAGCCGATGAAGCCGACGAGTCCGCCGGTGAGCGGTGGATGTCCGGCGACGTGGGGCGTCGACCAGCGCTCATACAGGTGGCCGAGTGCCTCGAGCGGCGCGGTGGGCGCCCCGGAGCCGAGGGCACGTTCCGTTGGCAGCCCGTAGTCGAGCCAGACGGCCGTGCCGTCCCGCTGGGTGAGCACGCCGAAGCTCGAGACGCCGATGAACGAGTAGCGCGACCAGATGCCACCCTGCTCGGCCGACTCGAGCAGGAACGTGCCGGGTTCTCCGAGCGCGAGCTTTCGGTAGATGCCGACCGGCGTCTCGCCGTCGGCGAAGAGCTCGCGGATCACCGGCACGACCCGGTGTCCGTCGAGCAGCGCGTCGAACTGCTGCCGCGTCGTCGTCTCACTCATGCGGACCCCCGAGTGCGGGATTCACCTCGACGAACGGCGTGAGCGGGTCGACGTCGAAGCAGGCGTGCGCGCCGGTGTGGCAGGCCGCTCCCACCTGTTCGACCGTCACAAGCAGCGTGTCGGCGTCGCAGTCGAATGCGGCACCCTTCACGTACTGGCGATTGCCGGAGGTGTCGCCCTTCCTCCAGTATTCCTGGCGCGATCGCGACCAGAAGGTGACCCGCCCCTCGGTGAGGGTGCGACGGAGGGCTTCACGGTCCATCCAGCCGACCATCAGCACCTCGCGGCTGTCCCACTGCTGGATGACGGCGGGGAGCAGGCCGTCGGCGTTGAAGGTCGCGCGGTCGAGCACGGCCTCGAGCGAGGCATCCATCGTGCTGTCGTGCTCAGTCATGTGCGGGTCCCGTCCTCACGGCGATACCGGCGGCGGCGAGTTCGCGCTTCACGTCGCCGACCGTCAGTTCTCCGTTATGGAAGACGGATGCGGCGAGCAGAGCATCGGCACCGGCGAGAACGGCCGGCGCGAAGTCCCGTGCGGCGCCGGCCCCACCGCTCGCGATCACCGGAACACTGCTGACCTCGCGCATCGCGGCGATGAGGGGGAGGTCGAAACCCTGCTTGGTGCCGTCGGCGTCGATCGAGTTCACCAGCAGCTCGCCCGCGCCACGCTCGATGGCTTCGATCGCCCAGGCGATGGCGTCGACATCCGTGTCCCGGCGACCGCCGTGGGTCGTGACGATCCAGCCGCTCGGGCCGCGGTGCGACTTCCTGACATCGAGCGACAGCACGAGCGCCTGAGCGCCGAAACGGTCGGCGATCTCGCCGAGGAGTGCGGGCCTCGCGAGGGCAGCGCTGTTGACGCCGACCTTGTCTGCGCCGTTCGCCTGAAGCTTCGCGACATCCTCGACCGTGCGGATGCCGCCACCGACGGTGAGCGGGATGAACACCTGCTCGGCCGTCGCCCGAACGACGTCGTAGGTCGTCGAGCGATCGTCGACCGTCGCGGTGACGTCGAGGAAGGTGATCTCGTCCGCACCCTGCTCGTAGTACCGTCGCGCGAGTTCGACCGGGTCTCCGGCGTCACGCAGATTCAGGAAGTTGACGCCCTTGACGACGCGTCCGGCGGCCACGTCGAGGCACGGGATGACACGGGTGATGACGGGCATTCTCAGATCCTCGCGGCGTGGATCGGGCCGACCAGGATCGCGCGTGCACCGAGGTCGTAGAGCTCGTCCATCACCTGGTTCGTCTCCTCGCGTCGCACCATGACCCGCACTGCGACCCATTCGCGGTCGCGGAGCGGCGAGACCGTCGGCGACTCGAGCCCCGGGGTGATGGCGGAGGCCTGCTCGATCAGGTTCGCCGGGAGGTCGTAGTCCATGAGCACATACTGGCGGGCGACGAGCACCCCCTGCAGCCTGCGCTTAAGTGTCGTGATCCCGGGCAGGTCGCGATTCGCGCTGATCAATACGGCGGAGGATTCGAGGATGACCGGGCCGAAGATCTGGAGGCCCTGGGCGCGCAGTGTCGAGCCGGTGGAGACGACGTCGGCGACGGCATCCGCCACTCCCAGCCGCACGGCGGATTCGACGGCACCATCGAGTTTCACGAGCACCGCGGAGACGCCGGCTTTCGTCAGGAAATCACCGACGAGCCCCGGGTAACTGGTGGCGATGCGCTTGCCCGACAGCTGTTCGAGCGAGTCGTAGCCGCCGGCGGGACCTGCGAAGCGGAAGGTCGACGCCCCGAAGTCGAGGCTCGTTATCTCGACGGCGGTAGAGCCGGAGTCGAGGAGGAGGTCGCGACCGGTGATTCCGACATCGAGCGCTCCGGATCCGACGTAGGTCGCGATGTCCCGCGGGCGGAGGTAGAAGAATTCGACGCCGTTGCGCGGGTCGGAGACGGTGAGCGCGCGGGGATCGCGGCGGCCGGCGTACCCGGCCTCCGAGAGCATCTCCGAGGCGGTCTCGCTGAGCGATCCCTTGTTCGGCACTGCGACTCTCAACATGGGTATTGCCTTGGCATCTGCGGTCTTTCGGTCAGTCGTTCGGACAGGGGCGACACTCGGGCTGGTGAAGCTCAGAGATGTCGCCAGATGTCTGCCGGGGTGAGGCCCTTGGCGATCATCATGACCTGAAGGTGATAAACGAGCTGGGAGATCTCCTCCGCCGTCTCGTCGAGCGACTGGAATTCCGCAGCCATCCACACCTCTGCGGCCTCCTCGACGATCTTCTTGCCGATGGCGTGCACGCCGGCGTCGAGCTCTGCGACGGTGCCGGATCCCTCCGGGCGCGACTCAGCCTTCTCGCTGAGTTCCGCATAGAGCGCGTCGAACGTCTTCACGCTCCAAGGTTACCGGGTGCGGGCAGGATCCCCCGGTCAGCGTGCGACGGCACCAACCAGCACCGGCTCGAGCCGCACGATGATCGCCTTCGACACCGGGCAGTTGCTGCCCTCTGCCGCGCTCGCGAGGGGAATCAGCACGTTCGCCTCCGGGAAGTACGCTGCCGCGCAGCCCTTCGCCGTCGGGTACGACACGACACGGTAGTTCTTCAGCACCCGGTCGGGTTCGTCTTTCCACTCGCTGAAGATGTCGACCCGCTGGCCGTCGATGAGGCCGAGTTCGTCGAGATCCTGCGGATTGACGAACACGACATCCCGTCCCTTGTGGATGCCTCGGTAACGGTCGTTGAGGCTGTAGATGGTCGTGTTGAACTGGTCGTGGGACCTCATCGTCTGCAGGATGAGGCGGCCGGCCGGCCGTTCGAGCCTCTCGAGCGTGTTGACGGTGATCATGGCCTTTCCGACCTTCGTCGAGAAGGTGCGGGAGTCGCGCGGGCCGTTCGGGAGCACGAATCCGGCCTTCTTCCTCACCTGGGTGTTGAAGTCCTCGAAGCCGGGGACGACCCTGCTGATGTGATCGCGGATGACGTCGTAATCTGCCTCGAACCCGGCCCAGTCGACGGGAACCGAGTCGCCGAGCACTGCCTTCGCGAGGCGCGACACGATGGCCACCTCCGAGAGCAGGTACGGGGCGACCGGCGGAACGCTGCCGTGCGTCGCGTGAACGGCGCAGACGGTGTCTTCGACGGACAGGAACTGCGGACCGGCGGCCTGCAGGTCGAACTCCGTGCGCCCAAGGGTCGGGAGGATGAGGGCCGCATCGCCGGTCACGGCGTGCGAGCGATTCAGTTTCGTCGAGACCTGCACGGTCAGTTCCGTGCCGCGCATCGCCGCCTCGGCGGCCGCGGTGTCTGAGATCGCGGCGACGAAGTTGCCGCCCATCGCGAAGAACACCTTCACGTCGCCGCGCTGCAGCCCGGCGATCGTCTTCAGCGAATCCATGCCGTGCTCGCGGGGAGGCGCGAAGTGGAACTCCTTCTCGATGGCGTCGAGGAATTCGTCGCTGACCTGCTCCCAGATGCCCATGGTGCGGTCGCCCTGCACGTTGCTGTGGCCGCGGATCGGGGATGCACCGGCCCCCGGCTTTCCGATGTTGCCGCGGAGCAGCAGCAGGTTGATGATCTCCTTGAGGGTCGCTACCGCATTCTTC
>JANYGT010000245.1 GCA_025362355.1 Lacisediminihabitans sp. | reverse complement strand
GTCGAACCGCCAGTGCTTCGTACTCGATCCGATGCTCGCGACCGGTGGCTCGCTCATCGCCGCTATGGAATACCTCTTCGACCGTGGTGCGGTGGATGTCACCGCCATCTGCCTGATTGCCGCTCCCGAGGGCCTCGCAGCTGTCGAGAAGGCGATGGCGGGCCGCGAAGTGCACGTCGTCATTGGCGCCGTTGACGAAAAGCTCAATGAGGTCGGCTATATCGTTCCCGGCCTCGGCGACGCTGGCGATCGGCTGTACGGCACGGTCTGAAGTTGACATGGTCTGAGGTTGACAATTCGTCGCCTCGTGCAAGATAGTTGCAGTATGACCCTGACTGCGCGCGCCCTGACCACCCTCGAGGTGTCTGGCTCTGCCGTCATGTGTTGTCGAATGTGTGCCTAGTCGGTACCTGTGCTTTCCGAGCGCAGCAGCCGGGTTCGGTTTCTCTCAGGAAAATCCGATCTCCAGCGAGTCCGCCCCTCATAACGAGCGGCTCGCACTATCGCACCACCTGCTCCATCCCGAAGGATCACACCCTCATCATTAGAGGCCCTTCACCCTCCCAAGGAATTCGACCAATGTCTCTTGCGTCCATCGATCTCGATCGTCCGTCCACTCATCTGCAGCCGACTGCTCACCAGGCCGCGCTTCGTCACCTCACCCCGGTGACCGGCCCGGTCGAGGATCATGCCCCGGCGGCATCCAAGATCCGCGCGGTTCCGGCCGGACCCGAGGCGCGCGGCTTCGTGCTCTACGTCGGAGTCGACGAAGCGAAGGCCCTCGCCGCCGGAACCGACCTCGGCTCCATCGTCGAGGCTCTCAAGAAATTGACGGCGGAGTTGGTGCCGTCATCCGAGACCTATGCGGCCGTCGCCCTTGCACCACAAGGAGCAGGAGGACGGGACGTGGATGTCGTTCGCCTAGCCCTGCAAGACCCGTCGGCCCTGGCGAAGCACCGCCAGCAGCCCGAAGAAGAGCCGCAGCCCCGCGGTGGCATCGTCGTCGACCTCTCGCGTAAGCGTGTGACGCTCGACGAGCAGGCCGCCCCGCTCACGTACAAGGAGTTCGAGCTGCTGCAGTACCTCGTGCTTCGGGAGGGGCGCACGATAGACCGTGCGGAGCTCATCTCGTCGCTCTGGTCGGTCGGAGACGATGACGCGCCGAACGAGCGCACGATCGACGTGCATGTTCGTCGGCTGCGCTCGAAGCTCGGCGCCTACGAGGAGATCGTTCGCACCGTTCGCGGCGTCGGCTACCGTTTCGACCGGCACGCGGATGTCTCGATCCGCCACACCTCGACGCCGAGCCCCGACCTGTTCTAGGGCCCGAGTTCGCGGCGGCGCTTCTGCGATGGGGCGCTCACGCGACGGCGGTTCTGCGATGGGGGCTCTCGCGGCAACGCTCTCGTATCGGCGCTTCCGCGGGTGCGCTCTCGTATCGGCGCTTCCGCGGCGGCTGTCGCGACGGCGGTTCCGCATCGACGTGTACCGCGAGACCGATCCCGTCGGGGCCAGCGGGAGATCATCCCCTGTCGAGAAGCCACTTTTGGGCGATTTTTCGCCTATTTGGGGCCGAAAGTGGCTTTTCGATGCCTGATCGCGAGGTCAGGGGACGATGGTGCGGCGAGGAGACGACGCGCTCAGCCGGCCTTCCGAGCGGATGCTACCAGGGCCAGTAGTTCGTCGACCGACCACTGGTCATACGCGTGGATCCCGTATTTGACGGCAAGCACGCGGCCATCGCCGTCGATGAGGAAGTCCGCCGGCAGCCCGAGTTCCCCGCCGGTCGGTATTGCGGGCGGCGCGGGCTGGCGGTGGCCGGCGACCGAGCTGACGACGTTGGCGAGAGCGCGCGGAAGAGCCTGGACCACGTGCGGATCGAGCAGGGCGCGTGGCGACGTCTCGACCCCGAAGTCCCGATAGAGCCTCTTGTATGGGTCGCCGATCACGGAGAAGGGGAGGTCGGCTTCGTGCTTGCGGATCTCGTCCGTAGTCGAGTGGAACACAACGACCTCGCGGATGCCGGCCAGAGCGATCTCGGGATACCGGTCGACGATCGATTTCAGGTGGAGATTGCAGACCATGCATCCGGCGAACCGCCGGAATTGGAGATGGATGAGTTCTCCCGAACTAGGGATCGACACACTGTCGCCGAGAGCCGCTCGCACCTCGTGGCGAGGGATCACGTCTCCGGTGCTGACGACATTCTTGGTCATGGACTTCATTGCGCACTCCCTCCGAAGTCCGCACTCTACCGCTCACGCATTGGAGGGCGAGCAGACTTGTCTGGGTTGATGCTGATTTGTTGCGACCAGACGGCCCGTCAGGTCGAGCGCGTCTCCGCGAGAACACCGGCCGAGTCGAGCGCTCCCCCGATTCCGTTGGCGAAGTCGGTGAAGGCATCCGCTGTCTTCGCCGCTCCGATGACGCCGCCCTTGAGGGCTCCGGCGGCCAAGTCGCGTGAGATCCGCACGATGATCTTCCCCTCGTCACCGGAGAAGAATTGGACGTCGAACCTCAGGTGCATCGCCTTGCCGGCGAAGGCACCGAGCAGCAGGGTGCGTGTCGCGCTACCGCGGGTCGCGATGAAACCGCCATTCGGGGTGGTTTCGGCGGCGAATCCCTGCGCTTCGAGAGCCGCAGTGACGCGACCCTTCGTCGCGTCGATACCTTCGGTGACGAAGAAGTCGTAGCTGCTCGGCATGGTGATACTCCCATTGATCCCGGCTCCCCGAGCCCCGCACCGAGCGTAGCGTGAGCGGCAGTCCCATCGAAAGGAAAACCATGTCCACCTGGTTCATCACCGGCTGCTCGACCGGCCTCGGCCGTGCTCTCGCGAAGGCCGTTCTCGCTCATGGCGACAACTGCGTCGTCACCGCTCGCGACGTTTCGAAGGTTCAGGATCTGGTGGATGCCAACCCCGACTCTGCTTTCGCGCTGGCGCTCGATGTCACGGATGCGGCGCAGGTGGCGTCTGCAGTGCGTGAGGCCGAGGGGCGGTTCGGCGGGATCGACGTGTTGGTGAACAACGCCGGCTACGGCTATCGATCGGCTGTTGAGGAGGGCTCGGAAGCGGATGTCGCACACCTCTTCGCCACCAACTTCTTCGGCGCTGTCGCCATGATCAAGGCGGTGCTGCCGTCGATGCGGGAGCGTCGATCGGGATCCATCGTCAACATCTCGTCGATCGGTGCACGCATCTCGCCGGCCGGCTCCGGGTATTATGCGGCGTCCAAGGCGGCCCTCGAGAGCCTGTCCGGGTCGCTTCGGAAGGAACTCGAGCCGCTGGGGATCAGCGTGATGGCCGTCGAGCCGGGATCCTTCCGAACCGACTTCGCCGGGCGCTCGCTCACTCAGTCGGCCGAGCCGATCGCGGACTATGCGGAGACGGCCGGTGTTCGTCGAAAGGAGAACGACACGGTGCACGGCACGCAGCCGGGCGATCCGGTGAAGGCCGCCGAGGCCATCATCCGCGCTGTCGAATCTCCGGATGCGCCTTTCATGCTGCTGCTCGGGGAGGACTCGCTCACCCAGTTCCGAGGAACGCTTGACGCGCTGAGAGCGGATTCGGATGCCTGGGAGACGACGAGCCGCGGCACCGGGTTCGCGAACGGCTGAGCTATACGGTTCGGATCTGGATGCGGCTGCTCGGCCGGCCCGCGAGCAGCCAGCTCCCGGCGGCGATGACCAGCGGAAGCGCGATCGCCGTCGCGGCGATCTGCAGCCAGGGCGGGGTGAAGGGCAGGGTGCTTCCCGGGAGTCCGAGGGCGAGTGCCGGCAGTAGCCCGAGAAGCGCGCCGAGCACAGTGCCGAGACCGGCCAGCACGAGGGTCTGCCAGAACGCGAATGCACGACGGGTCGTCGGGCGGGCGCCGAGCGAATCGAGGGTCGCGTCATCCTTCCGTCCGTCGAAGCGAGCGAGGCCGATCGCGACCGCGGACGATCCGATCGCGATGACCGCGCTGATGCCGAGGAGGATCCAGGCGATCGCGTCGGTCGCCGAGGTTGGGCCGTTCTCGATGCTGAGCGAATCGCCGGAAGGTTGCGCGGTCTGCCTGGCCGTCGCAGCCCTGGCCGCATCGAGTTGGGAGGTCGTCGGTGCAGTCTTCGGAGCGGCGAGGACCATTGCCTGTGCATAGGGCAGGCCGAGACGGTCCGCGGTCGCTTTGGGCAGGAAGACACCGAAACTGATCGGGTGGGCCGGTTGGTCTACTACCGCAGCCACCCGCTCTACCGAGACCGGATCGTTTCCGGCTTGAGCATTCTCCTCAAGCTGCTTCTTCGACCAATAGTCGATCTCGATCCGACCGTCGCTCACATAGTTCGGGTATAGAGCGACGGCATTCCCGGCGGCGAGCGCCGCGTGGGCCTCTGGCGACGCCTCGCGACCGAGAACCAGGCTCAGATCCGCGACATCACCGACCCACAATCGGGCACCGTACGAAGTGGAGCTCGTCAGGAAATTGCTCCCGAGACAGCGCGGATCTTTTTGCAGTCGAGTGACGGTGGCCGAACCGGGATTCGCGACGTAGTCCGGAGAGCGACCCTCGAGCGGGCAGACATTCTTCGCTGGAATCGTGAGCACCGGATACTCCTCGCGCGACGCCGAGGCGAGCGGATCAGCGGAAGTCATCGGAGTGCCGACGAATCCATCAAAATCGGGCACGGCGCTCAACACACGTGTCCGAGCCCCCGGAAGGTTGTCGGTGATCGCCGAGACGAAAGGGTTGGAATCGTTCGCCCTCACAATGGACGAGCCTGTGGGGTCGGAGTACCACAGCGACGAGGAGACCTGACCGGTGATTGTCGTGAATGCATATGAGAAGGTGCTTGCTGCCTGTGCAGAAGCGGCCGTGCACATGGCGAACACCGTGACGAAGACCGTGGTGAGGATGGCGGTGAACGCCGGAACCGACCGCATCGGGTTGCGCGCGGCATCCCGGACCGCGAGCCGCGCTCCGAGCTTCGCCCTCCCGAACAGGGCCGCGACGAGTCGGAGCAGAATCGGGCCACAGAGCGCAAGGCCGACCTGCGCGATGATCGGTCCGGCGATGACGGCCACCGTCAGGATCTGGGCGGACCGACCACCGTTGTGGCCGACCGTTCGCCCCAGCGTCGCCAGGTAGGCCAGACCAATTCCGGCGACGAGCGCCAGCAAGATGCCAACCGCGAGCACGAGGATGCCGATCACGGGGCGGCGTCGGCTGGGTTTTGGTGGCCGGCGTGCGCCTCGGAGGGCTCCGACCACATCCATTCTGGATGCGCTGACCGCCGGGGCCAACGCGGCGATCCAGCCGATGACGATTGAGAAGATCACGATGCCGACGAACAGCGGCCAGTTGATATGGAATCCGTGATAAAGGGTCGCGCTGCCGTCGGAGCTGAGAGCCATGAAGATCGCGCTGGCACCGATGCCGAGCAGGCCGCCGAGTACTCCGCCGATTCCGCCGAGCACGAGCCCTCCCGCCGACACGATTCGGAAGATCGAGGATCGCGTTCCGCCGACGCTTGCGACAATCGCGAGCGTCCGCTGCTGTTGACGCGCGCCGACGGCAAAAGCGGCGCCGGCGAGCAGCACGACTTCGAAGGCGGTGAAGCCACCGAGAAGCAGAGCCGGCGCAAATAGCAATTGGAGCGGGCTGCTCATGAACGACGAAATGCCATTTCTCACCGCCACCGAAAGCGCCCCCGTTCGGCCGAAGATCATTTCCGTGCTCGACGGAATAGAGCGATCGGCGAGCACACCGACGATGGTGAGAGTCCCCTGGCGAGGAGAGGTCAGGCCGACCGTTCCGCCTACCGGAACACCCAGCCGAGCCAGCGCGCTTTGAGTCACCATCACCTCGGATGACGAATCGGGTGTGCGCCCGCGGACGACGTCGAAATGACCGTGCAGTGCCGCATCCCACGGCGCACCCTCTATCGCCTGGAGGGTGGCGACGGCGTCGCCGTTGCCCACGACCACGGATGTAGGGAAGACGGGCACGATCTTTGTGCCTTCGGGCAACACAGCTGCCGGAGAGACCAGCGAGTCGCCTTGTTGTCCGTAGGTGAAGTTCAGCCCGTTGCGCCAGGACCGCGGGTCTGTCGCGTTCTGCTTCAGCTTCGGATCCGGAGGGCTGACGACCTTCACCATCGCCTGCGTCTTCCCGAGCGTCGTGGCGATCCTCTCGGATGTCGTCGCCTCCATGCTCTGCCCGACCACGGCGACCATCGAGAGCCCGGCGATCGGCAGGGCGATGAGCACGGCGATGAGCAGGCTGCTGCCGATCGATCGCCGGGCCGTGCGGGCGGCGATTCGCAGCGAGACACCGTTTCTCGTACGCGGTGCTCGGCCGGGTTTCTTGAGCCGGCCGCGGCGATAGCTCACGGACGCGCCCCGAGCAATCCGTCGACGCTGCGCGAACCGCTCTCGTCGACGATGCGGCCGTCGCGAAGGAAGACGATGCGATCTGCCCAGGCGGCGTGCCGGGCATCGTGGGTGACGAGGATGCCGCCAGCCCCGGCGTCGACTCGGCGGCGAAGCATCCGCAGCACGACTTCTCCGGTGATGCTGTCGAGTGCTCCGGTCGGCTCGTCCGCCAGGATGATGCGCCGCGTGCCCACGATCGCTCGCGCGATCGCCACCCGCTGCTGCTGGCCACCGGACAGGTCGTCGGGAAAGTGTGATGCGCGATCCGCGAGCTCGACGGTGCCGAGGGCATCGAGCGCGGCGCTTCTCGCCCTGCTGCGTTTCCGACCGTCCAGTTCGAGGGGAAGCGACACGTTCTCGACCGCGGTCAGGGCCGGAATGAGGTTGAAGTCCTGGAAGACAAAGCCGAGAGTCTTCCGGCGGAGTGCCGCGATCGCCTTCGGGGTCATCGTCGAGAGCCAGCTTCCCTCGATGATCACCTCGCCGCTCGTGGGGGTGCTCAGCCCGCCGGCGATCGTCAGCAGAGTCGACTTTCCGGAGCCTGACGCCCCCATCACGGCGACCAGTTCGCCCGCCCGTACCGTGAGATCCACGCCGCTCAGAGCGGTGACGGCGGTCTGGCCGCGGCCGTAGTGCTGGGCGACCCCGTCGAGTTGAAGAAGGATGTCTGAACTCATGACCTCGCCTCGTCCACTGTGGTCGTCGCCCGGGCCGGTCTCCCCCGGCGCGCGGGTTCCCGATTGATCGGAAGCGGCCCGGCGAGCCCTGCCGCAGACGCACGGGCGAGCCGTGTTTCCGAGTGGTCGAGCCAGCGGATCTCCGCCTCGGCCGAGAAGATCAGCGAGTCGATGACGAGGAGTCCGGCGAGTTCGTCCGAGGTCTCCGGGTCATCCGTCGCCGCCTTCGTGCGGGTCAGATCCTGAAGCGTGCCGAGCGTCGCCGACCGCTGCACCTGGATCACCCGGGCGATATCGACGTGGGGAAGGGTGACGGCGATCGCGAGTTTGATGGCCAGCTCGTCGCGAACGGTCGACGCCCTGAGTACCGGGGAGCCGAGCCATCCGGCCACTTCCTGCCGCCCTGTCGAAGTGATGAAGTAGCGCATCTGCTGGTCATCTTCGTCGGGTTCGCGCTCGACCAACCCGTCCCGTTCGAGCCGATCGAGGGTGTTGTAGATCTGGCCGGCGTTGAGCGGCCAGGTCGAACCGGTGCGCCGCTCGAACTCGCCCTTGAGCTGGTAGCCGTGGCACGGGCCGACCTGGAGGATGGCGAGCAGGCTCTGTTTGACAGACATTCGATCTCCCGAGGCTAAGTGTTTCCGAGTATATACATATCGGGAAACAATTAAACGATCAAGGGTGCCAAGGTTGGCCCATGAAAGCCGACCAGACCCTCTTGGATGCCGCCCTGGACCAGCTGAACCGGAGATGGCCGAGTTCCTCCGGCGTTGCCGCGGCGGCCCGCCTCGACGACGGCTCGATCCTCACCGGCGTCTCACTGAGCAACATCAACGCCGCGATGACCCTCTGCGCTGAGACCGGTCCGATCATGACCGCGTACTCGGAGGGGCGCGCGATAACCGCCTCGATTTGCGTCAGTCGCGAAGCGAACAGCGCTGACGTACTCGTGCTCGCGCCCTGCGGCGCCTGCCAGGAGCGTCTCGCGCTCTGGGGACCGGATGTCGAGGTCGGCGTACACGACAGGGACGCGGCGAGCGGCTGGTCGAGTCGCACCCTGCGTGAGCTGAACCCGTACTACTGGGCGTCCGCTTTCACCGGGGTCTGGCCGACCCGAGCGGAACACGAGTGGGACGTGGCCGACTGACACGAAGGCGTGTCGCCGGCCGATCTAGCTCCCTGCCGGCGATGCGGTCAGCGCGATCGTCCCAGCGATAGAGACTGCCGATCGAATGCCGTTCGCGCGGCTCCAGTTTCGGTCGAACTGATTCCACCGGGAGGTCGTGTTCGGCGAATCGACGGCGAGCGCGGTATTGAGCGGGACATTTCGCGCAATGGTGATACGTCGCGCTCGTCGTCACCCGACCACCGCACGTTTCTGCGACCACCGCGGTGTACGGACAGCGCGGTGGTCGCAGAAACGGGAGGTGGATGCCGCGGAGCTCCCGCCGCACACGAAACCCACCTGAGAGCCCTCCAAGGTGCGATCGCGTAGGCTCGACTCTTCCCGCCGCACCCCGTCACGCGAAGGACGAATCCATGAGCCGATTCAGCGCCCGCGGGTGGCGGGCTGCGATCGGCGCGACGGTGCTCGGTACGGTGATCGTGCTTGCGGGTGGCGTGGCGACCGGCATCCCCCGCGGGGCGGGGGCAGCCTCGGCGGCCGACAGGTCTACGTCTGCTGTCGACAGCTTTCGGGTTCGGGTGCCGGTGGCTCCGGGGTCATCCAGCACCATCCCCATCGACGTCGACCTCTACCTTCCCTCGACCTCGAGGCCCGCTCCGGCCGTGCTTCTCGCACACGGCTTCGGCGGGTCGAAGAATTCGCTCGCGGGCGATGCGAAACGCCTGCAGCGCGAGGGCTATGTCGTGCTCGCCTACTCTGCGCGAGGGTTCGGTCGCTCGGGCGGCCAGATCTCCCTCGATTCCCTCGACTACGAGGTCGCCGACGCGAAACGGCTCGTGGATGTTCTCGCCGCACGCCCCGAGGTCGAGAGGCACAACGGCGACCCGGTAATCGGTGTCGTCGGCGCCTCCTACGGCGGAGCCCTCGCACTCATGCTCGGGGCCACCGACCCCCGGATCGACACCGTTATCGCCGCCATCACCTGGAACAATCTCGCCCAGGCGCTCGTTCCGCAATCGACGGCCACGGATGCCTCACCCTCAGAACCCGGCGTCTTCAAGCAGGCCTGGGCTGCGCAACTCTTCGGCGCGGCGGCGTCACCGTTCGATGGAGCCTGCGGGCGGTTCACCGCGCAGTTCTGCGCCCTCTACACGAAGCTCGTCGGCGGCGGGCAGCTCGATGCCGGCGATCGGGCGCTGCTCGCGGCATCCTCTCCGGGCTCCGTGCTCAGCGGCATGACGGCGCCGACGCTGCTGCTGCAGGGCCGCCAGGACACGCTGTTCGGATTCGATCAGGCGGATGCGAACGCACGCCAGATCGCTGCGGCCGGAACCGACGTGAAGGTCTCGTGGTTTGCCGGGGGCCATGACGGCAACCAGACCGGCGGCACTATCGCAACCGTCGACAGCTGGCTTTCCGACCACCTGAAGGGATTCGCCGTGACTCGCCCGGGTTCGGAGAACTTCCAGTTCACGGTACCGACCTCGTCACGATCCTTCGGTGAGACGCGCGTCGCACGCACGTATCCCGGTCTCGAGGATCGTGCCGGACTGACGACACTGCCGCTGCGTGGACGCTTCACCGTCATCGCCAACCCGCCCGGTGCACTTCCGGCGACGATCACCTCATTGCCGGGCACGGGGCCACTCGACTCCGTCATCGGAGGAGTCTCGACCTCCGTCACCACGGCCCAGAATTCGCAAGTGGCGCGCTATACGACGGCTCCGATCACGACGCCGTTCATTCTCGTCGGCTCCCCGACCGTCACCGTCGACGTCGGCCTGCCGAACTTCCGCCGTCGGGGCGAGGCCGCGCCGCCACGCGCCGCAGCGCCCGCACAGGTCGTGCTCTTCGCCCAACTGCGGGTCACGGCCGGAGGGTCTGACATCGCGGTCGGCGGCGGTGTCGAACCGGTGCGAGTGACACTTCCCGCTGACGGTTCGATGATCCCGGTGACGTTCACCCTTCCGGCGACAACCTGGCGCTTCGAGAGCGGCGACTCGGTGCAGCTGTCGCTCCGCACGACGGATGCCGGCTACCAGGGTTCCCCGACGCCCGCCACCATCGTGCTGAGGAATGCGGGCGGCATCTCGCTGCCCACAGTGACCTCGGCGAATCCGTCCGCCGTCACCGGC
>JANYGT010000192.1 GCA_025362355.1 Lacisediminihabitans sp. | reverse complement strand
CCCAATGGTGAAACATTGAGACCCACAAGAGATATTCGACGCCGCTCGCAATCGACAGCGAAACGGCACGATCACGCTGACCGTCAACGGCGGAACGATCCAGCTCACGACCGGCAGCAAGCCAGAGGCGCGAGCTACGGGAACAGTCCATTTAGCAAGCTTTGAATGAGAACAGCGATCCCATCGCGCAGTCCGCGAAAGAATCCACGCTTCCGGTCCCCGGGCTCGGCGTCTTTCATATGTCGAGCCATGACGTGATCTTACGGTCGCGACTCGCTTCGCATTCCGCATCAATACCGAGCGGTCGTTGTCCTATCGAGAGGCGCCAATACCGCTGAACCGCGCCACGACTCCGACCGCGGAACCGTTTTCCACAGGGAGAGAAACGACCGAGCCCTCCGAATAGGGCAGAGACCGCCTCGCCATCACGAAAACTCCCCCAAATAGCCGCTGCCCGCCGTCACGCGCTTCTCATCGAGAGGATGCCGTCCCTTCCAGCCAGCCACGTTACTGCGCAACTGATGCCGAAGTGCATGACGCGAGGGTCCTAAGGTTCAGGTAGAAGGCGGTAGCGGTGATGAATAAGGTTCTAGGCGCCGTGGTGGCGCTGGTGTGTGTGGGGTTGCTGTCGTCGTGTTCTCTTCTACCGTCGCATCCCGGCCAGATCTACGACGATTCCGAACAGAAAGCTGGTGTGCAGATGCAGCACATCGCGGATGCCATGAAGCATCACGACGCGGCTGCGTTGGAGAAGCTGTTTTCGCCGCGCGCGCGGGAGAAGGCCACCGATTTGGATGGCGGGTTGAAGTACTTCCTGTCCGTGGTCCCTTCCGGAAAGTTGTCCTGGGAGACGCAAGGCACTGGCGAGGCAGGACAAAATGATTTCTTCACAACGGCCACCGAGTTATTCGGCAATTACGAAGTGTCGGCAGACGGGAAGAAGTACGAAATGTACTTCGCGTACTTTCCGGTCAATGATTTCCACCCGGACGAGGTCGGGATCTACGCGATGGGGGTCGTGCCCTTCGCCGACGACGACGGGTACATGCCCTCCGGGGCGAAGTGGCCGTTCGACGTGTGGGCCAGCCAGTTTGAAATCGGTGACAACCACAGTGCTTCCGGTAGTCCGGGTGTCTACGTTCCCCAGAACTGAGGCGTAGTACCGCAGTCCGTCCTGGTCCGCACACTCCCGATCCATCCCGTACCTTCCACCGCGTTTGTTTTGAGGGGCGGGCGCGTCGCCAACAACCTGGGCAATTCGTGTTGGAGCAGCCAGAACGCTGACTTGACCACGTCGACGTCCGTCACGCCTTGGCATGTCGACGAAGCCACGGAATAGTGAAATCAGCTTGTGTCTGCGCTCTCAGCCATGGGATTCCGAATTCGCTGATGTCGTGGATCACCTCGCCAGCGATCTTGAGCGTGGGCCCGTCAGCGGGCACTTCCCACCAGTGATCGCGACCGCGGGATAGGAAACCGAGTCGTTCGCGGTGTGAGTGAAGATGCGTCTCGGGCGGAAGTCGGAACTTCTGACCGCTCCCTTTGAGCCCGAGCTCCCTGAGCCGTGGCGCAATCTCGTTCTTGACCATCGATGCGAAGGCCTGCTGAGCTGTGCGAAGCCCAGTTCTTCGGCGGTCAAGGATGACTTCCTGACGTAGGAGGAACCGTTGAAGAAAGTCTTGCTGGTCCGCCGGGCTTTGATCCCAATGAATGCCCTCGATCTCAGGGGCCTGTTCATCGGTCATGAAATGAGCATGCCAGCCGCCGCGCGAAGCGGCCACCGCCAACAGGTTCCTTGGTACCGGCAGATGACTATCTGTAACAGAACTCCACCGAGTCACCGACCGTCATCCGAGTCATCTGTGCGGGCCCCGCGTCGGGGAGCGGAAGGTGAGGTAAATACCAACTCCCACTCCGATTGCACTCGTGCCGCCGAAAAGCGCTAAACGCAGAGGTCGGCCGAAAACAATGCCCGCTGCACAAGCAATGAGCAAGAGGACCCCGAGCGCAATGAACGAGATGGCCAAAACTCTATACTTCCGAAACTCACGTTCATAAAAGGCCGCCACTTCGGGATCGGTCGGCTCGTCTTCGTCTCCCGCGTCGCCCACAGCGACAGTATCTTCTCATCTCGCGCCCATCACCAGCGGTCGCAAAGATCTAACTGTGGCCGAACTCGACTACGTCAGCGTCGGCGTGGTTCTCCGTGGAGGAGTAGACGGAGAGGCTAAGTTCATCTTCCTCGGCGGACTAGGGTTTCGGACCCGGACTTTCGCTCGCCCGCGTTTCGCACCCGGGTGCGCCAACTATCGCCGTCACACGTGCGGGCTCGCGGTCGCCGATCAGACGGCAAGACTGTCGGCGAAACCGTGAGCATCCACCTGAACCGACTGCTGGACTAAGCGCGGCCGAAATAGTGTGACAAGTTTTCGCCGAGTCCCGACTTGCGAAGCCAGCCAATTGTCAGGGAGAGAAAATGTATGCCGCCAACCCGATTCCAGCGGCGAGGAGCAAGGCCATGCCGGCCCACGCGATGGGCGCACCCACGCCGCGGAAGATCCGGCCTTTGCCCATTCCGTAAGCCCGAACGGTCGCTACGACACCACCGATGTAGAGCCCCAGACCAACAAGACCCACGATCACAAATGCCATCCAGATCACCCATGACATCGTCATCCGCCAATCCTTCCACCAGTTTGGCGAGAAGCCGCCCTTGTGACCACACCACCTCTGCGGGACCTTCGGCTCTGGAAACCGGTGCCGGAGCCGGGCATCTTGGGAAGTGTTCCCCATCCCGACTCGAAGGTGTCTCATGAATATGTTCCAAGCGGTGCGAGCGGTACTTCGAAAGTATGCAGACTTCACCGGCACGGCGAGCAGGTCGGAATTCTGGTGGTTCGCGCTCTTCAGCGCGATCGGCCACCTGGTGCTGAACGCGCTCAACATCGTCACCGCCCAGGGGACGGTGTACCTCGGGGCGAGTCTTTCGGGCGCGTTCGGTCTGGCCATCTTCATCCCGACGTTGGCCGTCGCGGTTCGTCGACTTCGGGATGCCGGTCGCTCCTGGGCAGAGCTGTTCTGGCTACTGCTGCCCATCGCAGGGCTCATCGTGCTCATCGTGCACCTCGCGGACCCGAGTCGGCAGCCCGTCGCGGTTCCGGTGGTCGTCTCGCCGTCACCCGTCACAACGTGATGGCCGAGGCCATCCGCAGGAGGCATCGAGCCCGGCGCATCCTGCTCGTCTCCATCGGGTCGATGCTCGGGGTCGTATTCGTGGGTCTCAGCGCGATCCTGACGGCGGGGGGCATCTTCGTTCCGTCTGTGTACCTCCAGCCGTGGAGCGCTTCGTACTACCAGAACTTCTCCGACCCCCGAATGCAACTCGTCGCTCAGGCGGTGCTCGCCCCGAGCGGACACAACATGCAACCGTGGACCGTCCAACTCGACACAGCCGATCCGAACGTGCTCTACCTCTACACGGACCCGACTCGACTCACCCCCGCGGTCGACCCGCTCGCCCGTCAGACGATGGTCTCTCAGGGCACCTTCCTCGCCTACCTCCAGGTCGCTGCCGCGCACCTCGGATACACGGCGACGCTGGAACTCTTCCCCCGGGGAACGTACGACGAGACGTCCCTGCGAGCGTCGATGAGCCACCTTCCGGTCGCACGGATAACGCTTGCACGGGATCCTGCGACGAAAACTGCCGACTACAAGTCCCTGTTCCTCTCCGACACGAACCGCTCGCCGTACACCGCCGCTCCCCTCACGGCACAACAGACGCGGGCACTGGATGCTGTCGCCGCCACGTCTCCCGCGAGCCTCTCCCTCTTCACCGACTCGAAAGACCTGAAGGTGCTCGGAGCTTTCGGGGTCGAGGGCACGCTCATCGAAACCAAGAACCTCGCCGCCACCAAAGAGAGCGACGCGGTGACGTACCTTACCGAGCAGGCCAAGAACAAGGCGCGTTCGGGCTTCGGCGTCGAAGGGCGAGGCACGAGCGGCTTCATGAAGTACGTTCTCCAGGGCGTCATCACATTCGTCCCGTCGATGAACGACGATGCAGCCGGGGCCACGAGTGCGATCGCCGTCACGGATGCGGCCGTTGCGCACACGGCCGCCTATGGCCTGATCAGTACGACGGGCAATACCCGAAAGGAACAGGTGGAGGCCGGCATCCTGTACGCGCAGTTCTCTCTGCACGCGCGCACCCTCGGGCTCGTCATGCAGCCCCTCAGCCAGGTGCTTCAGGAGTATCCGAGCATGGCTGCTCCCTACGCCGCGATCCACGCCGAGTACGCTCCCGACGGGCAGACCATCCAGATGCTCGTGCGTATCGGCACCCCCACCACCGACTACCCGCTGTCGATGCGGCGGGACGCGAAGGCCCTGGTGCACACACCGTGAAGCGCTTGGAGCCCTCGCACCCGAGGGGGTACTCGAGGTCCAGAGGCACGCCCGCGGTCGGCCTGGTCGCGATCTTTCTCGGTGCATCGATCGCCCTCGCCGGGTGTGCGAGCACATCGGCTACGCACGTCGTTTCGCAGGACTCCGGCAACAGCGCACAAGCACTGCCCAGCGACTCCCCGACCCCCACCGCTACGCCAGCTGCAGCCCCGAGTGCCGAGCCGTCTCCGGTTGGAGCCTCGTCACCGGAAGTGATTTCTGCCGACGGAGCAGTACTCCCGGCTCCGGGCAGGACCCCGGGCGCAACGAATTCTGACGTGACGCAGGACACCATCAACCAAACGATCTGCGTCTCCGGGTGGACCGCAACGATACGGCCCTCCTCG
The DNA here is from genome assembly GCA_025362355.1 of Lacisediminihabitans sp. Lineage (GTDB taxonomy): Bacteria > Actinomycetota > Actinomycetes > Actinomycetales > Microbacteriaceae > Lacisediminihabitans. The sequence goes on along the minus strand of JANYGT010000192.1, from coordinate 19,323 downwards.
TCGGTCACCACCGCGCTGAAGATCCGACAACTCGCAAGCGGATACTCGTACAACGGAGACACCGCTACGGGTGACTACGAAGAGGATCACCTCATCAGCCTCGAACTCGGCGGGGCACCGTCAGCTGAGGCGAACCTGTGGCCCGAACCGTACAACTCCGCCGAGGGAGCACGGGTGAAAGACCGTGTCGAAAACAAACTGCACGCACTCGTCTGCGCTGGAACCATCTCGCTGACTACGGCGCAGACCGCCATCGCCAGCAACTGGTGGATCGCGTACCAGACGTACGTGACCGGGACCCCTGCGGTAGCGCCGGCAGCACCGGCCGCCCCAGCCGCGCCCGCCCCGGCTGCACCCCCAGCCACGACATCCGGACCGCCGGCCGGTGCGCTTGCGCTCTGCAAAGACGGTAACTACTCGTTCGCGGCCCACCACTCCGGCGCCTGTTCCCACCACGGCGGCGTCAGTCAGTTCTATCGCTGAACTCCGGCTGATCCCCCGCCAGCAGGCGACCACCCCTCGCGAGGGAGCCCGGACCAGTGTCCTATCTGGTCCGGGCTCCGCGAGGTGACCTGAACAGGAATCACTCGCTGCGCTCACACTAGCGCTGCGTCCCGGCCCTGTAAACATCGCTGTACCCCTTTACTGTGACCGCTTCGCGCTAGTGGATCAGCACCTTCAACGCGTCGTGCTCGGCCGCGTGGCCGAAGACGTCGTAGGCCTCCACGATGTGGTCGAACGAGAACTCATGGGTGACGAACTTGTCAGCCGGCAGCTTGTGTTCGGCGACCAGCTTCAGCAGCATCCCGAGCGTGTTCGTGTTCACGAGTCCCATGGAGATGTCGATGTTCTGGATCCAGAGTTCGTTGAGCGCGAGATCGACGGATTTTCCATGCACGCCGATGTTCGCGACGTTGCCGCCGGGCCGCACGATGACCGTCGCCATGGTGAAGGTCTGGGGGATTCCGACCGCCTCGATCGCGACATCCACTCCGAGTCCGTCGGTCAGGGCGAGCACCTTCTCCCTCCAGTCCGCATCGCCGGAATTGACGGTGTCGGTCGCGCCGAAGTCTTTGGCGCGTGCCAGCCGAGCGTCATCGAGGTCGATCGCGATGATCTTCGAGGGTCCGTACAGGCGCGCCGTCATCACGACGGAGAGCCCGACCGGGCCCGCACCGATCACCGCGACGACATCGCCGGGCTTCACGTTTCCGTACTGCACGCCGATCTCGAAACCGGTCGGCAGGATGTCGGAGAGCAGAATGCCCTCGGCATCCGTCACGCCCTCCGGCACCTTGTAGACCGAGTTCTCAGCGAAGGGAACGCGCACCAATTCGGCCTGGGTGCCATCGATCATGTAGCCGAAGATCCAGCCGATCCCGGCGATCCCCTCGGGGTCGAGGCAGTGGCTGTAGAGGCCCTTCCGGCAGTTGGAGCATCGTCCGCACGAACTGACGCAGGCGAGGATCACCCTGTCGCCGACAGCGAGTTGCGTTATGCCGGAGCCGATCTCGGTGATGACACCGATCCCCTCGTGACCGAGTATCCGGCCGACCTGCACCTCGGGCACGTCACCCTTGAGAATGTGCAGGTCCGTGCCGCAGATCGTCGTCGCCACCATCTTCACGATGACATCGGTCGGATGCTGGATTCTCGGATCCGGCACCTCCTCCCAGCTCTTCTGGCCGGGACCTTTGTAGACGAGTGCCTTCATGATGAACCTCCTGCTTGATATCCGGCGAGTGGCTGCTCTGCGACCGCCCGAGAGAGGCGGCGCTCTGGAATGCCGAGTGCGGACTCTCTAGAGACCAGTCGATCGCTGCCGGCGCTACGGTGCCAGAGCCGAAGGTCCCGGGGCGGCGGAGGGAAGACGGGGAAGGGACCAGTACGTGCCGGACCGCCGGGACGGTCGGCGTCGGGCAACCCGAGAATCTCAACGGCCCGGCACGCAGGGGAATGGCGGAAGCCGAGGCCTTGGCCACCCAGCCGCGAAACGTACAACCGGGTCTGATGAATACAAGTAGACAGGTTGCGATATTTCCGGCTGAACACTATTCAGAGGCACATCCGCCACTTCCGGATCGACTTCTTCGGGCGTATATTACGCTGCACCGCGTATACCCCCGCGCGGCGACGAGGATGTCGGGCAGGCAATTCGTCCCCGTCATTGGATTTCAATGACTGGAGTTACCGAATGTTCGAACAAGAGTTCATCACCAACGCCATCAAACGAAGCGCCGAGACCAAACTCGATCGCCGCAAGCTCTTCACGATGGCCGGCATCACCGGGATCGGAGCTGCGACGACGCTGCTCGTCGGTGCAGAGCCGGCTAGTGCGGAGCCGGCGCACAAGAGCATGGGAGCGCCGAGCGACGCGTCCATCCTGAATTTCGCACTCAACCTCGAATACCTCGAGGCCGAGTTCTACCTGCGAGCGGTCACCGGAGTCGGACTACCGGATTCGATGACCACGGGCACCGGCGCTCGCGGAAACGTGAGCGGCGGGCGGGCCGTGCCGTTCAAGACCCCGCTGATCAAGAAGTATGCGCAGGAGATCGCCGCCGACGAGAAGGCGCATGTCGCCTTCTTGCGGAGTGCCCTCGGAGCCTCGGCCGTGTCGAGACCCACCATCTCGCTCGACAAGAGCTTCACGGCCGCAGCGACCGCAGCGGGCGTCATCCAGAAGGGCCAGATCTTCGACCCTTACGCCAACGAGATCAACTTCCTGCTTGCGGCCTTCATCTTCGAGGATGTCGGAGTCACCGCCTACAAGGGAGCGGCCGGGTTCATCGCGAACAAGACCTACCTCGATGCGGCGGCCGGATTGCTCGCCGTCGAGGCGTACCACGCCGGAATCATCCGCACCACGCTGTATGCCTCAGGCGTTCAGACCCCCGCCATCTACGACACCGTGCAGAAGATCTCAGATGCCCGCGACAGCCTCGACGGGCCTACGGATGACGACCAGGGCATCGGCACCGCGGCGGTGTCGAACCTCGTGCCGACGGACGCGAACTCGCTCGCGTACAGCCGGACGACCGCCCAGGTGCTCAACATCGTCTACCTGACATCGGAGCAGGCGAGGTCTGGTGGATTCTTCCCCTCCGGTGTGAACGGGTCGATCAACACCAGCGGTGACTTCGACAATGACGGCGACTAGCGTGCGCCGCAGTCGGGACCGACGGCACCGGGACTGGTAGCCCGGGAACTCTCCTGACAACGCAGACACCCCCGCCACTGAGTCAGTGGCGGGGGTGTCGTCTGTGCGGGTCAGTGCTGGGGCAGCACTTTCGTTCCTTCGATCTGCACGGCCCGTAGCGCCCTCGGGTTGAGTCCGAGGAGCTTCAGGATGGTCGGGGCGATCTGGGTCGTCTCGACGACCGAGGTGACGGTCTTCTGGTGCTCGCTGTGGAATCCGGCGACCACCAGGGGCACATCACGGTCGTCGGCGCTCGCCCCACCGTGTTCGGCGATCTTCGACTTTCCGCCGGTGTAGACCACCCCGGTCTTGGCAATGCCGAGGATGTCGGGGTAGCGGGGGTCAGTCTTTGTCGTACCGAAATACGAGGCCACTGCCGCGCCGGCGTAGATCGTGGTGAGACCGGATGCCGTCGTGGTCTTCGCCGCGCCCGCGATGTCGTTCCCGGCCGCGGAATGCGTCGCGAGGTACGCCTTCGCGAAGTCGGCTGCGGCCTGCGAGTGGTCCGAGAGCCACAGCTGCATGATGTCGTCATCCGTCGAGAACGCCACGAGATCGGCGCCGGCCGGATGGGTCGCCTTCCAGGCCGCGTTCAGCCCGTCGATGATGGCCCCGTCAGGAACGCGGACGAGCGCGGCGGGATCCATCGGAGACTGCCCGTGCTTCGCCGAGAGGATGATTGTGGTCTTCTTCGCGAGACCATCCGCTTCGATGGCCGCATCCATCTTCCCGACCGAGGTGTTGATAAAGTCGAGTGCCTTGCTGAGCAGCGGACCGGGCACGGTGCCTCCGGGGAGGTACCCGCCGGTCAGACCGTCGGAGGTCGGCAGCTTCTGTGCCGTTGAGACTGCCTGGAAGTTCATGCCGAAGATCGCGGGTACCGCCTGCGCCTTCGTGCCGGAGTGATCCTTGCCGCCGATCTCGTTCAGCACCGCCTGCACCTTGTACGCGTCATATCGCTGGGTCGCGGCGTTGTCCTGAGTCCAGTCGCCCGCGTTGTATGGTGCGGCCGCCTTGCTGTTGATCTCCGGGGTGAAGAGGTCGACGACGCCCTTGCCGGAGGGTCCGTTGAGGATCTCGTAGGCCGGATGCTTGTCAGACCACGCGGTCATGAGTCCCGCGCTGCGTGCGACCTCGAAGACGGTGTTGACCTTCAGATACTGGTGCGGGTAAATCGGCGTGCAGGTGGTGGGATCCACCGGCAGCGCCGCTGGATTGAGCAGGGTCTGCGGCTTACCGGTCATGGAGAGGATGCTGCCCGGCAGGCCACTGAGGCCCTGGCCGGCATCCAGCGCGAGCGGGTTCTTGTCGGCGGCCTCGGTGAAGGCCACTTCGCCGCCGAGGGTCGCGGCCGCACAGTTGGTCGTTCCCGCGGGAAACACCGCTCGGTTGTAGGTGTCGTCGTAGTAGACACCGGTGGTGCCGGGATTTCCCCCGGTGACCTGGCCGACGAGGCCGGGGAAGGAGTCGGACGGCACGGGGGTCTGCGCGTGGGTGTAACTGGTCCCTCGGGCCACGAGTCGAGCGAGTGCCGAGGTCGGATGCGCCCGCACGTACCAGTCGAGGTCTTTCTGGTGCAGTCCGTCTACCGAGAGCAGCAACACGTGCTTGCTGTGCTGTGAGCCGTGATCGTCATTGCCGCCGTCGTCAGCCATGGCCGGCGACGCCGCCGCAGCGGCGAGCAGCGCAGCGCTGAGAATCAGCGCGCTCCCGCGTACTTCCTTCTGGGGTGATTTCATCTTCGTTGACCTTCCCGTTCTCTTCCAGTGGTTCCGTTGGTCACGCTAAAGAGACGAGGAGTCCTACCCCCGAAGGGGGAGCGAAAGTTCGATGGACGAGATGTGTCCGTCCGGTGAACGGGTGCCCACCCGCTCAGCGTGGAGTGCGGGTTGTCGTCGGTAGCATCGGCAGGGTGCGAATCGAAACGAGGGCGGCGTCGGCCACGGTCGGGATGCTCGCCATCCTTCTGCTGAGCGGATGCGCTGCGGCATCCACCACTGGTTCACTTGCGACGGCGGGCACCGGAGCGAGCCCGGCCGCGAGCCCCAGTGCCACGGTCGGCGACGGCAGGAAGTCCGGCGCCCTCGGAGTGCCGACCTGCGAGGCGATCCATCGCGCGTTCGTCACAGCGGATGTCGCGGTCGGCTCCATCGTCGACAAGACCGCGGAAATACGTCAGGCTGTCTCACTCGGATCGGTGCCGTACTCGGTCGAACGCCACTGCGAAGTCACGGTTCCCGGCCAGGCAGTCACGTCGGAAGTGGAGATCGATACCGCGAACGCCCAGTTTCTCCAGGCGCTGCGTGCGCAACCCGGGGTCGACTGCTCCGACCTGCCGAGCACCGAGGGCTATGGTGACGACGCGTTCATCTGCGTCTCGGTCGGAAGCTACTACGGCATGGTCGGACGCCACATGCTCCACATCGGGCCGCGCTTCGGCGTTGCCGACGTCGAGCACGTCGCGCAGAACGTGGTGCGACTGCTGAAGTAGGGCGGCGAGGCAGTGGCTAAGGCAACTCTGCTCGTTCGGACATCCGCGCGTGACCGAGGTCCGAGCCAGCTCACGGAACCTTGTTGCGCATCAGTGCAGGCGGGTGCGAAACCTGGCTGCGGCATCCACCGCGATGTTGTGCGACCACCGCAGTGTTCGTACACCGCGGCTGTCGCCGAGAACCGCGGTGGTCGCCTGAACTCGCGTGGTCACGCCACCTGCAGCCGCCGCCCGTCGACATCCGCCGTAAGCTCCGCGAGCAGCTCGAGCCGCTCGGCGGATTCCGTGTCGGCGGGGGTGAAGCTCACCAGGCGGGTGCCCCGCGGTTCGTCGAGCCAGAGATTCGTCATCCGCAGGGTCAGAAGACCCACGCGGGGATTCGCGAACTGCTTCAGTTCCCTGTCGGCGCGGCGGACATCCTGTCGGTCCCAGAGCTCCCGGAAGGGCGCGGAATTCTCATAGACCTCTCGAATGAAGGATGTCCACGCCGGGTCGTCGAGATGATCAGCCGACGTCGAGCGCAGTCGAGCCACCATGCTCGCCGACACCGCGTCGCGATCGACATAGACGTCGGCCCAGGTCGGGTCGAGGAAGTTCAGCCGAAGGCAGTTTCGGTCGGCCACCGGAATCGACTTCAGATCGGTGTTCAGAAAGCGGTACGCCCGGTTGAAGGCGAGAAGGTCGAACCGCGACGACTGGATGCAGGCCGGGTAGGGCATCAGCTTCTCGATCAGCAGTTCGGCCTCCGCTGTCACGCGGGTGGCCGGTGCCCTCTGCTCCTCCACACGGATGCCGCCGAGGGTCAGAACGTGGCGGTACTCATCGGCGTCGAGGCGGAGCGCCTTCGCGATCGCGACGAGCACCTGCTCCGACGCGTTGGCGTCACGTCCCTGCTCGAGCCAGGTGTACCAGGTCACCCCGACGCCCGCGAGTTGGGCGACCTCTTCGCGACGGAGGCCCGGAGCACGCCGGCGCCCGTTCGCCGGAAGACCGACATCGCTCGGCCTGAGGCGGTCGCGGCGACTCCGCAGGAAGCGGCCCAACTCTTCACGACTGGATGACATCCCCCCAGTATGCGCCGCCTTCGCCCTCCCAGGCGGGTAGAGCTGGTAACAGGATAAGTGGGCCTCTGGTACCAGTGTAAAGATCGGCCAATAGTGGATGCATGACCCTCGATGACATCTCGACAACCACAACGGTAGAGCCGCGCCGCCCATCCGCCGCCTCGCAGCGGTTGGGCAGGTTGTCCGGGTTGTTCCTCGGCGCCTTCCTCGGCACGTTCGCCTTCAACGCGGCGAACGTCGCGCTTCCCGACATCCAGAACACGTTCCAGACGTCGCCGGCGATGCTCGAATTGATCGTCGCCAGCTACGGCGGATCGTTTGCGGCACTGCTCATCCTCTTCGGGCGTCTCGGCGATCGGGTTGGTCGCAGGCGTCTCTTCGCGATCGGGATGTCGGTCTTCGTCATCGCGTCGCTGGCGGCGGCATTCGCCCCCGGCATCGGCTGGCTGATCGCGGCGAGGGCGCTTCAGGGATGCGCCGCCGCGCTCGCGACCCCCCAGGTGCTGGCGACGATCCAGGCGACGACGGCCGGCGTTGTACGGCTGCGGGCCGTGTCGATCTTCGCCGCGGCCGGAGGGCTCGGAGCCGCGGTCGGTCAGGTGGCGAGCGGCGCTGCGGTGTCAGCCGACCTGTTCGGGCTCGGCTGGCGGTCGATCTTCCTGCTCTGCGCGGTGCTCGCCGCGAGCTGCGCGCTGCTCTCGTTGCTCGTTCCAGCGACCCGTTCGACGGCACCGGCCGCGCTCGACTTCGTAGGGGTGGCGGGTCTCGCCGGTGGCATCCTGGCCATCGTGCTCCCGCTGTCTCTCGGCCCCACGCTCGGATGGCCGGTGTGGTGCCTCGCCCTGTTGCCCATCGGTCCCGTGCTTCTCTTCCTGCTCTGGAAGCACCAGGCACGGCTCGAGCGCCGCGGCATCACCCCGCTGATCCCGCCGAGCCTGTTCCGGCTGAGGCCCCTTCGCCTCGGACTCTCGATGGCCGCACTCTTCTTCGGCGGCTACGGCGGATTTCTCTTCGTCTTCGCGATCGCCGCCGAGTCGAGCCTTCACGTCTCACCCCTCGTGACCGGCCTCGCCCTCGTGCCATTCGCCGTGGTCTTCGCCGTCTTCTCGGTATTCCTCGGACCGATAAATCGTCTTCTGGGCTCGCGAACGATGTTCGTCGGCGTCAGTGCGCAGATCGTCTCGCTGGTCGGCATGGTCGTGATCATCAGCCTCGACTGGACACCCGGGACCCTGATCGTGCTGCAGGCTCCCCTCGTGCTCATGGGGTTCGCCCAGGCGCTCATGTTCGGGCCGCTCGTCGCGAATGTGTTGCGGGAGGTTCCGGATGACGCGGCCGGCCTCAGCGGCGGACTCTTCAGCACCGTGCAGCAACTGGCCCTGGCCCTCGGTGTCGTCATCATCGGAGCGGTTTTCACGGTAACCCGCGACGGCCTCGGATCCGGCACATCATTCGCGCTCTGCATCGCCATCGATGCGTTCGCGGCGATCGTGTTCCTCGTGCTCGCGCTGCGGCTGCGTGTGCGCCGGAATGCCGACGCATCCGTCGACTAGGGCGTGTTTGTCGGAGCGGGTGGCGAAGTTGCGTTCGACGACGTTTCGATCGATCCCTCTCTGGGCTGATGTAATTCGCGCTCAGATAGCTGCCTCCTGTCTGAGCGCGAATTACATCAGCCCTTATGCGTCAGCGCTGTGTGGTCATGGGCGTCGAGCGCTGGGGGTCGGCAGGTCGTCGGCGGAGGACGCGATCGCTCCGCCATACAGCGGCATGGCCGATCGGCCGAGAGTCCAGCATCCAGGGCCGCGCGGTACAACGGGATGGCCTCACTCTCGCGACCGAGAAAATCATGAACGGAGGCCCACTCGTACAGGGCAGCCGGGTCGGCGGGAGGGCGCTCCTCGATCGGGGAACGCATAGCCACCATCGTGAGCTCCGGGTCGGAGTCATCTGCCGTTGCCCAGAACGAGGCGATGCGGTCATCCCACGACTGATCAATGGACCCACTTTGGCAGAGTCGATTGGGACTGCTTGCGCGGTTTCCACGTCGTAGCTCGCTCAGCGACCTACGGACCTCCGACTAGAGCTCGTTCAGGAACTTCCGAGCCCGGTCGACCGCGAGCTGAGTGGCCTGCTCGTCGTAGGACGGGAGCGAACCGTCGGTGAACAGATGACTCTCGCCCGAATAGGTGAAGACCGCTGCGTTCGGCGTGCCGGCGGAGGCGACGAGCTCGCGGGCAGCGTCGAGGTCGCCTTCGAGGGCGAAGAATTCGTCCTGATCCATACCGTGCACCTGAACGGGTAGCGCTGACGGCCATGGCCCGAACGCCCACTCGCCGGTGATGGGAAAGCACGCTTCGAAAAAGAGTGCGCCGCGTGCGCCGGGTCGCGTCTGGGCCAGCCGCTGAGCATGCTTCACCCCCCAGGAGATGCCCGCGTAGACCAGGTCATCCGGCAATTCGCCGACACTCTCGTCTACCTGGTGGCTAATGGATTCCGCGTCGAGGGATTGCATGTAGGCGAAGCCGTCCTCGAGTCTGTCGAAGATCCGGCCATCGAAGAGATCCGGCGTTCGCACGACGTGTCCTCCTTCTGCCAGCCGGGCTCCGAGTTCGATCACCCCCGGAGTGAGCCCCTGCACGTGATGAAACAGGATGATCTCGGCCATAGCGCAAAGCTCCATTCGAGAGACGGAGGTGAAAGGTACTCAGACTATAGATCGAGAGCCGCCGTCGCCGGCTGGTTATGCTCGCAGCCATGACCATTCAACGCATGGACAATATCGGCACCGTCGTCGCTGACCTCGACGCGGCTGTCTCGTTCTTCGAAGAGCTCGGCATGCAATTGGAGGGCCGGGGACGGATCGAGGGCCCCTGGGCTGACCGCACCGTCGGACTCGACGGCATCCGGAGCGAGATCGCGATGATGCGCACTCCGGACGGTCACAGCAAGCTCGAGCTGACCAGGTACGACAGCCCGCTGCGCATCGCCGACGGACCGGCAGACCCCCCACCCAACACGCTGGGTCTGCACAGGGTCATGTTCACCGTCGATGACATCGACGACACCGTCGCCCGCCTGCGCACCCACGGCGCCGAGATTCTCGGCGACGTGGTGCAGTACGAGAACACCTTCCGGCTCTGCTACCTCCGCGGACCCGCGGGAATCATCGTGGCCCTGGCCGAAGAGATCGGGTAGGACGTGTGAGCACAGAGCGAAGGCACTCGCCTCACGGGACGATGATCACCCGGGCCCAGACCAGCGACCGGCGGCAGCATCGCCCGAACGCCTGACCGCTATGGTGAGCGGATGACCGCGCCCCAGAATGCCCCAGCCGAGCATTCCGAGGGCGGCATCGTCGTTCGCAACGTCAGCCGGGCGTTCGGGCAGGTGCACGCCGTGCGTGATGCGAGCCTCGACGCGAAGCCCGGCACCGTCACCGCGCTCATCGGGCCGAACGGCTCGGGCAAGACGACCCTGCTGCTGATGCTCGCGTCGCTGCTACGACCGGATGCGGGAAGCATCCAGGTCTGCGGCGTCGACCCCTCGATAGACCCGCTCGCCGTTCGCGCCTCCCTCGGCTGGATGCCCGACATCCTCGGATCGTGGAGCGTCCTGACCGTGAGATCGGCACTCGAGACGACGGGGCGCCTGTATCGGATGGATCGTCGCACTGCCGCCGCGCGGGCATCCGAACTGCTCGACCTCGTCGGGCTGACCGCTCTCGCCACCCAGAGAACCGGCGTGCTCTCCCGGGGGCAGAAACAGAAACTCAGTCTCGCGCGGGCGCTGGTGCACGACCCGTCGGTGCTGCTGCTCGATGAACCGGCGTCCGGGCTCGATCCCGTCGCCCGGCTCGACCTTCAGCGACTCGTTCGTCGACTCGCGGGCGACGGCAAGACGATTCTCGTGTCGAGCCATGTGCTCGCCGAGCTCGACGAGATGGCGGACGACGCGGTCTATCTCGAGGCCGGAGTCACGGCATCCGCCGACCGGATTGCGAAGTCGAAATCGTCATCCCGGCAGTGGCGCATCCGATCGAGGGACCTTTCCGGGCTTCGAGCCTCGCTCGCGAGCACCGGCATCGCCCAGGCGGACATCCTCGAAGATCGGGGCGAACTGCTCATTCCGCTCGACGGCGACGCGGCCGCAGAAGAGTTGCTGAGATCGCTGGTCACATCCGGGGCTCCGATCAGCGCATTCTCGCCGGCGGTCGGCGAACTCGAACACACCTTCCTCGACCTCAGCCGCGGCGGCGCAGTCGCGGATCCTCCGGCCGACGGAGCCCGGTCATGAAGAATTTCCTCCTCGGAGCCGGGGTCGTCTTCTCCCTCGAGATGCGTCAGCGAGTGCGCGGCGTCGCCCTTTACGTGCTGCTCGGCGTATTCTTCCTTCTCATCCTCATCGTCACCGCCATCCTCGCGAGCGTGCTCTTCTCGTCCGGGGCCGCTACCAACCAGCAGTCGGGCGCGAGCGCATTCTCGACGATCATCTACTTCGTGCTGCTGCTCGGAACCCTCGTTGCTCCCGCGCTCAGCGGCAACGCCATCAACGGGGATCGGGAGGCCGGAACACTCGCCACCACGCAGGTGACGCTGGTCAGCAGCTGGCAGATCGTGTTCGGCAAATTCCTCGCCTCCTGGGTGACCGCTCTCGCTTTTCTCGCGGTATCGGTGCCGTTCCTCATCTTCTCGATGGTGGTCGGCGTCGCGCCCCTAACGGTGATCGTCTCGATCCTCGTGCTCGCGGTCGAACTCGGAATCGTCGCGGCCATCGGCGTCGGACTCTCCGGCGTGATTCCCCGTCCGCTGTTCTCGATCGTCGTGACCTATCTCGTCATCGCCATGCTCAGCATCGGCACCCTGATCGGCTTCTCCCTCGGAGGCCTGCTCATCGAGAGTCCGACGACCACCAGGGTGTACTCGTCAACCCAGTCGGACGCGGACGGCAACTCCATCCACTGCACCTACAGCCAGACCGACCGGGGCAGGGCTCCGCGAGTCGACTATGTCTGGGGCATTCTCGTCGCGAACCCGTATGTTCTGCTCGCCGACGCCGTTCCGACGACCGTCGACAGTCACGGCAATCTCACCGATCTCTTCGGCTTCATCAAATATGCGGAGCGGTCGGCGCAGATTCCTCCGCAACTGCACACGACGCGGAACGACTGCTCCCTCGGTCAGGATGATTCGCAGCAGTATCGCGAGACCATCGATTCGACGACTCCGGGCTGGCTGGTCGGCCTCATCCTCCAGCTGGTGCTCGCCGGGGCCGCGCTCGCCGGGGCCGGGCTGAAGCTCACAACGCCGGCCGGGCGGCTGTCGAAGGGCAGTCGCGTCGCCTGAGCCCGCCCTCGCTAGGCTGTGTCCCGATGCGAATGGATGCGGCGCGCGAGGCAGAGCTCACCGTGCGACTTCGCGCCGCGGGCTGCGTCTTCGCCGAAGACGAGGCGCGGCTGATACTCGAGGCGGCGGCCACCCCGGCCGAACTCGAGGCCATGGCCGCGAAGCGCGTCGAGGGCGTTCCGCTCGAGCACCTCCTTGGCTTCGTCGAATTCCACGGATTGCGCATCGCCATCGACCCCGGCGTCTTCGTGCCTCGGCAGCGCACCGCGTTCCTCGTCAACACGGCCCTCGGGCTGGCAGCACCGGATGCCGTCGTGCTCGACCTCTGCTGCGGCTGCGGTGCCCTCGGGGCTGCGGTGGCGGCCGCGCTGCCCGGGATCGAGCTGTGGGCTGCGGATGTCGACCCGCGCGCGACGCGGAACGCCCGTCGCAACATCCACGGAGCCGGTCGCGTCGTCACGGGCGACCTGTTCGAGCCACTGCCGCGAGCGCTGCGGGGCCGGGTCGACATCCTGCTGGCGAACACGCCCTACGTTCCGACCGCCGCGATCGACACCATGCCGCCGGAGGCTCGCCTGTTCGAGGCGCTCGTCGCACTGGACGGCGGGGATGACGGACTCGACGTTCAGCGCCGGGTCGCCGCCGAAGCTCCTCTCTGGCTCGCTGCGGGAGGCCATCTCCTCGTCGAGACGAGCGACCGTCAGGCAGCCGTCACCGCGGAAATATTCGACAGGGCCGGACTCGATGCGCGAATCGCCGAAGACGACGAGCTCGGTGCGACCGTCGTGATCGGCACTCTGCGGTAGTAGGTTTCGAGGTGAACACCAGGAGGTGAGGGTCGCATGGCAGAGCTCGTGCCGATTCCGTCCCCCGGCGTTCCGCTCTACTTCGGCGAGGAGGGGTCACCCCTCGTCATCGTCGTGCACGACTGGTACGGCCGGCTGCCCGGGCTCGACTCCTACGCGAAGGCCCTCGCGAAAGTCGGATTCCGGGTCGTCGTCCCTGACCTCTACGCCGGCGTCGCGACCGTCGATGCTGCGGACGCCGAGCAGCTCAGGCAGCAGCTCGACGTCGCTGGCAGTCTCGCCATCCTCGACGACGTCATCCAGTCGGCGCGCGAGCAGGGCTCGAAGAAGATCGGGGTCGTCGGCTTCTCGATGGGCGGCTGGCTCGCCCTCCTGCATGCCCAGGGCGGAGCGGTGGATGCCGTGGTCGCCTACTACGCGACCCTCAGCGCCGCCCAGCACGGCGTGATCCCCTGCCCGGTGCAGCTTCATTTCGCGGAGACCGACGAGTGGGGGGCCGACGATTATCCGGAGGTCTTCATCAGCCGCTTGAAGGATCATGGCACCCCCGTCAGCGATTACAGCTATGTCGGCACGGTGCACACCTTCGCCAACGCGTCGATCCCCGAGAAGTTCGACGCCCCTGAGTCGGCTCTCGCCTTCGCCAGGACCGCGACCTTCCTCGAAGACCACCTGAGCGACTGACCGCTTCAGCCGCGCACGTCCCACAGGTGGTGCGTCGGGTCGTGGATGAAGTACTTCGCGAGGCTCGCGACGGTGAAACGGGCTCCATCGGAACGGAGGCCGGTGCGCTGCCAGGCGTCGGCCGGCACCGCGTCGATGACCGTGGCGACCTGCTCGGCCGCATCCGTTAACTGCCTGGCGACCGTCGCCGGGTCCTGCTCGTCGTAACGTTCGACGACCGCGGTCTCATTCTGGTCCCAGTCGGCGAACGCCGGATCATCCTCTTCGAGCATCAGCGTGATGCGACCAGAGAAGATGCGGAACGCATCGCGCACATGGGCCGCGTATTCGAGCGGCGACCAGGTCGAGTCATCCGGTCGAATCGCGACATCCGGCCGCCCCAGCACCGCCGGCCATTGCGCAGCGTTCGCGCGGACGAGAGCCGGCACATCGCGTTCGCCGAAGGTGGATGCGTCGAACCCGCACTGCGGGCAGGGTGCCTCGAGCACCCAGGTCCAGTTCTTCGTGTCCGGAGTGATCGCCATGCTGCCATCGTGCCGCAGAGCGACCACCGGCTACCGTAGATATCGTGCCAACCTTTCCCGCGACATTCTCCGACGACATCGTGACCGCCGTGCTCGCCCACATGAACAGCGACCACCGTGACGACAACATCACGATCGTTCGCGCCTTTGCCGACGTGGATGCCGCGACCGCCACGATGACCGGACTCGACGAGTCGGCGGGCTACTGGCGCTACTTCGTCGAGGGCGAGCACCGCGACATCCGTCTCCCCTGGTCGGCGTCGATCAGCGAGCGGGCCGAGATCCGTCGGGAGATCGTCACCCTCTACGAAAACGCCCTGCAGCGCCTGACCAAACCCTGAGAACGGCTGGTACGAACTACTTGCACGCCCGGCAGTCGCCGTGGCCCCGTTCGAGGAGGAACTCCATGTCTCACTCACCAAACCGCCTTCTGGCCACCGTCTTCGGTGCCGTCTACCTCGTCGTCGGTGCCCTCGGGTTCACCGCTTCGATGGGGGTCGGCTTCTTCGCAACGAACGGGGGACTGCTGCTCGGGATCTTCGAGGTCAATGCCTTCCACAACGTCGCCCACATCATCATCGGTGCCGCGCTGCTCATCGCCGGAATCTCCGGCGTGCCAGCGGCCCGCGGCGCGAACACCGTCGTGGGAGCGGCCTACCTGGTGCTCGGCGTCGTCGGACTCTTCATCGTCAACACGGCGTTCAACATCCTCGCCCTGAATGCTCCCGACCACATTCTGCACTTCGCGAGCGCAGTAATCCTGCTCGGCGTCGGACTCGGTGCTGACCGGGCAACGCGCCGCGTCACGGCCTGAGCCGAGGGCACTGTCGATGTCGCAGATCACCCGCAGCTGGCTCGCCTTCGCTGCGATCGGTGCTGCGATCATCCACCTCGCGCTCGTCATCAGTTCGCCCCTACCGCTCTCCATCGCTCTCGCCGCCCTCGGAACCATCGAGCTGTCGTGGGGAGTAACCACCCTCGCGAAAGATCGAATCGTGTTCCCGAGGGCGGCGAGGGTCGGGGCGATGGTCCCGGTGATCGCGTGGAGCCTGCTGGTCGTGGCCGCGACGCTGCTGAACGCGTCGTATCTCGCGGCATCTGTCAGCTTCATCCCGATGGGTATCGCCACGCTGTTCGAACTGTTCGTCGCGGGAATGATCAGCGCCCAGTTGCGCCGGGAGCGTGCAGAGTCGCCGCAGCCGGGGGCGGTGCGATACCTCGCCGGGATGTTCGTCGGGGCGATCCTCGTCGCAAGCATCACGACCCCTGCTCTCGCGTTCACCACGGCCGGGATCGACAACCCGCACGCCAAATACCTGAACCTCCCGGGACATTCCGGGCATTAGGTTCGCTCCCCGTACCGGCCGCGCCTCCCCAGCAGGCGCGGCCGGTACCCTCCCTATCCCGAGATTCAGGGACGTTTCGGATGTGCGCTCCGCCGGCCTGTGCCAAGATAAGGGTCACCTTACTTACCCGATCGTTCGGAGTGCTCCGTGACCACCGTCATTCCCTTCTCGCAGGCCCTTCGCGAACGCACCTGGTCGAGCCACGGCGACAGCGAGGGCGCAGACTTCATGAGCGACCTCATGTCGGGAAAGGGCACGCGCGACGACTACGTCGCCCTTGTCGCCCAGCATTACTTCATCTACGGGGCTCTCGAGGCGGCGGCCGAGAAGATGGCGACGGATGCTGTCGCCTCCCGCTTCATCTCCCCCCAACTGACCCGTCTTCCCGCCATCGAGGCCGACCTCGAGTTTCTGCTCGGAGCCACCTGGCGCGATGGGATCAGCCCGCTCCCGACGACCGAGCGCTACGTCGAACGCATCGACACGGTCGCCGCGACCTGGGCTGGCGGGTTCGTCGCCCACCACTACACGCGGTATCTCGGCGATCTCTCGGGCGGCCAGGTCATCCGCGCGCTCATGCAGCGCCAGTTCGGCTTCGAGACGAACGGTGTCGGCTTCTACCTCTTCGGCGACATCGCCAGCCCGAAGAAGTTCAAGGAGACCTACCGCGACGAGTTGGATGCCGTCGCCTGGTCAGAAGAGGAGCGCACCCGCGTCATCGACGAGGTGCTCATCGCCTACCGCTTCAACACCGAGCTGTTCCTCGACCTGTCGCGGGCGAAGATCGCCGCCTGAGTCGCCGCTCGCGCTTCGTTGATCGAGCCTGTCGAGCTTCTCGACAGTCAGCTCTCGATCCCCGGGATGGCCGTCGCGAGGCTCATGAAACGCTCGACATCCTGGTCGACGCGGATGTCGCCCGGCCGCAGCGGCCTCGTCAGGTAGAGCCCGTCGAGCGCGGTCAGCCTGCTCAGCGCGACATAAGTCTGACCCGCGCTGAAGCTACCGGAGCCGAGGTCGACGATGGCCCGGTCGTAGGTCTTGCCCTGCGACTTGTGGATGGTGACGGCCCACGCCAGCCGCAGCGGAAACTGCTGGAACTCGGCGACGATGTCTTTGCGCAGCTGCTTCGTGGTCGGCGAGTAGGTGTACTTGAACTTCTCCCAGATGGCCGGCTGCACCTCATGCACTTCGCCGTCGACATCCACCCAGACGGTGTCCGCGATCTTCGTGACGGTGCCGATCGTGCCGTTGACCCAGCGCTGGCCGTCGCTGCCGCCTCCGGTGTCGTTGCGCAGGAACATCACCCGCGCGCCGACCTTCAGGTCGAGTGCGTCGTCGGCGGGGAACGCTCGCCCGGCGAAGTCGCCGGTGATCTCCGCCTTCGCCGTGAGGATCCGGCCGGGCAGCCGCGCCAGCTCAGCGGCATTGATGCGGGTGACGGTGTCGTTGCGGGTTGCGAGGGTGATCGCGCCATCCGTCGGGGCCGGTCGCGCGCCGACCTCGTTGAGACGCTCCGCCATCTCGGCCGTCACCTGGCCGTGGCGAACGCCGTTCAGCAGGTACTTGAACTCACCCTCGTGCTGCCGGTGGATGAACGTGAGCTCGAAGATGCGCAGGTCGGTCTCCTGCCATACCTTCGCATCGAAAAACCACATCGAGCGGTACTGGTCTTCGAAGTAGGCGCGCTCGTCTGCGTCGCCCGGCACCGGAGCCAGCTGGTACGGATCACCGAACAGCACCACCTGCACCCCGCCAAAGGAATCGTTCGGTCTCTGTCGCGCCTGGCGGAGGCTGCGGTCGATCGCATCGATGAGGTCGGCGTTGACCATGGAGACCTCGTCGATGACCAGCGTGTCGATGGTGTTGAGCAGCTTGCGCAGCTCGGGCAGCTGGTCGAGTTTGTGGTCGGCGATCACGCCGATGGGGAGCCGGAACAGCGAGTGGATCGTCTGTCCGCCGACGTTCAGCGCCGCCACCCCGGTCGGCGCGCAGATGACGACCTGCTTGTCGGTGTTCCACGCGAGGTGATTCAGCAGGGTCGACTTGCCGGTGCCGGCTCGTCCGGTGACGAACATGTTCTCGCGCGAGTTCTCGATCGCCGTGAAGACGGCTTCCTGCTCGGCGGAGAGCGTGAAATCGGCCACAGTGCTCCTCACGCCCGGTTCGACAGTCTCTTAAATCTACCGTCGCAGCACCCGCCGCGCGGCGAACCGCCCGCGTCCTGTCGATAACTCGCCAGCCTAGGATGTGGGGATGGAGCGCAGGGGGCTACGCGTGTGGATCGCCCTCGGCGGCATCCTCGTCGTCGTCTTCATCACCACCGTCGTCATCCTCAATTCGACGGTCTACAGCGCATCCGGTTTCGTGTCGTCGTACCTCTCGGCGATCGACCGCCACGATGTCGCCGGGGCGCTCGCCACTCCGGGGGTGACTCTTCCAGCCGGCGCGTCACGCACGCTTCTGCGCTCGGATGCCGTCGCCGCGGTCGACGAGGTGCGGCTCGTCTCCGACACGGATCGCGGTGACGGCCGCCACACGCTCGTCTACTCGTGGGGGTCCGGCGACCACGCGGGCACGAGCACCTTCACCGTCGAGCGCGCCGGCACGCTGCTCGCGCTGTTCTCGGGCTGGCGATTCGCCGTGAGCCCGGTGGCGACGCTCGCCGTCACACCGGAGCACGCGGCATCCGTCATCGTGAACGGACTCGCCTTCACCCCGTCGGGTGGGGCGAACACTGCCACGAAATTCCTCGCCCTCACCCCGTCGCAATTCACCCTGTCGCATCGATCGACCTACCTCGCCGCCGGAAAGACGACAGTCGTCGTCGGTCAGCCCGGCCGCACCGTCGACGCCAAGGTGAACGTGCAGGCCACCGCTGCCTTCGTGCGCGAGGTGCAGAAGCAGCTCGACGAGTACCTCGGGAAGTGCGTCACCCAGAAGGTGCTGCTTCCGACCGGATGCCCGATGGGCGAACAGATCGACGATCGCATCCAGGACATGCCGGCCTGGTCGATGGTGAAGAACCCGGTCGTCACGATCGTGCCGGGCACGGATGCGAACACCTGGCAGGTTCCGCGCGCCCGGGCGACCGCGCACCTCGTCGTGACGGTCGAGTCGATCTTCGACGGAAGCGTCACGAAGTTCGACCGGGATGTGCCGTTCACGGTCAGCTACCTCGTCACCATCCGGGGGGACGGCTCGCTGCTCATCGCGCAGCAATAGGCGCACTGCAGCAAGAAGCGGTCAGCGCGCCCGGCCGGCCAGCATCCGGTTGTATTCCTGCAGTTCGAGGTCGCCGTCCCTGTCGGCCTTGCGGTCGAGCCTCTTCGCGTCTTTCTCATCGCTCTTCGACCACATGATGGCGACGACGATGGCGAGGATCACGGTCGGGATCTCCCCGACGCTCCACGCAATACCGCCGCCGAGCTGCTGGTCGGCGATCGCACTGATTCCCCATGGTCGCCCCATCGCCCCGTACCAGTTGGCGAGCAGCAGGCCGGTACCGGTCATCAGCGAGATGCCGAAGAAGGCGTGGAATCCCATCGTGGCGAGAAGCGTGACGAGTCGGAGCGGGTACGACGCCCGCCGGGGAACCGGGTCGACGCCGATGAGCGACTGCACGAAGAGGTAGCCGACGATGAGGAAGTGGGCGATCATCCACTCGTGACCGATGTGATCGGTCGTCGCCCAGCTGAACACCGGCGTGTAGTAGAACACGAAGAGCGAGCCGGCGAAGAGCACTGCCGTCAGCAGCGGATTGGTGAGGATGCCCGAGATCCGCGAGTGCACGAAGATCATGATCCACTCGCGCGGGCCTCGACTGCCGTCCGTTCGCTACTCGATCGTGCGGAGCGCGAGGGTGATCGG
>JANYGT010000051.1 GCA_025362355.1 Lacisediminihabitans sp. | reverse complement strand
ACTCGCCGAGCAGGCTGAGCGACCCGTCCGCGGGGCGATCGAGCGTCACGAACGCCACATTCTCCAGCCGCTCGACCATCTCGTCGGGCAGCAGGTCGAGCTCGTCGATCACGAGTTTCTCGAACGCCGCGGCATCCAGTTCGTCGGAATTCACAGCAGCACCACGAGGGATTCCTGCGCGAACCCGAGCCAGTTGTAGACCTCGACCATCGGTTCGCCCTGGTCGAGAACGGCGTCATCCGTCTCGATCCCGAGCCGCGCGCCGATGCTCAGACGGATGTCGGTGAGCGCCCGGATCCAGGCCTGCGCCTCGGCGGCATCCAGCGTCACCCTCGTCGCGGATGTCGCGGCAGCAGCATCCCGAACCGACTCGATCAGCACCCGCGCGTTGGCTACCTTCCGCCCGGCGAGATCGTCGGAGGTGAAGCGGCGGAACTCTGCAGCGGCCTCCGGATCGCCCCGGTACGCCTCCGGCAGCAGCCGTTTCAGCGCGGCGTCGGGTGACGTGTCGGCCCGAGTTTCGAGCAACTCGGCGACCTGGGAAGCGAGTTGCGTCAGCATCCGTGCCTCCTCGGGAAGGAACGAGGCGACGAAGACGGTGCCCTTTCGACGGAACGCCCTCACTCGTCGGCTTTCGTGAGCGTCGCCCAGAGTCCGAAGTCGTGCATGGCCTCGACGTGGCGTTCCATCTCTTCGCGGGTGCCGGTGGCGACGACCGCCCGGCCCTCGTTGTGCACGAGCAGCATGCGCTTGTCGGCCTCGGCCTGCGAGAAACCGAAATAGCTGCGGAAGACGTAGGAGACGTAGCTCATCAGATTGACCGGGTCGTTCCAGACGAGGGTTACCCACGGTTCGCCAAGGCGGAGGTCGACGTCGAGCCGAACGTCGAGGTCGGTCTCGGAAAGTGTGTCGCTCATCCAGACCTCCCGTGCCCCATAAACACCGAAGGCCCCGCATCTGCGAGGCCTCGGGGTGCCGCCTCTCGGCGACGTTGGGGTGACCGACGGGGCTCGAACCCGCGACATCCGGCTCCACAAGCCAGCGCTCTACCAACTGAGCTACGACCACCATGCGTGTCGAAACAATCAACACAACTCGACGATCTTATTACAGGTGGGAGGGAGCTGTCTGCATCGTCGGGAGAAACTGCTCGATGACGGATGCCGCGACGGCCTGCGCCTCATCGCTCGAGGGGCCGGGATCGGCCACGAAGGCCGCGCGACGGTAATACTCGAGCTCGCGAATGGATTCGAGGATGTCGGCGAGGGCACGATGACCGCCGTCCTTCGCGGGGGCGTTGAAGTACACGCGAGGAAACCAGCGGCGCGAAAGTTCTTTGATGGATGACACGTCGATGCTGCGGTAGTGCAGATGACGGTCGACCCGCGGCATGTACTTCGCGAGGAAGGTGCGATCGGTGCCGATGGTGTTGCCGGCGAGGGGTGCCTGCTGCTCGGCCGGCACGAATCTCAGGATGTACTCGTGCACCGCGAACTCGGCGTCGGCCAGACTCACGCCGTCGGGGATCTCTTCCAGCAGCCCCGAGCTTGCGTGCATCTCGCGAACGAAGTCGCCCATGTGGTCGAGCGCGGCTTTGTCGGGCTTGATCACGACGGCGAAACCCGGGTCGACGAGGTTGAGGTCGAAATCGGTGATGACGACCGCGACCTCGACGAGTTCGTCGATGTCGACATCGAGTCCCGTCATTTCGCAATCGATCCAGACGAGACGGTCAGAGGCAGAGGGCACGTTGTCAGTGTACCGGCGGCCTCTGACGGTGACGCGGCTCAGGCGAGCTCGCCCACCCCGATCGATTCTGCCTCGACGAGCAGCTCCTCTGCTCCGGTATTGACCCGCTTGAGCGCCTTGGCGCCCGCCGTGACGAGAATCGCGGCGATCAGCACCGACCCCCCGGCCACGAAGTAGGGGGTTGCCGGGGAGAACATCAGCGCGAGCTGTGCCGCGAGGGGCGGGGCTGCGGCTCCACCGAGGAAGCGCACTCCCGAGTAGGCGGATGACGCTACCGAACGAGGCAGGTCGGTCGCCTCCATGACGGATTCTGTCAGCACGGTGTTCAGCACGCCGAGCAGCAACCCGCCGACGATGACGAAGATGACGAGGGCGAGACGATTGGCAGCGAAGATCCCGGCTCCGACGAGGTCGAGCGTGAGCAGCGGCAGCACGATACTCAGTACGGTCGTTCGACGAAGGCGCGCGGTCAGCACCGGAGCGATCCAGACGGAGGTGATGGCGACGGAGAGTCCCCATCCGAAGAAGATGAGTCCGAGTTGGATCGCCGCGCTGTCGGCCGGCAGATTCAGGGCGAACGGCGTCCAGGCGAGCAAGGTGAAGAATCCGATGTTGTAGAACAGGGCAGCGGCGGCGAGGATCGCGAGCGCCGGGTTGGCGAGCGCGCGGAACGGAGCCGAGAGCCTCGTCTTCACCCGCGCCGAGCGGTCTTCTTTGCCTAGCAGGATCACGATCGCAACGAAGGCGATGGCCATCAGCACGGACGTCCCGAAGAACGGTCCCTTCCAGCTGACCGTTCCGAGGAGTCCGCCGAGTAGCGGACCAATCGCGATCCCGAGACCGAGAGCGGCCTCGTAGAGCACGATCGCGGATGACGTCCCGCCACTGGCCGCACCGACGATCGTCGCGAGGGCGGTCGAGATGAACAGTGCGTTGCCGAGGCCCCACCCGGCACGGAAGCCGATGACGGCTTCGACGTTGCCGCTGAGTGCCGCCGCGAGGGCGAATGCAACGATCAGAGCCAGACCGATCATCAGCGTCTTCTTCGCGCCGATGCGGCTGGAGATGAAACTCGTGAAGAACATCATCACGCCGGTGATCAGCAGGTAGCTGGTGAACAGGAGTTCCGTCTGAGAGGCGGTGGCGTGGAGTTCGCTGGCGATCGCGGGCAGGATCGGATCGACGAGCCCGATCCCCATGAAGGCCACGACACACGCGAATGCGACGGCCCAGACCTCCTTCGGCTGCTTGAGAATGCTCGTACCGGCTGATTTCTCGTGAGCCATCAGGCCACCTTCCTCGTTCGTGCTGTCTGTGCAATTCGCGTCGCGAGCGCCGTGCGGGATTCGAGGATGACCATCGCCTTCTCGAGTGTTTCCGTTTCGGCGGGGGAGAGGTCCGCGAACATCGGCTGAAGAGCCTCGCCGAGTTCCACCCGCCAGGCGTCGAGCGCCGCCACTCCCTTCGGGGTAGCGGCGATCAGCCAGGCCCGGGAGTCTTCGACGTCGGCGATCCGAAGAATGAGATCGTCTTCCGCGAGGCTCTGCACCAGCTTCGTCATCGTCGGCTGGGTGACGCGGCTGGCGCGGGCGAGGTCGCCGACGCGCATCGATCCATCGGTGGAGAGGATCGAGAGCGTGCGCCAGATCGCGGCCGGGGTCGTGGTTCCGGTGGCCAGGGCGGCGATCCGAGTGAGACGGTTCGCCTCGATGATCAGTCGCTCGACTAGCGGGCGGGATGTCTTCATACCAAAAGTATATAGCAAAACTATATAGCTAGGCTAAGTACTTTGAAAAGTGGAGAGTATCTAGGCTTGACCTGTGACCGTCGTCCTCAGCATCCTGCTCCTCGTCAATGCCGTCTTCGGCGTAACGGTCTGGCCGACCTTCTATCGTCGGGTCGCGAACGACACGCGGGCCCGGGACGCGGCGGGCAAGCCGACGAAGTTCCTCACCGTGCACCGCGTGATCATCGGCACCGCGCTGCTGATCGCCGCCGTCTCGGCTGTGTTCGGGATCCTCGGGTTGGTACTCCGCTGAACAACCCACCCCGGTCAACGTAATATGAACGACTATGACTGAAACACAGCCGACCATCGCCAAGGGCGCCGACTACCTCGTTCTCTACGTCGACGGACCCAACGACGGCCAGACCGACCACCGCATCAGCACCGACGGCACCTTCGACGCCGAGATCACCGTGCTCACGGCCGTCGGCGGCAAAGAGACCCTCACCGACTACGTCATCGACTCCTGGGTCGAGGTGGGGGAGCAGTACCACGTCACCTACACGTACGACGCGAAAGACAGCGAGCCCGTCGACGATCCCGAGGATCGCGGCGACCGCCAGTAGCCGGGGAATCCCTTCCCGGGGCAGGGTGTTGTCACTCCCGTGAAGCTCCTCTTTTTCGCCTCGTCGTTCTGCGATCCGTGCATCCAGACGCGGGCGGTGCTCGACCAGGCGTCGAAGCTCGTGTCGGCGCTGACGATCGCCGAGCTGGATGTCGCCCAGCACTCCGCCGAGGCCGAGCGGGCCGGCATCCGCTCGACTCCGACGGTGATCGTGCTGGATGCCGCCGACGCCGAGGTCTTTCGCGCGGAAGGCGTTCCGACGCTCAACCAGGTGCTCGCGGCCCTCGCGAAGGCGGTCTGACCTTCCGGGCATCAGCGGCACGCTGCGATACCCTTGTGACGCCAGCCTCCGTAGCTCAGGGGATAGAGCAGGAGCCTTCTAATCTCTTGGTCGCAGGTTCGAATCCTGCCGGGGGCACTGAGGCGCTGACTGATGCGCGCCGCCGCTACGCTGTCGACTGACCGTTCACCTAGCCCTGGCCGAACGGGCACCAGGCAGCGCCGACAGCGTCGCGGTAAACCTGGCTCAACGGTAGCTTCTGGTACCCCGAATGGCAATGAGCAAAACTCGGCTTGAGCCGTCGCCATGTGACCGACGATCCCGCGTCGAGAAGCCACTTTTCGGCCCCAAATCGCGATCTGAGGGTCAAAAGTGGATTCTCGATCCCGGGCGTCCGCGCCCGAGAGCGAAAACTCGCGCGCAGACGAATGGGAGGGAAGGATACGAGCGGCAATACGGATGCCGCCAGCCTAGGCTCGAGCCCATGGCCCTTCTCCATCACGCCGAACTGCACCCATCGAAGCTCGAGTTGATCGCCGGGTGGGCGCCGTCCCAACCGTGGTTCGCCGGAGACCCGGAAGCAGCCCTGAGCAACGTCGCGTCCTACCGGTTCGACGACCCCGACGGGATGGTCGGCATCGAGATCATCCTCGTGCGGGTGGAGGACGGCCCGCTCCTGCAGGTGCCGCTCACCTATCGCGATACTCCGCTCGCGGGGGCGGAGGCGTGGCTCATCCGCACCATGGATCATTCCGTCCTCGGCACCCGCTGGGTCTATGACGGCGCCGGAGATCCGGCATTCATCGCCACCGCGGCCACCGCAGCGCTGACCGGTGGCAGCCAGGTCGAGCAGTACTTCGAGCAGGACGGCGAGCGGGAGGTGCGTGAACCAAGTGCGCGCGTGACGGGAGACGGGAACGGTGCGGGGGTCGCGGCATCCGAGATCCTGAATGTTGCAACACGCTTTGAGAACGGAGTCACGGTCATCGAAGCCGGAACACTGCGGATGACCGTGGCCCGAGCGATCCCCGGCTCCGTGTCCGGCGACGCAATGGCCTCGCTCATCGGCACGTGGACGGATCATCCCGAGCCGATGACGCTCGCCGAAGTGATCCGACGCTGACCATTCGCTGACTCGCCGTAGCCCTTTCGACCGGGCAGGCGGATGATGTGCAGGAGCCACGCATCGGCGCGCGGCACGAAGGACACCCGATGGAACAGTCGATACGAGAGCATTCCGCCAACAGATCCCGCGAAGACCAGCTCGAGGCTCTCGCCTCCTCAGCCGGAGATCTCGCCGGCGAGTTCGAGCGCGAACCGCTGCTCGAACGCATCCTGGTCAATGCCGTTCGGCTGCTGGGCTGCCAGAGCGGTTCGATCTGCACGATCGACGAGGATGCGCGGCTCTATCGCAAAGAGGTGGATCTGGGCGTCGGATGCCGCTCCGGCGAACTGTTCCCACTCGACGAGGGTGTCACCGGCGCGGTCGTGCGAGCCCGCGGGGTGGTGTTCTTCGATCGGTATTCGACGGTTCCCGGCGGTCACATCAGCACCACCGACCAGCGGCATTCGCGCGCGGTGATCGGTGTTCCGATCCGGTTCAAGTCGCGACTGATCGGAGCGTTCGTCGTCTTCGGCGCAGAGGATGACCGCACTTTCGACGCGCGCGATGCCGAGCTGCTCGAGCTGTTCGCCATCCATGCAGCCATCGCGATCGTGAACTCGCGGCTGAAAGCAGAACCGGCAGAGGAAAGCGAATCCGGCCGGCAGACCATCGCGAGTTGGACGGAGGACACTCTCACGCCGCGGGAGCGCGAGGTGCGAGCCCTCGTCGAGCGCGGCTGGCAGGACAAGCAGATCGCCTCGACCCTCGGCATCTCGTTCAAAACCGTGGAGAAGCACGTCGGTACCATCCTGCGGAAGACCGGCGCGCGCAACCGAACTCAACTCGCCTCGTTCGCTTCCGACCGTGCGGGCTGATCCGGGGCGCAGGTAGGGAAACCCCCCATAGCTCGCCGAACCCGGTCGGCCTACCGTGAAGCACATACTCACGGAGGTGTGCATGGCTGTCGTCTCGCTGAAAGAGATCGTGGATTCCGCGTTTGCTGCGCGCTATGGTGTGCCGGCCATCAACATCCTCAACGACCTGACACTCGAGAACGTGCTCGCCGGCGCCGTCGAGGTTCGCTCCCCGGTGATCGTGCAGACCTCTGTGAAGACGGTCAAGTCGATCGGCGCCGAGGTGCTCTATGCGATGTGGACGAGCATGACCGCCGGCATCGAGGTGCCCGTCACCCTTCATCTCGACCATTGCCCCGACCGCGCGGTGATCTCGGAGTGTCTTCGCATCGGCTGGAATTCCGTGCTCTTCGACGCGTCGGAGCTCCCGGTGGAGGAGAACCTGCGGCAGACCATCGAGGTCGTTTCGGAGGCGCGCAGCTACGGCGCCCACGTCGAGGGTGAGATCGAGGCGATCACCGGTGTCGAGGACGGCCACGGTTCCGACCTCGAGGGCCGCCGCCAGACGGTGGATGTCTCGCTCGACTTCATCCGCCGTACGGGTGTCGACGTCTTCGCTCCGTCCATCGGCAATGCACACGGCGTCTACAAGAGTGCACCGGTGCTCGACTTCCAGCGGGTGACCGACATCGTCGACGCGCAGCCGATTCCGATCGCCCTGCACGGCGGAAGCGGGATGAGCGACGCGCAGTTCCAGGACCTGATCGCCCGCGGATGCGCCAAGGTAAACATCTCGACATCGCTCAAGATGCTCTACATGCAGTCCTCTCTCGCGAACCTGCAGAAGGCGGAGGCCGCCGACAAGTGGGACCCGCCGACTCTGTTCGCGGCTGTCGCCTCCGACGTTCGTGGGCTCGTGACCGGGCTCGCGACGACCTTCGGCAGCGCGGGGAGGGCCTGAGCTGTGCCGGCACTGATCTTCGACTGCGATGGCGTGCTCGCCGACACCGAGCGGTACGGGCATCTGCCGGCCTTCAACGCGACGTTCGCCGAGTTCGCACTACCCGTGCACTGGACCGACGACGACTATGCGAAGAAAGTGCTGATCGGCGGGGGGAAAGAGCGAATCGCCAGCCTGTTGACGCCGGAGTTCGTGAAGGCGACGGGACTCTCGGATGACCCGGCCGAACAGCGCGAGCGCGTCGCGTCCTGGCACCGACGCAAGACCGAGCTGTACACGGCGATGGTCGAGGAGGGTGCACTCCCGGCGCGACCGGGCATCGCGCGGGTCGTCGCCGAGGCGCACCATGCCGGCTGGCAACTCGCGGTCGCGTCGACCTCCGCCGAGAAGTCCGTACTGGCGGTGCTGCAGCATGTCGTCGGAAGCCGGATGGCGGCCAACTTCGCGGTCTTCGCCGGCGACATCGTTCCGGCCAAGAAGCCGGCTCCCGACATCTACGATCTCGCCCTCGGGGAGCTCGGCGTCAGCGCGGACGAGGCGATCGTCGTCGAAGACAGCGCGAACGGCCTGCGGGCGGCGCTGGCGGCCGGCATCCGCACCATCGTCACCGTGAGCGACTACACCAGGCACGAAGACTTCGGAGGGGCGGCCTTCGTCGTGTCATCGCTGGGAAGCCAGGAGATCGACACCGAGGTCATCGCGAGCGAATCCGGCGTACGACCGCACGGAATCGTGACGTTCGGCGACCTCGAAGCCGTGCTCGCCGCTCCGCACACATCAGGAAATCATGCAACGAAGGAGTCACAGTGACCAGCCTCGACGAGACCGAATTCGTGGTGCGCACGATCGCCCAGACCGCGGTCGACAACGAGAAGTACTTCGGCGACCTCGACTCCGTCGTCGGCGACGGGGACTTCGGCTACTCGCTCGCCCGCGGATTCGAACAGGTGCTCGCCCACTGGGACGAGTTCGACCGCGAGGACTCCGGTACGTTCCTTCTGAAGGTCGCGATGACGATCACGAGCCGTATCGGAGGAACCTCCGGTCCGATCTGGGGAACGGCGTTCCTGCGCACCGGAACCGCGCTGAAGGGCAAGGGCGAAGCATCCGGAGCGGATGTCGTCGCCGGCCTCCGAGCCGGAATCGAGGGGATCAAGAAACGCGGCAACTCCGACGTCGGTGACAAGACGCTCATCGATGCTCTGGTGCCCGCGGTGGATGCCCTCGAGCAGTCGATCGACGCCGGCGACGACATCCAGACCACCCTCGACAAGGTCGCCGTCGCCGCGCGGAAAGCCGCGGATGCGACCACCGGGATGAAGGCCCTCCGCGGCCGAGCGAGCTACAGCGGCGATCGCAGCATCGGCTCACCCGACGCCGGCGCGGTCGCCGTCGCGGTGCTCGCCGAGAAGATCGCCTCATCCTGGGGCACCAGAGCCTAGACAATCACCCCCAACCAATCACAACGATGTGGAGCACACCATGAAGAAATTCGTCAACGACCCCCAGCAGTTCGTCCCGGAGATGCTGCACGGCATCGCCCTCGCGAATCCCGACACCCTGCGGTACGTACCCGAATACAACCTCATCCACCGGGTCGATGCACCGAACGACGACAAGGTGACGATCATCCAGGGATCCGGATCGGGCCACGAGCCCGCCCACGTCATGACCGTCGGCAAGGGAATGCTCGACGGCGCATGCCCCGGAGACGTGTTCGCCGCTCCGCCGATGGACTACGTCTACGAGACGACCAAGCTGCTCGCCTCGAAGAAAGGCGTGCTGCTGCTCGTCAACAACTACACCGGCGACCGCATGGCCTTCGACATGGCGCAGGAGATGAGCGAGGCCGATGGCGTGAAGGTTCGCACCCTCTTCATCGACGACGACGTCTCGGTGAAGGACTCGACGTACACGGTCGGTCGCCGCGGAGTCGCCGGCAACTTCTTCGTCATGAAGGCCGTCGGAGCCGCAGCGGAGGATGGCGCAGACCTCGACGAGCTCATTCGCATCGGCGAGAAGGTCAACTCGGTGACCCGCACCATGGGCATCGCGCTCACAGCCTGCACTCCGCCGTCGAAGGGATCGCCGCTGTTCGAGCTCGGCGACGACGAGATCGAGATCGGCGTCGGCATCCACGGCGAGCCCGGACGTCGTCGGGGCAAGATGGCGCCGGCCAATGAGCTCGTGGACGAGATGCTGGACGCGATCGTTCCCGACCTGCCGTTCGAGAGCGGCGACCGGGTGGCCCTCATGGTGAACGGGCTCGGTGGCACGCCGATCAGCGAGCTGTACATCCTCTTCGGCATCGCGGCCGACCGCCTTGGCGCGAAGGGCATCACGATCGGTCGCAGCTACGTCGGCGAGTACTGCACCTCGCTCGACATGGCGGGCGCATCGATCACTCTCGTGAAGCTCGACGACGAGATCGAACGCCTGCTCGAGGCGCCGGCGGAGGTCGCGGTGCGCATCTTCTGACGCGCCGGCGGGTCCCCGCGGTGGTGGGATGCTTGGTAGTGATCGAGGGAGAGCACATGCCAGACGAGCAGGTTCCACAGGAATTTCAGATGCAGATGCAGCTGCCGCCCGAGCATGAGGTGGGCGTGTTCTCGGACTACGCGAGCGTCTGGCACACGCCGAACACCTTCGTGCTCGACTTCATGGCGATCAAACTGCCGCCGCATCCGGCCGTGGATCCGGCTACCGGACTCGCGGTTCCCGGATCCCCGGCGATCATGGAGGCGCGGGTCGCAGCCCGGGTGCGCATCCCGTCGGAGCAGATCTTTCCGCTGATTCAGGCGCTTCAGACGCAGGGGGATGCCTGGCTCGCCGAATCCGGACGCTCGGAGCCACCGCTCAACTGGGTCGGCGGAGCCTGAGCGCTGTCAGCCCGCGGCAACCGGTGCTGCATCGGCGACGCGCGGAAGGCGCAGATCCCCGTCGATCGGAAGCACGGCCGGTGCTCCGTAGAACCAGCTGAAGAGCGCGGCCGTCAGCGCTCCTGTCACGAGGATCGCGGCGAGCACGATCAGCTGGAACTCCGCGGCGGCAAGCGGAGATGCCCCGGCGAAGATCGCCCCGACGAATGCACCGGGAAGGGTGACGATCCCGGTCGTCCGGGTCTGGTCCGTCGACGGGATCAGCGAGGTGGATGCCGCGGATCTCACCAGTCGCACCGCGGCCCGCCGCGGAGTTGCCCCGAGCGCGAGCCAGGCCTCGATCTCCTCCCAGTTCGAGGCGAACTGCGACGACAGCGACCGGCCCATCAGCGTCGAGACGGTCATCGCGTTGCCGATCACGATCCCCCCGACGGCGAGCACGTAGCGCGGACTCAGCTGCACGGCTCCGGTTGCGAAGACCACGATGACGGGAACCGCGGAGGTGACGGCGAGGCTCGCGGCGATGCGCGGAGCATCCCGCAGCGTGAGTGCGAGGCGCTGGATCACGACCCAGGTCGCGGCGCCGACCATGATGACGAGAAATGCCGCGACGAAGAGGCCATTCGATACGACATTGAGCAGGATGATGCTGAGCAGACCGAGCTGAACGACCGCACGCAGCATGGCGATCGGTTGCAGCCAGGGCTTTTCGAGACGCAGTAACGCCACGACCGCAAAAGTCAGCGCCGCGAGAATCGTGACGGTGATCGCCACCACGATGATCTGACTCACGGGTGTGCCGT
Source organism: Lacisediminihabitans sp. (assembly GCA_025362355.1). Taxonomy (GTDB): domain Bacteria; phylum Actinomycetota; class Actinomycetes; order Actinomycetales; family Microbacteriaceae; genus Lacisediminihabitans. The sequence continues at coordinate 1,775 of JANYGT010000051.1, read as the reverse complement.
CGGGTCACTCGTTGGAGAGATCAACGAGTTGTGGTGCCCTCGTCGGGGTGGGTGGTCGACGTTCCGGCGGTGACCGGGGCGAAGCTCGAGGTCTCGCGGCGAGCTTCGCGTTCGTGATCGGTCGTGGGCTCGTCTGTGGTCGGTATCTCCGCTGAATCTGAGGACGCTCGAGGGGCGTCATCCGTCGGGACGGTACGCGCGTAATAGGTCTTCTGACCGACCGGGGTCGCCCCTTCGGCGGCGGAGACCGGAATGGCCTGGGTCGCCTGGGGTTCGGCTTCGGCGGGGGTCACCACCCTCGTCGAGGCGGTGGGCGCCTTGTAGGCATCAAGGGAACGGGCCTCGGCCTGCTGCGCTGCCCAGGCCTGTTGCTGGGCGACGAGATCCTGCTCGGAGACCGACGAGTCGTAGGCCCAGGAGTCGAGGTCGTTCTTGAAGAGCTTCTTCGCGCGGCCGGGGTGGGCCTGCCACTCGATGAGGCGATCGCGGAAGGTGAGGAGGGTCTGCTCGGCCTGGAAGCTGAACGAGACGGCATTCTTCTGCATGTCTTTGATCTCGTGACTCGTCCAGTCGGCTGCGAGAGCCGTGCCCGCGACGGGCAGCAGACGCAGCTTGATGTCTGCCTCGCCGATCAGGTGCTCGATGTGGGCCTGCTCCGGGGCGGGGAGGCTGTTCCAGACGGCGGCCTTGCGCGCGGCGCTGATCAGGGCATTGATGGCCGAGGCTTTGTCTTCGCGATCACTCAGATCGACCACGCGCTTGAGTGCTCCGCGGGCGACCAGGGCGGCGATCACACCGGCGATGATGATGGCGAGGAACGGAAGGATGATGGTCGTGACGATGCGCTGACCCGACCCTGATGACAGCCAGTCCACGAAATTGTTCCAGATCTCCATGGCAGGAGGATAACTCGCGAGCGGGGCGCGACCGGTGAAGGCTATGGCGAGTCTGTGAATCGCCGAAACCCGTCACTGCAAGGCGCGAGCGCTCCTAGTTGGCGCGAAACGTGTCGATCGCGTCATCCATGCTCCAGAATTCGCCCATCACGATGAAGCGCCGCTGACGGGCGATGAAGCGCTTCGCCCGAAAACGCATCCCATCGCGTACAGCGAAGCGTTCGAGGTAGCCGAGCACGTCGCCCTCCGGCATGGTCACCCGCCACAGGTCGTCGTGCAGTTGTGTGAGGGCGACTCCGGGCCGGACGAGCGGGGCGGATCCTGCGAATGCGAGCGTGGTCATCAGTGCCTCTCTTTGACGGCCGGCCCCGGCTGTCGTTATTCCTGTGGTGGACAACGTCAGGCTAAGGCCGGCCGCCGACATCGCTGCCTGCGCGCGTGCGGGGCCTACCGCGGGTCGCCTGTTCCGTGCACGGCGAACGGCTCGATCGCCGCGATCTCCTCGTCGGTCAACGGTGCTGCGTCGAGAGCCGCGAAGTTGTTCTCGAGTTGAGCGACACTCGATGCTCCGATGAGAGCTGATGTCACCTGCGGCACCCGAAGCACCCAGCTGAGGGCGAGCTGCGCGAGGCTCTGTCCGCGCTGCCCGGCCAGATCATTGAGGGCCCTGGCGCGCTCCAGGTAGGCGTCGTCGATGTTGTCCTCGGTCATCCACCGGCCCTCGGCGACGCGCGAATCCGAGGGGATGCCCTTCAGGTAGCGATCGGTCAGCAGGCCCTGCGCGAGCGGCGAGAAGACGATGCAGCCGATCCCGAGATCGTCGAGTACAGGGAATAGCCCGTCGTCTTCGATGTGGCGGTCGAACATGTTGTAGCGCGG
>JANYGT010000050.1 GCA_025362355.1 Lacisediminihabitans sp. | reverse complement strand
GCCGAGCTCGACGCGACGCGCCCAGTAGTCGTCGGCCGGGGCGTGCTTCGACAGGTCGAGCAGCGGCGCGCACCAGCGGCGGATGGCGAACCCGAGCTGCGAATCGAAGCCGCTGACGAACGCGGGGAGCGGGTCGGTGCTCCCCTCGTTGAGCGAGTTCTCGAAGCGGTCGCGGCTGCCGTCGTCGGCGAACGCGCCGTGCACGTGATGGTCGACGAGGGGGAGGGCGTCGACGAATTCTGCGAGTTCCGGGTTCAGATCGACCATGCGAACCGGAATCTCTCGGGCAGGTCGTCCGTCGTCGCTCCGCCGAAGTGCTCGACCTCGTAGCGGCGAACGGCGAGGATGGCCGCGACGATCTCGGAGCCGAGCACCCGTGCGGCGACCGCGGATGACTCGAGTGCGTCGAGCATCGACGAGAGATCGGTCGGAAGCAGTACCGTGCCGCTCGCCGACGCCTCATCGGCGGTCTGGGCCGCGGGATCCGCCGGCACCTCGAGCGGGAGCGGGCGTCCGTCGATGATCCCGTCTAGCGCGACCCCGAGGATCGCGGCCGTCGTCAGGTACGGATTCGACGACGGGTCGACGATCTTCACCTCGACGTTCGCGCCATTCGGATTGCCGGGGGTGGCCTCGAGGAACCGCACGGCAGCCTCGCGGTTCTCGCGTCCCCAGCACGCGTATGCGCCGGAGAAGTACCCCGGACGCAGTCTCGAACCGGAGAGGATCGACCCGCCGAGCACCGCCTGGATGCCGGGAAGCCCGGCCACCACACCGGCGATGGCCGCGGCGCCGTCGTCGGTGATCCCGTAGGGTCCGTCACCGCCAGAGAACAGGGACTCGCCGTTGCGCGCGAAAGAGAAGTGCACGTGTGCCCCGTTGCCGCCCCCACCGGTGAAGGGGAACGGGGAGAAGGATGCCCGCAGCCCGTGCCTGCGCGCCAGTCGCCCGACGATGACCCGGGCGAGCACCACGGCGTCGGCCGCGGCGAGCGGCTCGGCCGGCGGAAGGGAGAACTCGAACTGTGCCGACACGTATTCGGCGTGCAGCTGCTCGAGCGGGATGCCGGCGGCGGCCGTCTCGGCCAGCACCTCGGTGAGGAACGCTTCGTGGTCGAGCACCGGGCCGAGGCCGTAGGGCGTCCACCCGGGACGTTCGAAGGCCGAGCCATCCGCCGCCGTCACGACGAATTCGAGCTCGTGTCCGACGAGAACGGTGAGGCCGGCATCCTCGATCGCACGATGGGTTCGGCGCAGCCTCCCCCGTGGGTCGATGGCGAGCGGGTCGCCATGCTGGTCGAAGATCTCGGTGGGCGCCCAGGCGAATCCGCCGGACAGGATCCGCAGGGCGTCGAGGTCGACGCGCAGCCGCATGTCGCCGATGACACCAAGGGTCGGGGTGAAGGCGATGCCGCCGTCGATGGTGAAGATGTTCCAGGTCGGCGAGGCGCCGAGGCCGGCACCTGCGAAGGTACCGAGCTTGTCGGGCGTGACGGTCTTCGCGAGATAGATGCCGGCCATGTTGGCGACGGTGCCGGCGACCATGGCGACGCCGGCATCCGTGAGGCGGCGCTGCGCATCCACGATCTGCGCGTCGGTGAAAACGGGGAGCACCGGTTCGATAGCCACGACGCCATGCTGGCAGAACTTTGTGTCATCGGTGTTACGAATTACAAATCTGCGGCTGATATGTTTCCTCTGTTACACATGGTCGCTAGCCAAGGGGGTACACCATCTGTCGTCTCATCGGATTCGCGTCGCCGACCGCGAGCACCCTCGCCGACACGATCGGCGAATTGCAGTGCTCGACGTTCCAGCACCTGTCGCGGCTGCATGCCGACGGCTGGGGCACGATGTGGCTCGACGCGGCTGACGTCATTCAGTCGACGAAGATCGCGACCGCCGGCCAGGACGATCTCCGGTTGACCGAGGCGATGGTCGAACAGGCGACGACGGCGCGCGTCGTACACCTCAGGATGGCGACCGACGGCATGCCCGTGCGGCAGGAGAACAGTCATCCGTTCGTCACCGACGGCATCGGACTCGCCCACAACGGGTCGATAGTGCCCACCGCCCTTCTGCGTGAACGACTGTCGCCAGAGGTGCTCGCGGGGGTTCGCGGCGAGACCGACAGCGAGTTGTACCTCGCCCTCGTGCGGCAGAATGTGCGCCGTGGACAGTCGCTCGCCGAGGCTGTGTTCGATGCGGTTTCATGGCTGCGCGGGGTCTACCCGAAGGCGAGTCTGAATGCACTGATCCTCTCCCCGACCGAATTCGTAGCCGTTCACGCCAGTTCGTTCGCGACTCCCCCGTTCGCCGAATTCGCCGCGAGCGGTATCACTGAAGAAGAATTCCCGTTCGAGCATATGGATGCCTACTATCAGCTGAGCTATCTCCGGTCGGCCTCCGGGGCGATCGCGTTCTCCTCGACCGGGATCAACCGGAACGGCTGGACGGTACTGCCGGACGAGTCGGTGAGCGCCGTCGATCTCGGCACGCTCGAGCTGACGACCATGCGGCTCGATGTGACCGCCGTCGCACCGTGAGCACCTCTTCGCCTTCCAGCACCGTCGCCGAGCTCATCGGCGATCGGATGGATGCTCTCAGCCCGTCGGAGCGCCGGGTCGCGCGGGCGCTGCTCGCCGACTATCCGAGCGCGGGGCTTCGCACGGCGTCGTCGCTTGCCAAAGACGCCGGCGTCAGTGCGCCGAGCGTCGTGCGCTTCACCGCAGCGCTCGGAATCGACGGATTCTCGGCACTTCAGGCTGCTCTCCGCGAGGAGTTAAGCCTGCGTTCGCAGGGGCCGCTCGGCCGCGTGCAGTGGCAGCCGGAGGACGGGTCGAACGCGGAGATGCTCGCCAGGCGTGCCGTGCAGTTGGCCGAGGATGCGGCGGCGTCCATCGCATCCATTCCGCCGAGCGAGATCGATGCCACGATCGATCTGCTCTCGGATGCCTCGCGCCGCCTCTTCCTCACCGGCGGACGCTTCAGCGCAGCCCTCGCCCAGCATCTCGCGCTCACGCTCGAGCAGATCCGGCCGCGCGTGCGGCTCGTCGCCGATCCGTTCGGCCTCGACATGGTGCGGATCGTCGACCTCAGGCCGCGTGACGTGTATCTGCTGATCGACTTCCACCGGTATCAGCGCTCGACCGTGGAATTGGCGCGGCAGGCTAAGCGACGCGGCGCGAGCGTCATCCTGATCACGGATCAGAAGCTGTCGCCGGCGGCCGCGGATGCGGATGTCGTGCTGCCGATCAGCGTTTCCGCCCCGTCACCCTTCTACTCGCTCGCCGCCAGCATCATGCTCGTCGACCTGCTGGTGGTGCCGGTCTTCCACCGGCTCGGGGCGAAGGGCGAGGAGCGGATGGGTCGCTGGGATGCCTTCCGCTCCCGCGAACTGCTGCAGACGGAGCCGCCGGTCTAGCGTTCTCGGCCGGGTCGTGAGTGCTGCGTGCCGGAGAAACCGGATGCTCGCGGGCAGAGAAATGGCCCGCCTCGTATACGGGGCGGGCCATTCAGATCCAGAAGTGGCGGTCGACTAGCGGCGAAGGCCGAGTCGCTCGATCAACGCGCGGTAGCGGTTGATGTCGACATCCTGCAGGTAACCCAGCAGGCGGCGACGCTGCCCGACCAGCAGAAGCAGGCCACGACGTGAGTGGTGGTCGTGCTTGTGCTCTTTCAAGTGCTCGGTGAGATCCTTGATGCGTGCGGTCAGCATTGCGACCTGCACCTCGGGGCTGCCGCTATCACCCGGGTGGGTGGCGTACTCGTCGATGATCGCTTTCTTGGCATCTGGTGCTAATGGCACAGATGACCCCTCTCACTCGTTGCGCGGTGCCCTGTGCTGAATGCACGAGCTCTCTTTATCCGCGGCCGTTGGACGGCAACCTTGGGAGTTTAGCAGAGTGGCGGCGGATGCGAGCGGCCGTGCCGACAGATGTCGTCCGCCAGCGCACTCAACATCAGAATTTGGCAGGTTGAGGCCTCCAACATCAGAATTCGGGGCGATTCGCCCACCCGTTGATGTTGAACGCGCGTTCAGGGAGGCCAGCCACGGAGGGCTGGCCGCTCAGCCTCCGAGGCCCCAGTGCTGCGACATGTAGCCGATCGACTTCGAGAGCGAGTATTCCACCGTGTGCCAGTCGTGTGCCGTCCCGGGAGAGACGAACGTCTTGGTCTGCATCCCGGCGGCCCGGGCATCCGCTTCGCTCTGACGCACCTGGGGGGCGTAACGGGCGTCCAACTCGCCGTAGTTGAAGAGCGCGAGCACGTCGGCGTACGGCGCGTGCGCCTTCAGGATCGTCGCCGGCAGGGCAGCGTTGTACTTGGTGACCGACCCGCCGAAACCGGCCGCGATCGTTGCGCTCTTCGTTCCGATCGTGGGGGCGATCTGGCCCGAGATGTCGACGATGCTGCCGAACAACTCCGGGTGGGCGGCACCGAACTGCACTGCGCAGGTGCCGCCCTCGGAGAATCCGCCGATGCCCCAGTTAGCGCGGTCCTGCAGGACGATGAGATTGTGCCTGACCCAGCGCGGGACATCCACCATCATGTAGGTTGCGGCATTGCCGAGCTTCGAATCGACGCACATGGGGTTGTGATCGACGGCTCCGAGCTGGTCGGCGACGACGATGATCGGGGTGAGGCCGGCGTGGGCCCGCGCATAGGAATCGAGCACGCCGGTCATCCCACCCGAAGCGAAGAGCTGACTCGGACCACCCGGCTCACCCGACATCAGTATCAACACCGGCAGGCGGGCCGGATGCGCGACGAGCGCCGCCGGCGGAAGGTAGATGAGCGCGAGTCGGGCGTTGAAGTGTGAGGTGGTGCCAGGAATCCGGATGCTGCCGATGAGCCCCTTCTTCGGCATGCCGGCCGGCGCGTTCCAGTCGGCGATCGCCACCGGGGTCGAGTGCGGCAACGCGCGGAGCGGCGCGATGTCTGCGAGAGCGAAGACATCTCGCACGGTGACGAACTCCCCGAGGTCGACGTTGATGCCGAGCCCGCCCGCGAGCACGATCACGAGGCCGGCGGCGACCCCGACGATGATCCCCCGGCGTCGCGAGAATACGATCCGAGCGATTCCCAGCGAGAGTCCGGCGACGGCGACCGCGAACCAGACGCGGGTGAGGAACGAGAGGTCGACGCCGAAAAGGTCCAACAGGTCGCCGAGGATCCAGGCCAGCACGAACCCGAACCCCGCACCGGCGACGATCACGACCGCCGCGATCGGCAGCCAGCGGCGCCAACGGCGCGATGCGAGGAGGGCGATGAGCGCAATGACGGCGAGAACGTTCATCACGATCGGGACGGTCGCGAGCAGATGGATGCGGAGAAACGGTTCGAACACCGGCATCCTCTCTTCTTCAAAGTCGGACCAAGTATGTGGGCCCCCGATGGAAGAATCGCACCGCCGCTCGCAATCCTGAGCAACATTTCAGTGAAACCGATGGATTTGCTCGGCAATCGCTGAGGATGCGATCGAACGCGGTCGTCAGGCCTGCAGAAGCGAGATCACGAGCGTGGATGTCGCGAAGGCCGTGGCCGGCATCCCGACCAGAAGTGCGAGGGAGAGGGCCAGCGACCAGACGCGACGGCGTTTGCCGGCGGTGCGCACCTCCTCCTGGAGACGCTCGAATCGCACATGCTGGCGGGTCTCCTCCACACGTATCGTGCGATTGCGCCAGGTCGAGCAGAGGTCGGCGGTTCGAGCGAGGTAGGCGACCATGTCATCAGACATCACCCGCGGTTCCTTCGCGAGCACCTGCACGAGCTTCGACGACGGTACGACCCTGACGATCGGTGGCTTGATGCGTCGCGCGATCTTCTGAACACCGACGACGACGATCAGAGGCGTTGCTGCGACCCGGGCGCCGGTCGCGCGCTGCAGGAACTCGGATGCCCTGCTCGCCTCGTAGAGCGACTTCGCCATGTACCTCGTCTTGCGGGTGTCCAGGATGATCGCGTCACCGGTCGCGATGACGGTGTGGCCGGTGTGGTTCTTCGACGTGATGGCGAAGATGCCGGGCGGCCCGATGATGAGGTGGTCGATGTCCGGCTCGGTGATCACGCCTGGCGCGTCGGGCTCGCTCGGGTCGGGCTGCGGCGCGTCGGGCTCGACGTGGAACACCGCCCACTCTGGACCGAGGGCGGCGAGGATGCCGGCCACCTCGCTCTCGCCGACGGCCGCGCGGTAGGGGGCGCGGGCGTCCGGATGAAGCGGATTGCGTCCGAGGAAACGTGCGAACGCTCCGTGCTGCGTCGCCTTCGACTGGACCCTGAGGCAGTACTGCATCATGGAATCGCCCGCCGCGCGGGGCCGGGCGGCGGTCGGCGGGTTCTCGAGGGGTGCTTGCTCGGGGTGCGCTTGTTCGGGCTGCGTGAGTTCTTGCTGGGGGTGCGTCAGCTCTAGCTCGGGGTGCGCGAGTTCTTGGTCGGGGTGCGCGGGGTGCGCTTGTCTTGCGGGGCGCTCCGAGGGCACGAGCTGCAGCGCGGGGTGCGTTTGCGCATGCCGGGGCTGGTCATTGCCCACTGCGATCTGCGTCATGACTCCCCCAAGTCCTCTGTCTGACGCTACAAGTTCGAGATGCGGGACGGGACCCCCAAGATGGGTGGGTTTTTCGTGCCGACTACTCCTCCACAGGGTCTCGTTTTACACGTAGTCCACAGTAGAAACCGTCTTCTGACCAGCGATTATGGAAAGTCGGTGGCTGCCGGGAGACTTCCTCCATGGACACCCCGATCGCGACACTCCAGCAGGCGAGCACCCTGCTCGCCGGTCTTGCGACCCTGCCGTTCGAGGCGCTGACCGACGAAGAGACCTGTTCCCTCACCGGCCTGATCGAGCAGGTCGGCCGTTCGATCGACACCCTGCGCGCGCGGTCCGCTGCCGAAGTGGATGACCGGTCCCGATTCGAGCTCGGAAGGGCCGGCCTGTCTTCCCGACTCGGCCATCGGCGCAGTGTGCACCTGCTCGAGCAGCTCACCCGGGTGTCATCGTCAGAAGCTGCGCGGCGCATCCGGCTCGGTACCGCCATCCGGCCGCGGCGCACTCTCGACGGTCGCGTGATGGTCCCGGCTCATCCTCATGTGGCCGCGGCCATGATCGCCGGCACGCTCGGAGTGGATGCTGCCGCCCAGATCGTTCGGTGCCTCGACCAGGCTGCTCCTCACACCGCCCATCCCGACCAGCTCGATCCGGCGGAGAAGCATCTCGTTGAGACGGCGCGGGTCGAGTCGGCCGACATCGTCGCCGTCTACGCCCGCGTGCAGCGGGAAGCACTCGACCCCGATGGCACGCGACCGCGCGAGAATGAACTGCGCGATCGTCGCCGCTTCAGCCTCGGAAGGGAGGCCCACGGGCTGACGACATTCGCCGGGGCGTGCGATCCGGTCAACGCGGCGCTGTTGCGCGCGGCATTCACCGAGTCTTCGTCGCCGAAAGTCACTCCGCGCTTCCTCAGTGACGAAGATCGCGCTCGGGCGACGGTCACCCACTCGACGGTCGATGGCGAGGTGATCGAGCGGATCGTCGACCCGCGCACTCGCGAACAGCGCCAGCACGACGTCTTCGTCGGACTGATGACCGCAGGGCTCCGATCGACCGGGCTCGAACCCGGCGGGATGCGGTCGACGGCGACGATCGTGGCGGTCGTGCAACTTGCCGATCTCGAGAACACCTCCCTCGATCGCGGAATCGCCTGGCTGGACGACGTGGACGAGCCGGTTTCCGTCGACACCGTCAGGGAATTGGCCTGCGACGCCGACATCGTGCACGTGCTGCTCGGTTCGTTCGGCCAAATCCTCGCGCTCGGGTCGACGCAGCGGCTCTTTACTTCGGCTCAGCGCCGGGCCCTCGCCGTTCGGGATGGCGGGTGCGTCTGGCCGCAGTGCACCGCACCGCCGAGTTGGTGCCAGGCGCACCACGTGCAGGAGTCCGGCGAGGGCGGAGCGACACATACCGACAACGGGGTGTTGCTCTGCGCCGCCCACCACCACATGCTTCACAGCAGTCACTTCACGATGAAGATGGTGAACGCGAAACCTCAGCTGCTCGCGCCGCCCTGGCTCGATCCGGAGCAACTCTGGCGCGGCCTCGGGCGAGCGCGGGTGAGTATGGGGCGACCGGGAGGGCGAGAGCCGGGGTGAGGCGCAGCCGGGCCAGAGCCGCGGTGGGATGCCGGTTCGGACTCCGGGGGGTGGGACGGGGTGAGGCGAGCGGGGCGGAATGTCTGGGTGATTGCGGCGCTTCGCGGGTAGTTGCGATGGCGAGAGCGCCCGGCACTCAGGGGGTATCCGGCTGCGCGCGGGTGTCATGCACGCGGGTGTCATGCACGCGGGCGCGATCGGCGGTAGGGCGCACCGTCCCCAGCACGATCAGTCCCTGGCCGAGCACGTAGAGAAGCATGATTACGAAGTCCTGCTGCCAGAGCGAGAATCCGGGAAGGAAGAGTCGCAATGCCAGCACCGTATCGGACAGGAGGAACAGCACACCCCCGATCGCCGTCAGCCGGTTGGTGCCGAGGGCTGCGGAAGCGGCAAGTCCGAGCACCAGCCCGTAGAGCGCGACCGGCACGAACAGCGCGCCGAGGTGCGGACCGAGGATGACGAGCAGACCGACCAGCCACGGCACGAAGACGAGCGCGAGTGGCGAGATCGGCGACGTCGGCGAGATCGGCGCGGCCGGCGCGGCCGCCGAGATCCGCCGCCGGGTGCGGAGTGGCCCGAGGAAGAGCACGAGGTAAGCGAGGTGGGCGAGGAAGAAACTACCGAGCCCGAGGAGGAAGCCCACACCGCCCGGGGTTGAGAGCAGCACATCCCCGATCCAGGAGAAGAGGATTCCGACGGCCGCGAGCAGAACGACCGGCGCTCTGCGCGCGGGCGCCCCCCAAAACACGGCGACGACCAGGGCGAGGAGCAGGGCCGGCATCAGCAGCGGTTTGGTGAGGGTGGCGAGAAACCCGGCGCCGGCGAACAATGCACCCAGCTGGATGACCGAGACGATGGCGTAGACCGCGAACGGGCGGAGGACGGTGAGGCGGGACGACCTGAAGGGTGTTGTCATCGGTGACTCCGTCGTCGAAGGAGCGGGAATTTGGCTGAATCGCCGTCAACAGCAGGCGTGCACGTCTCTGCTTCCTTCGTGAATTATGCCCCCACTTGGGCGGTGTCGGGCGGTCAGCATTGGCCAATACGATGAACGGATGACGCCCGGCCCCATCCTCCTCGACGTGCTGCTGCTCGTGCTGCTCGTCGCGTGGGCCATCAACGGCTACCGCCAGGGATTCGCATTGAGCATCGGCGGCATCCTCGGCGTCGTACTTGGCTCGGTGCTCGCCTTTTTCGCGATTCCCCTCGTGACCCGGGTCGTCGGCACGAGCACCTGGCGCCTCCCGGTCATCCTCTTCGTGGTCATCGGGCTCATCATCGCCGGACTCGTACTCGGCACCGCCGCCGGGCGCGCCGTCGCGCGGGGTGTTCCGAAGGGTCCACTCCGAATCCTGGACCGCGTGCTCGGCGCCGTCGTGTCGCTCGTCGCGACCGCGATCGTCATCTCGATGCTGGCCTTCGGGATCGGCTCCCTCGGCGTGCCGTTCGTCTCCGACGCGATCATGTCGTCGAAGGTCGTCGCCGCGATCAACGTCATCACACCGCAGCCGATCAACGCGCTCGAGGCCCAGGTGCGCAGCGTCGTGACCCAGCAGGGCATCCCGCGGCGTCTCGATTCGATCGGGGTCGGCACACCGCTGCCCATCCCGACCACTGGATCCACCGCGGCCCAGCAGGTGTCGGCCCACTCGGTCGTGAAGATCACCGGGAACGCCTATGCCTGCGGGCAGAACCAGACTGGAAGCGGTTTCATCGTGTCGCGTGACCGCATCCTCACCAATGCGCACGTCGTCGCCGGCGTGACAGAGCCGGTCGTGCTCGCACCTGACGGCGGAAGCTGGACGGGCCGCGTCGTCTACTTCGACCCCGTCAACGATCTCGCCGTCATCGCCGTCAACCGGATGCCGACGGCGTCTCTCACCATCGGAGCAACCCTCGGTCGCGGAGCGAACGCCATATTCGACGGCTACCCGCTCGGCGGACCGTTCAGTTCGAAGCCGGCCGCCGTCGAAGGCGTGAGTACCGTTCGCGTACCAGACATCTACGGCCAGAACCCGGCGAATCGCGAGGTGTACTCGCTCGCCGCCGAGGTCGAACAGGGCAATTCCGGCGGACCGCTCCTCGATCCAGCCGGCCATGTCGCCGGTGTCGTGTTCGCCAAGTCGTCGACGACGGCGAATGTCGGCTTCGCCCTCACGACCAGCGAGATCTCGCCCGTCGCCGCCAAGGCCGCCTCACTGTCGACGCCCGTCGCATCCGGACACTGCACGACCGAGTAGGACTCACAGTGGGCTCAGCCCAGCCAGCACCGACGACGACGCCGGGCGCGCCCCGGCACAACGAAGCCCGCTCCGGCCCCATGAGGAAGGGGTGGGCCGGAGCGGGCTGATTGTTACGCGTTCGGGTCTAGGAACCCGAGCGGGGTGTGCCGGCTACAGCGCCGGCCCGTTCGCCAGGGCGGCGGTTGCGGTGTGCGGTGCGCCCGACGCATCCGTCCAGCTCACCGCCACCCTGTCGCCGGACCTGTGGGCCGAGATCGCTGCGCTCAGAGCTGAAGCGCTCCCCACCGCTACGCCGTCGATCGCGGTGATCGTGTCACCGGCGACGAGCCCGAGTGTCACGGCCGGAGTTCCGGCGATGACCCCACCGACGGTGGCAGGAGCCGCGGTGTCACTTCCGCCAGCTGCGCTTCCGCCTGACAGCGTCGGCGAGGCGAGCTGCACCCCGAGAAATGCCGGATAGCCGATCTTGACGGTCGCCGATTCCGTTCCCGCCTCGATCTGCTTCGCGATGGTGAGCGCCTTCGTGATCGGGATGGCGTAGCCGACGGTGTTCGCAGATCCGGCCGAAGCCGCGGTGTCGATTCCGATCACGGCGCCGGCGGAGTTCAGGAGCGGTCCGCCGGAGTCTCCGGCGACGATGTCGGCGCTGACCTCGATCAGGTCGGTCAGGCTCTCGGAGGTATCGGTCGAGTCCCCCTGCACGGTGATCGATTTGCCTGTCGTCGTGACGGTTCCGGTCGCGGCGACGAGGTCACCGGTTCCCCCGGCGTTGCCGACGGCGGTGACACTCGCTCCCGCGGCGACGGCGCTTCCGGTGGCGAAGTGGATGGCGGTGAGCCCGGATGCGTCGGAGAGCTTCAGCACGGCGACGTCATCCGTCGCATCCGTACCGATGACGGTCGCGTCGTAGGTCTTGCCGGTCGACTCGACGGTCACCCTGATGCTGGTCGAATTCTCGATGACGTGGTTGTTGGTGAGGATGAGGCCATTGGAGGAGAGGATCATGCCCGTGCCGGCGGCCTGCGAGTTCGCGTCGTAGTCGAGGGTCGAGACGATCGTGACGACGCCGACGGTCTGGGCGGCGGTCGCAGCGACGGCATCCGCTGCGCTGGCCCGCTGGAAGGATGATCCGCCACGGCCGTATCCGCGCGGCGGGAGGCTCTGGGTCGACTGTCCCGACTGCCCCGACTGCCCGCCGGACGGAAACGTGTTCGACAATCCGCCGGCGCTCTGCGCGGAAGACGTCGCGAGAGCGCTCACTCCGAGGCCGATACCTACTCCGCTTCCCCCGATGAGGAGGGCTGCCGCGATACCACCGGCGATGATGCTGCGACGACGACGGTACCAGCGCGGTGGCTCGGCCGGGCCTGCCGATGCGTCTGTTGAGCTGGCAGTCGGCGTGACTGTCGGTGCAACCGCCGGGTCGGCCATCCGGTCTGCTGAGTCGGTCTCGTGCGGCGCGGGGAATTCTTCGGAGTCCATTGTCGGCCTTTCTCGATCGTGCCATCTGGCAACACGTCGAGAATCGCTCCGCACCCTATGAGAGGCCTATGGCGAACCCCAGAGGCGCTGAAGCACTCCATGGGAATTGTCTGGCAGCACCTGCGGAGGCCATCCCAGAAGCGCAACGGCGACGTCGATCAGCCCAGATGGGCGGCGAGGAACGCGTTCGATTTCGCCCAGGCGTCGGCTGAGGCCTCCGCATCGTAGGTCGCGGGGTTCGTGTCGTTGAAGAAGGCGTGCCCGGTTCCCGGATAGACCTTCGACTGGAAATCGATGCCGGCATCCGCCATCTGTTTCGTCACTTCGGGAAGCGCGTCGACGAGCGACGGATCGTTCTCGCCGTAGAAGGCGTAGACCGGGCACGCGATCGTCGACAGGTCGCCGGCGGCCCCGGCAGAACCGTAGAACGGAAGCGCCGCCTTCACGCGAGGGTCGGCAGCGGCGAGCGCGAAGCTGTAGCTCCCGCCGAAGCAGAAACCGGTGACGGCCACGCGTCCATCGACGCCGGGCTGCGCCTCGAGGTAATCGACGGCGGCTGTGAGGGCACCGACGACCCACTCGGAGTATCCGGGCGTCTGCAGCGAACCGAAGGCGTCGCGGAGGCGCGGCTGGCCCTCCGTGCGCACCTTCTCGTCCGGGCTGTTGCGGATCGCGAAGAGCTCCTCACCGATCTGCGCCTCGATACCGATCGCGCTGAGCACATCGGGGGCGATGACGAGGTAGCCCTCGGCGGCGTACCGGTCGGCGATCGATGTGATGTGGTCGACGAGTCCCCAGATCTCGTGGATGACGATGAGCGCACCCTTCAGCTCGCCGGTCGGTCGCGCGATGTAGGCACCGAAGTCGACGGGGAAGTCTCCGCCCTGCTTCGTGGTCGACTCGATGGTTTCGGTGGGGACATCCAGGGTGATCTTTTCGCTCATACCCCCAGTTGTACACCGCGGGAACGTACAGTCCAGCGGTCGGACCTCGCGTAGCGTAAGTGCGGTGATCACGTCTTCCCGCCGCCCGATCGCCCTCATCACCGGAGCATCGGCCGGACTCGGAGCGGAGTTCGCCCGCCAGCTCGCGGCCGACGGCTGGGATCTCGTGATCGTCGCGCGAAACGTCGAACGACTCGAATCCGCGGCGACGACGCTGAGGGCCTCCGGCGCCGACGTCGAAGTGCTGCGCGCAGACCTGCTGAGCGCCGATGGTCTCCGGGCGGTCGAGGCGAGGGTCGCGGCATCCGGTGACCGGGCGATCGGGATGCTCGTCAACAATGCCGGGTACGGGCTGCCGAAGAGTTTTCACGAGAACTCGATCGACGACGAGATCGGTCTCGCGGAGATGCTCATCCTCGTTCCGCTCCGGCTGACCCACGCGGCACTCTCGCAGATGCTGCCCCGGCGCTCGGGCACGATCGTGAATGTCGCGAGCGTCGCCGGCTATACGCCACGCGAGACCTACGGTGCCGCGAAGACGTGGATGCTCAGCTTCACCCGCTGGGCGAACGTGTTCTACCGAAAACGCGGCGTCACCGTCTCGGCCATCGCGCCGGGTTTCGTCTACACGGAGTTCCACGAGCGGATGGGGGTCTCCCGCGGTTCGGTGCCGAAGGCGCTCTGGCTCGATGCCGACACCGTGGTGCGGATCGGACTGCGGGATGTCGCGAAGGGGCGCGCGATCTCCATTCCGACGGCCCGCTATAAAGCACTCGTCGCCATCGCCAGCCTCCTGCCGACGAGCTTCGTCGTGGCCGCCGCCGCTCGCAGACGCTGAGCCGCCTGAGACGCTAAGAACCTGAAACACGGAGAGTCTGACCGAGAAGGTTCCCGATCAGTCGCTGCTAGCGGATCAGGCCGAGAGTCCGGGCGATGAGATCCCCGGTCGTCGCCAGAAGCACGACTGAGCTGAGCGCCGCGCCGGAGATCGCCCAGAACAGCCGTCGACGGTGGGACTCGACGATGGACCGGTGGATGTCGGCGAACTCGGCCCGATCGACCAGACCGCCGGCGTTCCGAGCTGTCGTCATCGACCCGGTGTGCCAGGTCGTCGGGGCGAGAGCGGCGTCCCGATGTCGATCGACAGCCTCCGGCGAGAGCAGCCGCGGAAGGTCGGCGAAGAACGGCCCGACAGCGTCGGGTACGAGCACCTCGACCCGGCGAGGACGGTGCCGCACGGTGAGCTCCGCCGCATTGGCGACGACGAGGCACGGCGTGACGACGACCGGCAGGTCGGTCGCCTCGGACAGTCGACGAGCGACCCTGTCGGCGCGGCGCTCGGACTCGACGATGTGGGAATGAGGCGCACCGTCGACGACGATGCTTCGCTCGCCGACCCAGACATCCGCGTTCGAATGATTGTGCACCTCGAGTATGAAGACGCCGGCCGGCCCGACGAGCGCATAGGCGATGGGCCGCCGCGTCGACCCGATCGAGAGGTCGTTCAGTATGGTCCAGTCCGAGCCGAGCCGCTCGAGGGACTCGGCGACGGTGATCTCCGCGAGGGCTCCGGCATAGGGTGCGGCGGCCTCCCGGGCGAGCGGATCCAGCCCGAGGATCCGGGCGAACAGCGACCGCTCGGGCGCCTCACGCTGGAGGAGCAGGAACTCGCGAACCGACGCGAAGGCGGTGGATTCCGCGGTCGCGTCCGCCGCCGCCTCTGAGCCGGGCAGCGTCGGTGCGGGTTCCCCGTGGTAAGTGATTCCGTCCCCCAACGGTCGAATGTGGTCGGGAAAAACGCTACGCGACCCGCCTCGCTTCTGCACGCCCCAGTACGGGAGGGACCGGGAGATGCCGACGCAGCATCGGGCGCTGTCAGCGAGTCGTCTGCAGGAACGCGACGATGTCGTCGATCTCCTCGCGCGAGATCGAGTGGTAGACGCCGCTGTATTGGTGCGTCGTCAGAGTCGTGTGCGCCGGCAGCCACGCCGCCGTGCGCTCGATCGCGGACTGCGGGATGACGGGATCGGCGGGGTCGCGGCCCCAGAACAGCGGTGGCCGCAGGGTTTCGAGGGCAGCATCCCCCGGCAGCTCGCCGGGAACGCTGAAACCGGACAGGCAGACGAACGCCGAGAAGCGCTCGGGGGCGAGACGCAGCAGCTGGGTGACCATCGCGCCGCCCTGGGAGAATCCCATCAGCCAGACCGGACCGGCCGGGGCCACACCGTCGAGCCACTCGAGCACCGCGGTCGCCGACGCGGCTGACCTGCTGGAAATGAGTCGTCAGGTGCACGGTGGGCAGGCCGACCCGGCGCGGACCGGTC
>JANYGT010000125.1 GCA_025362355.1 Lacisediminihabitans sp. | reverse complement strand
TGTACAGGCAATCCGCGTAGGTGTTCGGCAGCAGCTCGATCACGCGGCAGCGACCGACGTTCGATCCGGGCTCCTGCGCGCGACGCGTCAGGTTCGGCGCCTTCTCCACCTGCGACGGGATCCAGACGCCGTCCTTGTCGGTGCGCGGGGGCTTGTGATTCCAGAAGCCGTTGACTTCGATTTCACCCTTCGCGCTTGCGAGCGGTGCGAACTGGGTCTCCCCCGAAGACTTCCAGTCGACGTATTCGATGTCCTGCCACTCAGTGGGATCGAGCTCCTGGTTATAGCGGTCGAGAACGACGTAACCAGTTTCTTCGAGAGCGGCAGATGTGATGTAACCCATGGTGTGACCCATGTCCTTTCGTCAGGGGCCAGCACGTTTTAACAGGCCCAACTTAGGGCAGCCTAACATTCGCGGTCCTCCGGCGACCGATCCGCGCCGAGCTCCGAATAAGCTGGTCCCAACTATGGGCTCTGCGACGAATATCGATGCCACCGCGGTCAACACGATTCGATGGCTCTCGGCCGCCGATACGACAATCGTCGTTCCGGTGTACCAGCGGCAGTATCGCTGGGACATCGGCGCGTGCGAGCAGCTGCTCGCCGACATCCGCGCCGTCGCCGATTCGGATGACCGGCAGATGCATTTCATCGGATCCATCCTCTCGTCCGCCAGCACCACCAGCGCCGAAGCGGAACTCGTGCTCATCGACGGCCAGCAGCGCATCACCACCCTGATGCTGTTGATCGCGGCCCTTCATCACACCGTGCTCCATGACCGGCGGCTCGCCTCGGATCCGACACTCGTCTCCGAGCTGTCGAAGGTTCTCGTGCATGACTCTGCGCCCGATCGAACGAGGCTGCGTCCCCACCGGGCCTGGGCGGAGGTGTTCGAGAACGTCGTGCTCGACCGCGACCTCGAGGCATCCGCCGACTCGCGTTTCGCCGACAACTATGCGTTCTTCCGCAGTCAGATCCCCGCGTCGGAGGCACTGCGCATCTGGCGCGGCCTTCAGCGTCTGGAGCATGTGGCGATCACCCTCGGAGCGCATGCCAACGCGCAGCAGATCTTCGAGAGCCTCAACTCGACGGGTGAACCACTTCGCGACCACGAGCTGATCCACAACTACGTTCTCATGGGGCTTTCGCACTCGGAGCAGAGCGAGATCGAAGACACGTTCTGGGTGCCGATCGAGCAGAACACGGGCGAAGCGATCGCCGGATTCTGGCGGCACTACCTGGTGATGACGACCGGGCGAGAAGTTGACCTGGCCGGCGGGCGGGGAGTGTACGACGCCTTCCGTCAGCATTTTCCGCGGCTGGATCTCGGGACTCTTCGCGAGCACGCCGCCGAGTGGCGCGACTACTCGGTGGTCTACCGAACTCTTCTCGAACCGACGCTCGCCCCAGACCCCGAGGTCGCACGCCAGCTCGCGCTCACCAATACCTTCGGGCGCGGGATGTACCCGCTCATCATGCGCGCATACCGCGACTTCTCGCGGGGAGCGGTGGATGCCGGCATCCTGATCCGGACGCTCGAACAGGTGCAGTCGCTGGTTCTCCGGCGCACTGTCGTCGGTATCGGCACCGACCGGCTGGTGGGTCGGCTGTGCCGGTCGCGCGACCGTGGACCGGATGCCCTCACCCTCGCCATCGCTCGCATAACGCCGTCTGACGAGCGCGTCCGCGTTGCGTTGAAGTATGGGGATCTTCCCCACGCCGCCTACGTGCTCGGCCGTCTCTCGGGCGTCGACGACCCGGCCGGCCACGACGTCGAACACATCTTCCCGCTTTCGCCGGGTGACAGTTGGAGTGGTGACGGCGAACGCGAGTGGGCGGTCTACACGGAAGACGAGCAGAACAGTCATCGGGCGCTGGCTCAGACGCTCGGCAACCTCGCGCTGCTCGAGCAACCGCTGGCCGAGCGGGTATTCGATCGATCATTCGCCGAGAAGCGCGCGGTCTATGCCCGCAGCTCGATCGCGGTGACTCGGTCGCTGGCCGACCTGCCGACCTGGGGTACCGCCGCGATCGGCGACCGAACGGCGAGGCTGACGGCGGAGTTCTTGCGGGTCTGGCAGAGGCCGGCGACGGTCGCGATCGACGATGATGGGCTCGCGCCGATCCTCGACGCGGTTCATCGCCGCGGTTGGCCGCGGGGCTGGGAGCGGGAGTTCGAGTACGTCGAATACCGCGGGGAGCACTGGGACGTCTTCGACGTCAAATCACTGTTCAACCGCATCTTCAAGCGACTCTGGGCGGATGCGCACACCGACGTCGTCGCCTTCAGCTCGCGGCGCGGCGGACCGATCTTCGAGGCGCAGGCCTGGAACGGGCACTGGGATGCCCTCGACGAAACCCATTTCCTCTATATGGGCTGGGACTCGCGGTACATGCTGAGTGCGGTGCAGGGCGTGCTCGACGAGGCGGGGCTCGCGTCCGAGGTCTTCGTGAAGTACTCCTACGTCGGGGCGGCGATGTAGTCAGCTGCCATCGGCGTCGCGATCGCTGCCGCCGCCGGTTCACAACTCACGCAGTTTGGAATTCCGGCGCCCGAGTTCGCCGTATTTTTGGGGCCGCCGCAGTGCCCTGTTCGCAAACAGCATGAGTTGGACACCGCGGCAGTCTTCCAGAGGGTAAAGCGGGAAACCAGCCGACAACGCTGGCACGCCAGCCGCGGAGGGTACAGACTCGGGGCACGACTTTTTTCGTCCTCGAGTGAGTGGGGATCACGTGACCCGCATCGTCTGCCGCCAGCTCGCGCCTGCCATCGGCGACCTCGAGGCGAACATCCGGATGACGGTCGCGGCGATCGCCGAATCCGTCGAAGCAGGCGCTCAGCTCGTGATCCTCCCCGAGCTGGTCACCACCGGATACATGTTCTCCTCGACGGAAGAGGCACGCTCGGTTGCGATCACCCGGGAACATTCCGTCTTCCAACAGTGGGCTGAGGCAGTGCGGTCAGTTGACGGCGTCGCGGTCGGGGGTTTCGTCGAGCTGGGCGTCGACGGCCTGATCTACAACAGTGCCGTTGTCGTCGACGGATCCGGCGTGCTCGGCGTCTACCGCAAGGTTCACCTCTGGGACAACGAGAAACGGATCTTCGCGCCGGGGTCGGTCGAGCCGCCCGTCGTGGACACAGTCCTCGGCAAGCTCGGCATCCTGATCTGCTTCGATCTCGAGTTTCCCGAATTTCCGCGGAGTCTCGCGCTTCGAGGCGCCGAGCTCATCGTCGCGCCTACGAACTGGCCGAGGGAGTCAGTGCCGGCCGGCGAGCGCGTGCCGGAGGTCACCGTCGCCATGGCCGCGGCGTACAGCAACCGTGTCGGTATCGCATGCTGCGATCGTGCGGGCAGCGAACGTGGTCAGGAGTGGAACGAAGCGAGCTGCATCATCGACGAGCATGGCTGGATTGTCGCCCGTGTCGATCCGAACGGCATCGTCACCGCGGACCTCGACATGACCCTGTCTCATGACAAGACCATGAGCACGCTCGTCGACGTCTTCGGCGATCGACGCCCTGAGCTGTATGGAGCGCTGACCGCCCCTCACGAATGAACCCGCCCAGTCAACCCCGAGGAGAACCACGTGAGTGCAACAAATGCCGAATCGCGATCCAGCGGGCTCGAAACCCGGTCCATCGACTACGTGCCGAAGAGCGAGCGTCACGGCAAGGTCTGGCATGTCGGCCCGCTGTGGTTCATGAGCAACGCGCAACTCGCCACCCTCGCGGTGGGCACCACCAGCTTCGCGCTCGGGGGCAACCTGATCTGGTCGATCGTCGCCATCGCGCTCGGACTGGTCATCGGCACCATCTTCATGGCGGCACATTCCTCGCAGGGCCCGAAACTCGGGCTCCCGCAAATGGTGCAGTCGCGGCCCCAGTTCGGCTACATCGGTGCCCTGCTCGTCTGGTTGTTCGCGTTTCTCCAGTACGCGGGCTTCAACGTTTTCAACACCGTGTTGGCGGGCGAATCGCTCGGAGATGCTGTCAACGCTCCCGCGACCCTCGCTCCTCTGTGGGTCCTGCTCATCACGCTCGCCGGGGCCGTCATCGCTCTGTTCGGCTATGACCTGATTCACCGGATGGAGCGCTATCTCGTCTATTTGACCGTCATCGTGATGGCACTGGTGACGATCTCCGCACTCGTTCACCTCCCCCTTCCTTCGGGCTCCTTCGACCTCGGCACCTTCTCGCCGATCGCGTTCTTCGCACAGCTCGGCGTCGTCGCGGGATACCAGATCTCCTGGGCGATCTACGTGTCGGACTACTCGCGCTACCTGCCAGCCGACACCCCGACCAGCCAGACCTTCCGTTGGACGTTCTGGGGTTCGGCGATCGGCGGCGCGTGGATCATGATCCTCGGCGCCTACCTCGCGGCCGCTATCAAGGGATTCGATGCCGGGAATCCGGTTGCCGGGATCCTGAAGGTGTCCAACGACCTCTTCCCCGGTTTCGGCAACATCGCTCTCCTGGTGTTCGCGCTCGGGCTCGTCGCCGTCATCGTGCTCAATATGTACGGAGGATCGTTGACGCTCATCTCGTCGATCGACAGCCTGAAGAAGGTGAAGCCCACCCTGAGTATCCGAATCATCACCGTCGCGATCACGGCGGCGATCTCCGGCATCCTGGCCGGCTTCGTCGCCAGCAGCTTCGAAGCATTCTTCTCCGGCTTCCTGTTCCTGGTGCTGTACTTCTTCATCCCCTGGACGGCGGTCAACCTCACCGACTACTTCATCGTCAGGAAGGGGCACTATGCCATCGCGGAGATCTTCAAGCCGCGAGGAATATACCGCCGCTGGGGATGGCAGGGCATCACCGCGTACCTCATCGGATTCCTCTGCATGACGCCGTTCTTCAATGTGGCCGGTCTCTACGAGGGATTCGTCTCGAAGGCGATGGGCGGTGTGGATATCTCCCTCTTCATCGGTCTACCGGTGTCGGCCGTTCTGTACTTCGCCTTCACCCGCGGTCTGGATGTGGCAGCCGAACGCGCCCTCGCCGACTCGCAGGCGGCAGCACTAGAGGTGCCGGACGACGAGAAGGAAGACCTCGCGGGAGCGGTCATCGACTGACCTTCATGCGTGTCGCTCAGCCGTACTGCTCGATCGCCCCGCAGTCGAGTGTCACAGTCCAGCCGATCGTCTCCTTGAAATTCACCGCGGCCGAATCCGGCCGTCTCTCACAAGCCTGGGCGTTAGACAATATCTGAGGTTGCCAGGCGGGGCCGGAGGATCGGCGGGTGCCCTGCGGGGTGAACTGAGCAAGAAGAATAACCGCGATCACAGCGGCCGCCCCGACCCTCGCGGTTCGGCGAACAGCACCGGGACGGTGCCCTCGAACTTCGCGAGGTTCACGAATCGCGGATGCCGTTCGCCACACGGTCGTGGCCCCCAGTACCAGCACGGCGATGAGCATCATCGACGGCACCACTCCGTACCGGGTCAGCCACAGCGTCTCCAGCTGCGATGTGGAGAATGATGCGTAGTCGTAAAAGGAGTTCGGATTGTCAATGACGGATGCCGAGTAGACCAGCACCGATCCGGCCGTAAGAGCGATCGCCGTCACGCGCTGGAGAGCCGAGCCGCGGATGACCGTGATGGCCAGCGCCACGACGATCGGAACGGTGAGCAGAATCGCCAGCATCACTCCGCCGGCAGCGACGGACGGGCCGATCGCGTTCTGCGGCATCCACAGCGGGAGTACGGAGTTGATCAGGTAGCCGTAGAGGATCGACGGGATCCCGACTGCGGGGTTTCCGGCCGGTGCGCGCGACCAGACGAGTGTCACCACCACCTGGGTTGCTGCTCCGAGCAGGTAGCCGACGCGCATCGGCCATCGTCGGCGATCCCGCAGGGCCAGGAGAAGCAGCGGGAGGAGAAACAGCGACTGAATTTCCGTCAACGCCGCCAGGGCTGCGATGACGCCGAGAAGGTACGAACCCGCGCGGGATCTCGGGCGGTAGAGCAGCATCCAGAAAAGCATCCAGAACATGATCGAGTGAAGGTTCGCCGCGTTTCCGAGAACCTCGCGTGGCGCGAGGGGGGCGAGGACTGTGATCCCCGCGAGTGCCAGCCGCCCGGGCAGGGAAGGGACGACATCCCGCGAGCAGACGTAGACGACCGCGGCCGCCCCGCCGGCGGCCACGCAGGTCGCGGCCGTCATCGCATACGCGTAATCCGGCACCGGAGTAAATAGCACGACGAGGGAGGAGATCATTCTCGGGATCGTGTGGAGGTAGCCCGCATAAGGATCGAAGAGCGAGAAGATCGGCCCCTGGTTCACAGCCGCCTGCAGGAAATTCCGGCCATCCTCGGCCCAGAGCGTGTCGCGTGCCAGGGCCGGGATCCGCAGCCAGGCTGCGATGGCGCAGGCAATTCCGACCAGCACGGAGATCAGGGTATTCCTACGGCCGGCCCATTGCTGGAATCGACGGATGCGCGGCTCGGCGCGAACGGTCGTCACCCGGTCGGCCGACGGGAGACGCAACGAAAGCGACCAGATCTGCCGCTTCTCTCCGGAGGGAACACCATTCGAAATTAATTCGATCTCCTTTGAATAGCCAAAGTATCGGCATGGGATCTCCCCGAAGTCCAGAGGGATATTTTCTCGCCGGGGCTCACACCCGCGCTTCGCATGATTCGCGCTCATTTCTGGCAGACTCTTGTAGCGCTCCAACAAAGTTGAGGAGTCCGCACGATAACCCGTGAAGAGAGGACCATCGGATGCCAGACAACCCCCGCACCTCACGGGCACGTCAGAACCCGAGTCTGGCCGACGTCGCACTGCTGGCCGGCGTGTCACGAGGCACCGTCTCGAACGTGCTGAACCACCCGGAGCTCGTCGTTCCCAAGACGCTCGAGCGCGTACGGAATGCCATCGACGAGCTGGGGTACGTGCGCAACGACGCCGCGCGCGCGCTCGCCGCCGGCAAGAGCGCGAGCATCGGATTCGTCTCGACGAATATCGAGAACTCCTTGTTCGTCGACATGATCCACGGTGCCCAGCAGGCCTCCCGCACGGCGAAGATGACGATCCTGATCGGCAATTCGGCCGACGATGTCGCCCAGCAGGATGCATACCTCGACCTGTTCGACGAAGCCCGGGTCGCTGGCGTGCTGCTCGCGCCGATGGAAGATCCGAGCGATGGCATCCGACGCATGAGATCGCACGGTCGGCAGCTCGTACTGCTCAATTAC
>JANYGT010000101.1 GCA_025362355.1 Lacisediminihabitans sp. | reverse complement strand
GCAACGGGTGGCACGAATACCCGGCCCCACGGGATGAAACGCGCGACGACGACAGCCCACCAGCCGAGCGCGAGGTAGAAGCGCTCGGCACGCTCGACGCCGCGGCGGATCCAAGCTCCCTTCCGCCGGTCGAGGTAGGGGCGGCCGTAGTGCCGACCGAGGATGAAGCCGACCTGGTCGCCGAGGAAGGCTGCGAGACCGACTCCGATAGCGAGAACCCAGATGTTCAGACTCGGGGTGTGGGCCGTCAGGATGCCGGCCGCGAAGAGGAGGGAATCACCCGTGATGAACGGGATGAATGCGCCGACGAAAAGCCCGGTTCCGGCGAACACCAGTCCCCAGACGATCACGTAGAACATGATCGGGCCGACGGCGTCGAACCAGCTCGCGACCTGTCCGTCTAGTGCGGCCATCCTGAGCATCGTTGGTCCTGTCGCTTGTGGGTGTTCAGTCGTCGAACGGTACGGTTTCGGCCCTACCCTGGCCCGCGATGACGGCAGAGCGCTCGGCGAGACGGCGATGAACGCCGGCCTGGGCCTCGTCGATCACCACCGGATCGAGGAACGCGTTCTCGTGTTCGCTCGAGCCGTTGTGCTTCGCGATGTAGGCGTCGAGCGCCGGGCCCGACTCCCACGAGGTGATGAGGCTGTAGCGCGGCTGCGGACCCTTGTGCCACACCGCATGCCAGAAGCGCTGCGTGTCGACGATGACCTGAGATCCGGCGGGAAGGGCGATGCGGATCTCGGTGGCCGGGTTGAAACGGTCTTCGCGCAGTGTCAGGAACGACTCCCCGTCATCCGTGAGGTTGAAGAATCCACGGACGATCCATCCGCTTCCGTCCGGGTTGAGACGGTTGTTGTCGTCCTGGTGCAGGTTGTAGAGGGTGTCGGAGTAGCTGTTCGGCTGCAGTTCTATCACCCGGCAGCGACCGATGTTCGTGCCCGGTTCCTGCGCGCGTGCCGTCAGGCGGGGTGCTCGCTCGACCTGTGAGGGGATCCAGACGCCGTTCTTGTCGGTGCGCGGCGGCTCGTGGTTCCAGAATCCGTTGACCTCGATCTCGCCCTTCGCGCTGGCGAGCGGGGCGAAACGGGTGTCCCCGGATGACTTCCAGTCGACGTACTCGAGATCGTTCCACTCCTCGGGATCCGCGGCCTGGTCGTACCGATCCAGAATGACGAAACCCGTCTCCTCCAGTGCGGCGGACTTGATGTAGCTCATCGGTTCAATGGGCCCTTTCACTTTGAGAGCCAGCGCGTTTTTACAGGCCCAACTTAGGACACCCTAACACTCGGCCCTGCCGCGGGACCGGGTCTAAAGTCCCGTCCCTCGGCTGTGGCGAACGGTGGCGAATGCGCCGGCGCGAGTACCCTCTGCGATGCGTACGAATACAATCGCAACGAGGAAAGAATGAGGGATCATGGCCAAGGATGACGCGAGTGGCTCGCAGTTCGATCCCCGGTTCGATCCCGCGTTCCAGCCCGGCTACGACCCGAACCGCACCCCCGCTTCGGGGTCTCCCCGACGTGCGCCGGAGCGGCAGTCGCAGCAGCAGGCGGATGCCTACGCCCCCTCCGAGAGCACGGCTCCGTCGCATCCGGCCGATCCGGGCGCGGTCACCGTCATCGGTGGCGTCTCCGTCCATGGTCAGGTGGTCACTCCGAATTCGGAAGCTGACCAGCCGGTGCGTCGCCGCATCTCGAACCCGCTGACGATCGCCCTCTGGATCCTCAGCGCCGTCTTCGTCGCCGCCGGGCTCTTCGGCCTGCGCCTCATCGGCGACCGGGTGACCCAGCTCGGCGCGAACGGCGGCTTCGGCGGTGCCGACTACTACCTCCTGCAGTCGTACACGGTCGGCGCGCCGATGCTCATCGTGCTCGGGCTGGCGACGGCGACGGGAACGCTGTTCCTCTACGCGGCCCGCTGGAAGAAGCCGGAGTAGCGGGTCAGGTCTGGCAGGTCGGGCACCAGTAGATGTCCCGAAGCGTCAACTCGTCGTCGCCGAGGGTGCCGCGTTCGATCCTCGTCCCGCAGCGGAGGCAGGGCTTACCGTCGCGACGATTGACCCAGTCGGTCGCGCCGCGAAGGGTGCCGGTCGTGGTGCGATCGACCCGATCCTTGTTCGCGTCGATGAGGCGATGCGCGAGATCGACGAGCCGCGCGACATCCGGCACTTCGCCGATCGGCCTCGTCGGAAGGATGCCGCGCAGAAAGCACAGTTCGTTGCGGTAGACGTTGCCGAGCCCGGCCAGGTTGCGCTGGTCGAGGAGGGCGAGACCGACGGTGCGCGACGGATCGGCGGTCAGGCGACGTTCGGCTTCGGCGGCATCCCAGGTCGGGCCGAGGAGGTCGGGCCCGAGGTAGCCGACGACGGAATGCTCGTCGGCGGTCGGCACCACCTCGAGCAACCCGAGCTGGAAGCCGACGGCGGTCCAGTCATCCGTAACGATGATCGCGCGGGCCTGCCACTCGGGACGCCGCCAACGCGTGCCGTCCCGATAGAGGTGCCACGATCCCTCCATCTTCAGGTGGCTGTGGATGGTCAGCTCGCCGATGCGCATGAGCAGGTGTTTACCGTGGCTGACGACATCGTGGATCACCTCGCCGGTCACATCAACGGTCGCGAAAGCCGGGACGCGGATGTCGCATCGCACGACCGTCTTGCCGGCGAGCGCCGTGTTCAGGTTGGTCGCGGTGCGATAGACGGTGTCGCCCTCAGGCACGCAGCCTCAGCCCTTGAGGTGTGGCATTGAATCCGGCCTCGACCAGGGCGTCGCCGACGGGGGTTCCGATCACGAAGGTACCGTCGACCCGTTCGACCCTCAGCTTGCCGAGGGAACGTCGAACGGTCGTTGCGAGCGATGCCGCCGCCGCCTCGATCGCGCGCTGCGGAAGGTCGAAGGTGAGCATCGTCTTGCCACCGCGCTCGATGTAGAGCGCGAGGGAGCCGTCGACGATGACGACGAGCGCCCCCGCCTTCCGACCGGGGCGGTGACCGCGCTTGTCGCCCTCCGCTTCCGGGGCCGCCGGCCAGGCGAGTGCCGCGCCATACGGGTTCGCCGGGTCTGTCGCGGCAAGGGTGATGGCGACAGGGGGCCGCTCGCTGTCGGGTTCGCGGGCAAAGGAGCGCAGGCGGTCGACCGTAGCGCCGGTGGCGAACTGGGCCGCGCCGAGTCCCTCGACGAAGTATCCGCGGCGGGCCCGGCCGCTCTCCTCGAAGCGGCTGAGCACCCGGTAGGCCAGCGCGAAACCGCCACGGATGCCCTCGCTCACGACGGATCCGCGGGTCACCACGCCGTACCGCTCGAGAAGCAGCTCGGCCGTCGCGACGCCGCGCACCGTGGCATCCGGTTCCGACAGGGGGAGCAGCGACCAGCGACCGGCCGCGTTCGGCGGACCCTGCTGGCTGGGAAGCGCCGGGCGCGCGCGACCGCGGTAGGCACGCGTGCGCGGTGCCGTTCTCGGTCGATTCGCCGTCGCGCCGAGCATCGCCCGCAGGGGCGTGAAGGTATCGTTCGTGACGAGGCCCTCCCAGACGAGGTCCCAGAGGGCGCCGAGCAATTCACGATCGTCGGTGCTTCCCACCGAGTTCGACAGCTGCCGGAAGAAGAAAGCGCCGCCCCCGGCGAGACTCGCGAGGATCGACCGCTGCAGCTCCGTCGTCTCGGCACCGGTCGGCTCCGGAAGGGTGAGCGCCGCGGTGTCGGCGAGGTGCAGGCTGACCCAGCCGTCGTTGCCGGGCAGCACGCCTCCACCTGACCAGATGACCTCGCCGGATGCCGTCAGTTCGTCGAGCATGACCGGCGAGTAGTCCTTCACGCGGGACGGCAGCACGAGGGTCTCCCAGGCGGATGCCGGCAGCGCGACCCCGGCGAGCTGCTCGATGACCTGCGCGACACCGTCGGTACCCCGAAGCGGGTCGGCGATGTGCTGCCAGGCCGGCAGGAAGCGACCGAGGGTCGCGGCATCCACCGGCTCCACCTCCTGGCGGAGCGCGGCGAGCGAGCGGCTGCGCAGCCGGCGGAGCACCTCGTTGTCGCACCACTCGCTTCCGGATGCGCCCGGGCGGAATTCGCCCTCGACCACCCTGCGTTGCGAGGCGAGGCGACGCAACGTGTCGAGTACGACGGCGGTTCCCAAGCCGAATCGTTCCGCAGCGGCCGTCACGGTGAACGGGCCATGGGTGCGGGCATACCGGCTGACGAGGTCGCCGACCGGATCTTTGACGGGCTCGATGAAGGCGGCGGGGATGCCGATCGGGAGTGGGGTGCCGAGCGCGTCACGGAGTCGGCCGGCGTCTTCGATGACCGCCCAACGCTCCGAGCCCGCGCGCCAGATGCGGTTGGAGCGGGCGAGGTCGGCGAGGGAATCCGAGAGGACGAGGGCTGCGGCCGGCTCGAGCCGCTCGAGGATCTCCGGCTCTGACAACGGCCCGAGCATGCGCAACAGGTCGACGACGCCCTCGGCATCTCGAGCGCGACGATCGGGGGCGAGGCGTTGAAGTTCGAGCTCCGTCTGTTCGATCACCTGCGGATCGAGCAGCTCCCGGAGTTCGGCGCGACCCAGGAGTTCCGCGAGCAGGGTCGAGTCGAGCGAGAGGGCGGCGGCCCGACGCTCGGCGAGCGGCGAGTCGCCCTCGTACATGAACGCGGCGACGTAGCCGAAGAGAAGCGAGCGCGCGAAGGGTGACGCCTGTTCCGTCTCGACCTCGACGAGTCGGATGCGGCGCCCCTCGATCTGCTCGGCGATGTCGGTCAGCGCCGGGAGGTCGTACACATCCTGCAGCACCTCGCGCACCGCCTCGAGGATGATCGGGAAGCTCGGGTATTTTCGTGCGACATCCAGAAGCTGCGACGCACGCTGGCGCTGCTGCCAGAGCGGCGAACGTTTTCCGGGGTTGTAGCGCGGAAGCAGGAGCGCGCGCGCGGCACACTCGCGGAATCGGGCGGCGAAGAGCGCCGAACCACCGACCTCCTCCGTCACGATGTCGCGGAGCTCGGCCGGATCGAAGACGAAGAGGTCGAGCCCCGGCGGCTCGCTCTCGGTGTCGGGGATGCGCAGGATGACACCGTCGTCACTCGCCATAGCCCCGCCGTCAATGCCGAAGCGCACACGGATACGAGCCCCGATCGCCAGAGCCCACGGAGCGTGGACTTGCATGCCGTAAGGGGAATGCATCACGACGCGCCAATCGCCGAGCTCGTCGCGGAAGCGTTCGACGACAAGGGTCTTGTCGGTCGGAACGTGCCCCGTGGCTTTCTTC
Organism: Lacisediminihabitans sp.; assembly: GCA_025362355.1. Taxonomy (GTDB): domain Bacteria; phylum Actinomycetota; class Actinomycetes; order Actinomycetales; family Microbacteriaceae; genus Lacisediminihabitans. Next base: position 15,243 of record JANYGT010000101.1, on the reverse strand, counting down.
TGGTCGTCGATGAACGCGACGAGGTTGTTGACAGCTCGTTGATCGAGTCCGCCGGCCTTCACGCGGTCGAGCGCCTCGGTGTTCGAACCGGTCGCAACCTGGCGGGTGAACTCGCCGATCGCTTTACCGAGCTCCATCGGGCGCCCGAGCCCGTCGCCGCGCCAGAACGGCACCTTGCCCGGCTGCCCGAACGCGGGCGACACGATCACGCGATCATGGGTTATGTCTTCGATGCGCCAGCTCGTCGCGCCGAGAGCGAAGACGTCGCCGACGCGGGACTCGTAGACCATCTCCTCGTCGAGTTCGCCGACGCGACGCGGCCCTCCTTTGTCGCTGTCGCCGCCGACCATGAAGACGCCGAAGAGTCCGCGGTCGGGGATAGTCCCACCGGAGGTCACGGCGAGACGCTGTGCGCCGGGCCTCCCGGTGATGCGCCCGGCGACCCGATCCCAGACGATGCGCGGGCGCAGTTCGGCGAACTCATCCGACGGGTACAGCCCGCTCAGCAGGTCGAGCGTCGCGTCGTAGGCCGACCGTGGGAGGGTCGCAAAGGGCGCACAACGCCGCACCGTCTCGTACCACTCCTCCACGTCGAGCGAGTCGAGGGCGACGGCCGCGACGGTCTGCTGCGCGAGCACATCGAGCGGATTCTGCGGGATTCGCAGCGCCTCGATGAGGCCAGCGGACATCCGCTCGCTCGCGACGGCGGAGTGGATGAGGTCGGCCCGATGCTTGGGGAAGATGATGCCGCGCGACACCTCGCCGACCTGGTGCCCGGCCCGCCCGACGCGCTGCAGCCCGCTCGCGACCGATGGCGGGGACTCGACCTGGATGACGAGGTCGACCGCCCCCATGTCGATGCCGAGCTCGAGCGAGGAGGTGGCGACGACGCAGCGCAGGCGTCCGGATTTCAGGTCGTCTTCGATGAACGCCCGCTGGTCTTTCGAGACCGATCCGTGGTGAGCGCGCGCGAGCAGTCCCGCCGAGCCGTTCGTCTGGCCGGCCTGCGCCATCTGCTGCGCGGGCGGACCCGCCGCGACGGAGACCAGCTCAGGTTCGGCCACCGACATCCGCTCGTCGTAGATCTCATTGAGCCTGGCCGTCAGCCGCTCTGCGAGGCGCCGCGAGTTCGCGAAGACGATCGTGGAGCGGTGTTCCAGGATGCGGTCGACGATCTGCTCCTCGACGTGCGGCCAGATCGATCCCTGCGCCGGGGTCGTCGAGGTGGCGGCCGACCCCTCATGAACCGGCGCGGTACCGAGCTCGGTCATGTCGTCGACCGGCACGACGACGGTGAGGTCGAACTTCTTCGTCGATGGCGGCGAGACGATCGTCACCGGTGCCCCGCCGGCGAGGAAGCGCGCGACCTCCTCCTTCGGCCGTACGGTCGCCGACAGCCCGATGCGCTGGGCGGGCTTCTCGAGCAGCAGGTCGAGCCGCTCGAGCGACAGCGCGAGATGCGCGCCGCGCTTGGTGGATGCGACCGCGTGCACCTCATCGATGATGATCGTGTCGACGCCCTTCAGCGTCTCCCGCGCCGACGCGGTGAGCATCAGGTAGAGCGACTCGGGCGTCGTGATCAGGATGTCGGGGGGCGTGCGCTGCAGCAGGCGGCGGTCACCGGACGTCGTGTCGCCAGACCTGACGCCGACGGTGACGTCGGGCGGAGACATCCCGAGCCGCCGTGCCGTCTGCGTGATGCCGACGAGCGGCGCGCGGAGGTTGCGCTCGACGTCGACGCCGAGGGCCTTCAACGGGGAGATGTAGAGCACCCGCGTGCGGTGATTCGGGTCGTCCGGCGGGGGTGTCGTCGCGAGTCGGTCGATCGCCCAGAGGAAGGCCGCGAGGGTCTTGCCTGAGCCGGTCGGAGCAACGACGAGGGCGTGGGAACCGGAGGTGATCGCCTCCCACGCGCCGAGCTGTGCCGGCGTCGGCGCGACGAAGGCACCGTCGAACCACTGACGGGTTGCCGGCGAGAAGCGCTCGAGCACGGTGCTCATGTCACCATTCTCGCCCGACCCACCGACATCCCCTCCGCCGGGACCGGATTCACAGCCGCGAACGCGATGCTCTCAGAACGTCAGGACCACCCGGCCGCGCAGCCCACGCTCGGTCAGCTTGGAGTAGGCGGCGACGGCATCCGCTGCATCGAACGTCGCGGCGACGCGAATCGTCAGCTTTCCCTCCGCCGCGAGGCTGGCGAGCTGCTGCAGCTGGGAGGTGTTCGGAACGACGCCGACGGCGAGTCCCGTGATCCCCCGCGGAGCATCGGATGGCGTTCCCGCGGTCACATAGACGCCGCCGTCGCGAATGGCGGCGATCGCCTCGTCGCCCGCACCGGCCGGGTCGAATACCGCGTCGACGGCGAGCCCCGAGAGGTCGGTCCCACGCTCGATGAATGTGGTCGCACCGAACCCTAGGAGCGTCTCGCGGTCGCTGTCGGCCCCGATGGCCGTGACGACCGTTCCGCGCTGCGCTGCGAGCTCGACGGCAAACCCGCCGACGCCGCCGGCCGCGCCCGTCACGAGGAGGGTCGATCCGGCGGCCGCACCGGCGAGTTCGATCGCCTGCAGGGCCGTGAGAGCGTTCAGCCCGATCGTCGTCAGGGATGCTGCCGGGATGTTCTCGTCCGCGGTGGCGATGTTCGCGACAGGCAGTGCGACGACGCTCGCCTGGGTTCCGACGCCGGTCGAGAACCAGGCGGAGAACCCGACGACGTATTTACCGACGAGCGAGGTGTCGACGCCGTCGCCCACTGCGGTGATGTGGCCGGCGAGATCCCAGCCGGTGATCCAGCGGCCGTCCCTCTTCGCCGGGATCCGCTCTCCGAATGCTCCGGAGCGCGCGTTCCCATCGGCCGGATTGATGGTGGCGGCCTCGACCGCGATGAGCACCTCACCGGGGCCTGCGATCGGGTCTGGCAGGTCTATGGTCTCGATGACCTCAGGGCCGCCGATGGTGCTGAAGGTTACTGCTCGCATTGTCTGAATCTCCTTGTCACATCGGACTTCGCCGACAGGTCCGACGATAGGCGAGTCGCTCTCCTTTCGGAAGTAGGCACTATTTTGTATAGTAGGTACCCGGAGGTAAGTCATGACATCGACGCTCGAGAACTCGCCCACGAACAGCGCCTATAACGCCCTGCTCGCCGGATGCCCGACCCGCGAGGTGCTCAACGCGCTCAGCGACAAATGGGTCGGCCTCGTCGTCGTCTCCCTCGCAGACGGAGCGCTCCGCTACAGCGAGATCGCCAGAACCGTCGAGGGCGTGAGCCAGAAGATGCTGTCGCAGACGTTACGGTCTCTCGAACGTAACGGCATGATCACCCGCACCGTCACGCCGTCGACGCCCATCCGCGTCGACTATGAGTTGACCGCGCTCGGCGCCGAGCTCCTGCCGATCCTGCAGGCCGTCAAGACCTTCTCCGAGGCCAACATCGAGAACATCCGGGATGCACGGGTGCTCTACGACCTCGCCAACTGAGCGCGGTGTGACACCGCGGCAACCTCCGGCGGGTAAGAATGGAGCATGAGCTCCGTTGGCACCCCCGATCCGAATTCAGGCTGGCTGTCAGACGAGGAGCTCGCCGAAACCCGCCGCCGCCTGCCGATCCTCTACGTAGAGGCGGTTCCGGTGCGAGTGGATGGCGAGGGCGTCGTCACCCAGGTCGGCATCCTGCTGCGCGCGAACTCGGTCGGGTCGATCACCCGCACGATCGTCTCCGGACGCGTGATGTACGGCGAGAGCCTCCGTAACGCGCTCTTCCGTCACCTCGAGAAGGATCTCGGAGCGATGGCCTTCCCGCTGCTGCCCGCCAGCCCGGTGCCCTTCTCGGTGGCCGAGTACTTCCCGTTCCCCGGATCCCAATATTCGGATGACCGCCAGCACGCCGTCTCCCTCGCCTACGTCGTGCCGGTGACGGGCACCTGCGACCCGCGCCAGGATGCCCTCGAACTCACCTGGATGACACCCCAGGAAGCCGGATCGGATGCCGTCTCCGCCGAGATGGAGGGCGGCCGCGGCGGCCTGGTGCGCGCGGCCCTCGCGTCGGTGGGGCGGCTCTACTAGCTCGCCGGCGCGTATCCGCTGCCCCGCTCCTCGTCCGCTACGCTCCTCATCCGCTCCGGAGTCACTCCGTGCCCCACTGAAAACGCAGGAGAATCGCGGGAATTCGAGCAAAAGAAGCACCTTTTGCTTGGAATGAGCAGTATCTCCTGCGTTTTCAGTACGGCGGAAGCGGCGAGCAAGCCGATGCTGACCGGACGGCCGGTTGCGGTCCAGAGTGGTCATCGGCGAGGGGCGGACGGATGCCCCCCGCCCTAGTTCTTGTGCACCGTGACCCCGGCCGCTTCGTCCTGCTTGTCGAGCTCGACGGCTTCCTCGACGACCTCCGTCGCAACGACAGTGCGGATCGCGAAGTTGTAGACGACGATGCTGAAGGCGATCACGATGAGCGCGTCCCAGTCCTCGGGGAGCACGTGCAGGATGGAGCCGGGCTTGCCGTAGTTGCCGAGGTACCCGATCACGATCATCCCGAGAAGCCACGGCCAGATCCATAGGGCTGATTTCCAGCGGGCCTTGGCGATGTCGATGCTGCGCGCCTTGACCAGCGCCGCGATGACGAAGATCACCTGCCCGATCAGCACGGCGATGGCGAGCCGCCAGGTCGAATAGAACGTTCCCCAGTAGATGATGAGGTTCGCGAAAGCGAACCCGAGCGGGAGCAGCACCCTCGGGAACGGTACGCGGTACGGATGCTCGCGGTTGACGTCGCTGCGCATGAGGGCGCCGAGCGACACCGGTCCGAAGGCGTACATGATGGCCGTCGCACCGGTGATCAGGCCGACGAGCTCTTGCCAACTCGGCGCCGGGAGGAAGAAGAGCACGCCGAACGCGCTAGCGAGCAGGATCGACCAGATCGGCACACCCCGCTTCGAGACCTTGGTGAGCGCCTTGGGGAGTCCGAGCGCGTACGAGATGCGCGCCGTGGTTCCGATGTAGATGAGCCCGGTGCCTCCGGGGGAGATGACCGCATCGATGATGAGCACGACGGCGAGCCATCCGACGCCCGCTCCGATCGCGAGCGTGTAATACGGTCCGTACGCGCCGACATTCGCGCCGAGTGGCTTCGCCCAGCCGCCCTTGGCGAGCAACTCAGGGTTGAGCGCCGCGACGAACGCGACCTCGAGGAAGATGTAGAGGATGGCGCCGACGATCATGGCGACGATGATGGCGCGCGAGACATCCTTCTTCGGATTCCTCGCCTCCCCGGCCATCTGGGACGCCTGTTCGAAACCTTGCAGAGCGAAGACGACGCCGGCGGGGAGCGCGGCGAAGATGCCGTGGAATCCGAAAGGCGCGAATCCGCCGTTCGCGGTGAAGTTCTGCGGGTGGAAGCTCACCGAAAGGAGGATCACGACGGTGAGGGTCGGCACGAGGAACTTCCAGATCACGATGCCGGTATTGCTGTCGGAGAGGAACTTCGAGCCCATCAGGTTGACGAACGTGAAGAGGATGATCGCGAGGATGCCGATGACGATCCCCCGCCCGGTGAGCGTGCCATCCGCATTGTTCACGAGTGCGAAGTTCTTGCCGACCGCGGGAAGCGAATTGACATAGTCGAGGCTCGCCTCCACCTCGAGCGGAGCGATGGCGACCGCCTGCAGGTAGGTGACCCAGCCGGCGGTGAACCCGGCGAATCCACCGAAGGCGTAGTGCGGATAGCGCGCCGTTCCACCGGCGACGGGATACGCGGCGCCGAGGTCGGCGTGGATCAGCGCGAGCACCATGAGCATGACCGCGGCGAGTACCCAGGAGATGAGGGATGCGCCTCCCGCGACCGAAGCTGCGGTGAGGGCGCCGAGCAGCCAACCCGATCCGATGATCGAGCCGAGAGAGACGAACATCAGACCCCAGAAGCCGACGTTGCGTTTGAGGCCGGGTGATTCAGTCGCGGGTGTCGACGTCGTCGTAGATGGTGAGATGCGGGACATGCGACCCCCTGAATCAGAACCTGCACTGGTGTGAATCCGGAGGAAACTACCCCCGTTATGGGGCCGATTCGCAGATCTGAAACATGTTGTTTACATTCGGCGGTCGAGCCTGTCGAGAGCCCGCTCACGCAAAAGGGCCCCCACACGAATGCGAGGGCCCTTCTGACTAAGTGTGGTCAGCGACCGCCACTGCGACGGCGTCCGCCGCCCTGTGACATCCCGATGAGGCCGCCGCCGGAGCCGGCGCGGGAGGCGCCGCCGTTGCCGCCGCCGTTACGGGGTGCGCTGGAGCGAGGGGCACCGGATGCCGCGCCCTCTCCGCTGGCCGTGCTGTAGAAGTTGCGCGATCCACCGGTCGATGTCGCGGGTGCACCATCGCGGTTGGCCCGCTTGCGCTGCGCGTTCGCGCCCTGCGATCCGCCGCGACCCTCTGATGATGTCGACGATGAGCCGCGACCCGAGCCACCCGAGCGCCCGCCCTGAGAGCGACCGCCCTGCGACTGGCGCTGTCCGCCCGAGCGGGGTGCGCCCTGGCGCTGCGGTTCTGCCCGCGGGGCCGGGGTGACGTAGGCCGCGACATCGCCGACGAGCGCTGACACTGCGGCAGAGTCGGCGGTCACGCGCTGCGGGGTGACGGTGATCTCGGCCTTGCGGAGGAGTGCAGCCGTGTCGCGACGCTGCTCGGGGAGCACGATAGTGACGACCTCGCCCTCCTTGCCGGCGCGGGCCGTACGGCCGGAGCGGTGCAGGTACGCCTTGCTCTCGGCCGGCGGGTCGACGTGGATCACGAGCTCGATGTCATCGACGTGAACGCCGCGGGCTGCGACATCCGTTGCCACGAGCACGCGCGTGTCCCCGGCGGCGAACGACGCGAGGTTGCGATCGCGCTGCACCTGGGAGAGGTTGCCGTGCAGGTCGACGGTCGGGATTCCGGCGTCGGTCAACTGGCGGGCCAGCTTCTTGGCGTGATGCTTCGTACGCATGAAGAGGATGCGGCGGCCGCTGCCAGAGGCGAGCTTCCTGATGAGTTCGTTCTTGGCTTCGACATTGTCGACCTCGAACACGTGATGGGTCATCGCGCTGACGTGGGACGTGGCCTCGTCGACGGAGTGCAGCACCTCGTTATGGAGGTACTTCCTGACGAGACGGTCGACCCCGTTGTCAAGGGTGGCGCTGAACAGCATCCGCTGTCCTGACTGCGGGGTCTTGTCCATGATGCGGGTGACGACCGGCAGGAAGCCGAGGTCGGCCATGTGGTCGGCCTCATCGAGGATCGAGATCTCGACGGCGTCGAGCGAGACGAAGCCCTGCTTCATGAGGTCTTCGAGGCGCCCGGGGCAGGCGACGACGATGTCGACACCGGCCTTGAGCGCAGCGACCTGTCGCTGCTGGGAGACGCCGCCGAAGATGGTGACGGACTTGAGGCCGTAGACATCCGCGAGGGGGGTCAGCGCGACGGTGATCTGGGTGGCGAGCTCGCGGGTCGGGGCGAGGATGAGCGCGAGCGGGCGTCCGGGGCGACGGTTGCCGCCGGCCAGCTTTCCGCCGAGGCGGGCGACCATCGGGATGGCGAAGGCGAGCGTCTTGCCGCTGCCGGTCTTGCCGCGGCCGAGTACGTCGCGTCCCGACAGGGTGTCGGGGAGGGTGTCGATCTGGATCGGGAACGGCGAGTCGATGCCCTGCGCGGTGAGCGCGGTGACGAGCGCCGCCGGCACGCCGAGCGCGCCGAAGGTTGTGGTGGTTTCTGACATGGTGGTGCTTTCGGTTTGGAGCACACCGGCTCTTTCGCACGCGCGGATTTAGCATCCGGTACGTCGAAGATGACGGTGCTGAGTGGCGAGAGTGGCGGAAGCCACAATCGATCGCCGCAGAAAGTATTTACAAGCCGAAGCCGGTTCCGGATGTTTCGGATTCGGTGGCTGGAAAAGGGAGCGTTCAACGACGCAGGGAAACCATCATGGTTTTGCAGGTACCCCCACTCTAGCAGGCATCCGTCCCCCTTGGCTGCTCGCTCCCCGTTTTCGCCTGGCGGTCACAGCTCCAGCTGTGGCGCCAGGGACGGGGTTCTGCGGGGGTCCCTCGCGTCATAGCTGGAGCTATGGCGCCGCCTCTACGGTGGACACCGCGGCGAGGTGGCCATAGCAGACGAGCTAGTACGAGCCGCTATAACGCTCGCCGACCGGGATGTCGACCGGCACCGTGTTGCCGCGCTGCGCGAGCGGGCAGGCCCACTCCGGGTCGTAGGCGCACGACGGGTTGTAGGAGAAGTTGAAGTCGAGCACCAGCGAATCGGGGGAGTCGCCCTCGCCGAGATCCGCTCCCTTGATCGTGTCGAGCAGGTAGCGTCCGCCGCCGTAGGTGCCCCCGCGCTTGCCAGCCAGACCGTCCTTGACCGGCAGGAAGAGGCCGCCGCCGTAGCTCGCGAGCTTCCAGACGTCGAGGGTGCCGACGCCCGGAACATCGACGACGCCGAGCAGATCGAACGGGACGATGCCATCGGTGCCGGTCTCGACATCCATTCGCCGCGGCTCCGTCGCCTCGATCGCGACCTCGAAACGCCACTCCGGGTCGTAGGGCTTCACGGGCAGGCCGGTGAAGTCCGCACGATCCGCCGGAAGAAGAGGGGTGGACGGATGCGTCGCGAACAGCTCGTCACGACCTCTCCTCCACAGGTCGTGCGCCGCGAACAGGTCGGTGGATGCGCGCACCTCCGCATAGAGAGCGAACACGCGGCGGCGCCAGTCGGCGACTTCGAGGGCGATCATGGTGTCAACGGTAGTCCGGGGCTCGGCGCTCAGGCCGAGTCTCGCCACCCTCGCGACAGCTGCCGGATGCGCAGCCCGCGCCACTGCCAGAAGCTCCAGTACATCGCCCAGAGCGGAAGGGTGAGCGGCCCGGCGGTGAAGCGCAGTTCGTCCCGGTAGAGGGTGCGTCCGCCCGCCGCGGGGGATACGGCCATCGTGTGGTGCCAGGTCGTCACGGCGGTGAGGAAGCCGCTGAGACCCCGACCGCTGTCGATCACAATTCGCACGTCGTCGTCGCGCTCAGGGAACGAGATGACGATCGCCTGCTCTCCGATCGGCAGTGCGCCGAAGGCCTTCGCGACGACGCGGTGTTCGCCGGCCGGCCAGAGCTCGGGAAAACCAGCCGGATCCACAGCCGTGAAGGTCGTGAAGGGGGCCGACACCGCGCGGAACACGGACGGACTACGGATGGCGCGCCACGCCGCATCCGGCGTGCAGGGCAGCTCGAACTTCAGTAGCACTCTCATCCCCCCAGTGTGCTCCCGCTGACCTACCCGTCGCCCCTGCACATCCGCGATTGTTCGCTCCCGGGACGATTGTTCGTCGGCGCCCCCGACCACTCGTCCCGAAGTCGAACAATCGCGGAGCGGACCGCTACCCTCGACAGGTGACATACGGCCAGACCCAATACCAGGTTCGCTTCGACTGGGGCCGGCCGGGTGCCGACGCGATCGGCGAAGGCGCGGATGTCGTGGTCTGGGTCGATGTGCTCAGCGCACCGACCGCTGCGCAAGAGCCGACCGCCGCGCAAGAGCCGACCGCCGCGCGAGAGCCAGCCGCCGCGCCAGAGCTGGCCACGCCTCATGGCACGGTAACCACCGTCGCCGGTTCCCTCCGCAACCGCCGTGCCATCGCCGGCTGGGCTCTCGCCAGGCAGGGCGACAAGGGTGACCGCTTCACGATCGCGGTGGTCGCGGCCGGCGAGATCTGGGAGGACGGCAGCATCCGCTTCGCTGTCGAAGACCTGCTCGCGGCCGGCGCGGTGATCGATGCGCTCGCCGATGTGGGGATCGACTACTGCTCTCCGGAGGCTGCGGCGGCATCCGCAGCGTTCACCGGTCTGAAGAACGCGACCGGCCACCTGATCGGAGCCTCGGCCAGCGGGCGGGAGCTCGCGGAGAAGGGGCATAGGGCCGAGGTCGACCTCGCCATCCAGCTCGACGTGTCAAGCGATGTCGAGGTTCTTTAGGGAATTCGGCTTCCGCGCGTAGCGTTGGCACCAGCAGAATCGCAAACCCCTGGAGGACATGATGAAGGCAGTACTCGACGGAAACGTCATCGCCGAAGCCCCGACCGACGACCTGATCAAGATCGAAGGCAATTGGTACTTCCCGCCGGCCAGCGTGAACAAGGAATTCCTCGTCGACAGTGCGACGCCGTACACCTGCCCGTGGAAGGGCGAATGCCAGTACTTCTCGGTGAAGAACGGCGACGCGCTCCTGCAGGATCGTGCCTGGAGCTACCCGCACCCCTACGAGACCGCCTTCGCTCGCACCGGCAAGGACTTCACCGACTACGTGGCGTTCTGGAAAGAAGTTCAGGTCACCGAGTAGTCACCGTCTGCGCGAGCGGCCTCGTCGACGGCCCGCCCCGGAGTGCGAGAGGGTTGACCCGTGAGTGAATCCTCAGGAGCAGCCGGCCAGCCGAAGAAAGACGACGGCTGGGACGTACGTGTGCGCGAGACCGTCAATGCCCCGCGCAACCTCGTCTGGGCCTACCTCGTCGGGGACGGCGTGTCGCTCTGGCTCGGCCAGGGCGACCTCGTTCTCGAAAAAGGCGCGGCATATGAGACGAGCGACGGTGTCTCCGGAACGGTGCTCGCGTACAAGGCACCGATCCGCATCAAGCTGACCTGGAGGCCGGATGACTGGCCCCGCGACACCGCGCTGGAGCTGTCCGTTCGCGACGGAACGGACGGCACGACCATCGTCATCCATCACGAAGAGTTGGCGGACCGCGACGAGCGGCGGATGATGCTCGGGCACTGGAAGACCGTCATCTCCCAGCTGGCCATCGGCGCCGCGAAGCAGCAGCTGCGCTAAGCCCTCGCCCCGCTGGTCGAGCCGCCTTCGGCGGTCGAGCGTGTCGAGACCCGCGCCCGGTGCGCCCGCACTTTCGAGCGATTGCCGCAGCGCTGCATCGAGCACCAGCGCCGGTTGTTCGAGCGTGACTCGTCGAAGAAGATGAGCCCGCAGTCATCCGCTTCGCACCGGCGGATGCGGTCGGCGTTCTGCTCGCCGAACAGCGAGACCGCCTCGCGCGCGAGCGTCGAGAGTGCCTGTCCGATGCGCACGGAGCTGCGTCCCGCGTGACGATTGCCGCCCGGAAGCGACGGTGGGATGTTCGGCGTCGCGGCATACAGGTTGATCGTGTCGATGTCGTCGGCGGCCGCCGCCACTCGGCCCGCGACGGCGACCGCCACCCTCGCGATCGCCGCACGGAGAGCGAGCGCATCGACGAGTTCGCGCTCGGTGCCGGCGGCATCCACCTGGTCGAACCGGGTCTGCAGCCAGCGAGCGAGGTCATCCGGCGACTGAAGTTGCTCCCAGTCCGGATTCTCGCCGAGTGCGCCTGTGTAGGCGAAGTCGAGGCAGAGCGCACCCGAGTCGAACCACCAGCGGGTGCCCTGGCTCGACCGGAACCATTGGCCCGTTCGCGTTGGCTGATCGAGCGTCATGTAACCACTATAGAAAGTTACCGCGGGATCGACGGGAGGATGCTCGTCGTGCCGAAGCAGCGTCCTACGCCGACCGCGAGACCGGCCGCCGATTCCACTCGATCGTGTTGGCTGCGTCGAACCGCCGCGAACACTTGCCGCAGGCGAGCACGCGCGTCGGCGTTCGATAGCGGTAGTGCACATGCCCGGCCGGACATGCCCCGACCCACGGCGCCAGCTCGTTGGCGATCGCGCCGTCGTGCAGCCGCTTGCCTTCGTATCCGAGCTCTGCGGCGACGGCCTTCCAGCGCGGGCCGTGTCCAGCCCTGGTTCCGGCGATGGCGTGGGCGACCTCGTGAAGCAGCACCTGGTGGATCTCATCGTCGTCATACCGTGACGCCAGATATCTCGAGACGGTGATGCGCCTCGACGTGTAGTTGCAGAGCCCCGCCCGGGTCTTCGCCGTATCGAACCCGAACGTCCAGCTCGGGTCGAGGTGCAGGGCGATGAGGGCGTCGGCCCAGTGTCGTACGCGAGTCAGTTCTGCCACTCGTCGAGGGTATCCCCGCCCACCGTCGTCGCGGGGTGCTGAGGAGAATCGATGATGCGCGGCGGCCTGTGAGGGACTGGTCTCAGCGCGGGGGATCCGGCGTGAACGGATCCCGGGCCACCGTCGGCGGAGCCCACCTCGATGGAGGCTCGAATGGCGGCTCGAACGACGAGGTCGACGGATCCCGCGGCGAAGCGAGCCTCAACGCCCCGGAAGTTTCCCCCGCCGCCCCTGATGCTTCCCGAATCGCGGCAGACAGCGCGTATCGGGAGGATTCGACCTCATCCGCCGGAGCCTCGAGCCGCACGCGCAGGGCGAGCGCGTGCTCGAACGCGACGCGGGCCTCCTCGTAACGACCCTGCTCGAACAGCACCTTTCCCGAGTGCTGCGCGGCGAATGCCTCGAGCGACGTCCAGCCCTCCCGGGCGGCGGATGCCTGGCAGGCGACCATCTCGGTCAGCGCGCGATCGAACTCGCTCTTGTATTGGAACACCTGTGCCCGCCGGAGTCGCGCTCGCGTCAGTTCCTCGCGGTCGCCTCCGAAGTGAGCGAGGCGGAAGGCCTGTTCGGCGACGGCAAGGGCCTCGTCGAGGCGGCCGAGCATCCGCAGCAGTCCTGCCTTCTCAGCGAGCACGGCGGTGCTTCGGCCATCGCCCAACTCCGCGAGCCGAGCCTCGGACGCCGGGCGGTCGACGAGCTCTCGCAGGGTTTCAGGGTCGAATCCGATGATCATCCCTTCGAGGTTAACTTGTCGCACTGGCGCGCGCCCGCAATTCTCGCCAGCCTGTCGCGAAATCCCACGCCGCACCCCGCTGACCCAGGTCGCTCGTTCGCCGGCCGCTGTGCCGAGCCGTCGCATCCCCTCCCTTCCCGCCCCACCGAAAACGCAGGAGAATCTCGTCATTCTGAGCAAAACAGCCCCGAATTGCTCGAATTCGGGCGTATCTCCTGCGTTTTCGGAGGGCGTGGTGGTGGTTCGGGGGTCGCAAAGCTCGGTGGTACACACGTGCGAGCGCGCGGCCGCTCGGATGCCCGGCTGGAGCAGCCGGCATGACTGCCGGAAGCGATGCGCCCCGATCGACACACGCCCGGAGGGTCAGTCGCGGTTGCCGACCTGGAAGATGCCGCGCGAAGGAGGCGGGGATTGCACGGCGGTCGCGTCGGTGACGATGGATGCCCCGGCGATCCAGTTTCGCAGCTCGACGCCGGCGACCACCTTCGAGGGGTGAGGTCCGCCGGCGAGGAGGCGCGGCATCCATTCGAGGGGGAGAGCGGATGGCGAGCCGATCAGCACGACGTTTCCGAATCGTCTCCCTTTCAGAATCTGTGTCTCGGCCAGCGCTGCCGCATCACCGCTGACCGAGAGCAGTGTCGCCGCCTGGCCGCGGGCGAAGGCGAGCCCCGGGCCGTCGGCGGCGTTGATCGCGATGATCCCGTCGGGCTTCAGCATCGCCACCGCCGAGCGGTAGAACTCGACGCTCGTGACGTGCGCGGGGGTGCGCGCCCCGCTGAAGACGTCGACGACGAGCAGGTCGACCTCCCCACGAAGGCCCGCCGGCAGTTTCTCCAATACCGCGCGTGCATCGCCGTGGCGCACCCGGATGGATGCCTGCCTCGGCAGCGGAAGATGCTCCCTCACGAAGTCGACGAGGTCGGTCTCGAGCTCGATGACCTGCTGCCGCGACCCCGGACGGGTCGCCTCGACGTAGCGGGGAAGAGTGAACGCCCCGGCTCCCAGGTGCACGGCGGTGATCGGCTGGCCGGGAGCAGCCAGCTGGTCGATCACGTGCCCGATCCGCTGAACGTATTCGAAGAAAAGCTGAGTCGGATCCTCGAGATTCACGTGCGATTGCGGCGTTCCGTCGACGATGAGCGTGTAGGCGCCGGTCACCCAGCGATCCGACTCGATAACGGCACGGTAGCCGCTCTCGCGCAGCAGGGCTGTCGGGTTTTCGGTCACGGCACGAGCCTGCCACAGTCGACGGATCCGGTAGAGCCCGTTCGCGGCCGATCAGTCGACGGATCCGATGGGTGGATGTCTCCTCCTCCCCAACCGCGAGACCGCACGTTCCAACCCCACAAGCGGGGCCCCCAACTTTGGGGATTCAGGCTGATGATCCAATGGGACACACTGATGGCGAGGAAAAATCCGTTCGGGGGAACGCGTGAGTCTGTACGACCAACTGGGCGGGGAGCCGGGGGTTTCGGCCGTCGCCGACGACTTCTACCACCGCATCTCGACCGACGCCCTGCTCGGCGCGTGGTTCGTCGATGCGAACGGCGCGGACATCCGCCTCCATCTGCGGGCATACCTCGCGGTCGCCCTCGGCGGACCGGAGGAATATTCGGGTCGCAGCCTTCGACGGGCGCACCATGGCCTGCGCATCACGGGCGAGGCATGGAACAGGATGCTCGTCCTGCTCGCCGAATCGTTCAGAAGCGCCGGTGTGGATGACCGACTGAACGCCGAAGTCGTCGCCAACATCGGCACGCTCCGCGCGGTCGTCGTCGAGGTGCGCTGACCCGGAAGAGGCACGGAAACGGCCCGGAAGCGGCACGGAAACGGCACGGAAACGCCCGGATTCAGGCGCTTATAGCCGAATCTGCCGCGATGGTCAAGATTCGACTTGCATACACGGTCAAATCCGTACTATATTTGTTCTTTGCGCTCCCAGGTTATTTCTGCCTTCATATTGCGGTCGGCGGGTGTCGAATTCCCCACCTGGAGCGAATCCCATCGATCGACTGCTCATTAGGCAAATCAGGCTCTCGCAGGCCCACCGGAGGTTATTTCCTTGGCTGCTGCTCGCAACGCATCCACCACGAACTCATCGAAAAAGGGATCTCCCAAGAACGGCCGCTCAGCTGAGCGCGTCTCGTTCGCGAAGATCACCGACACTCTGACAGTTCCCGATCTTCTTGCTCTCCAGACGGAGAGCTTCGACTGGCTCGTCGGAAACGATCTCTGGAAGGAACGCGCTGCAGAGGCTAAAGCCTCCGGCCGCCAAGACCTCCCGGCGCTCACCGGCCTCGAGGAGATCTTCGAGGAGATCTCCCCGATCGAAGACCTCGGCGAAACGATGCAGCTGAGCTTCACCAGCCCGTTCCTCGAGCCGGAGAAGTACACGATCGACGAGTGCAAGGAAAAGGGTAAGACCTACTCCGCACCGCTGTACGTGAACGCTGAGTTCATGAACCACCTCACGGGTGAGATCAAGACCCAGACCGTGTTCATGGGCG
>JANYGT010000034.1 GCA_025362355.1 Lacisediminihabitans sp. | reverse complement strand
GATCTCGGAGGCGAACATTTCCGCGAGTCGCGAGAGTTGCTCGGCCGTCTTACCGCCCCCGCCGACGGTCGAGATGCCGTATTTCGCAGCGCCGTCGTAGTACACGATCGTGTTGATGCGGGTTGCGGGTACTCCGAGTTCGAGGGCGGCGAGCACCGTCTCCTCGCCCGCGTTGTCGAGCACGGCGTCGATGCCCTGCGGCGCGACATCCGTCAGCCGGCTCGCGAGCCCCGGACCGTAGGCGACGGGGATGACACCGAGGCCGCGGAGGAAGTCGTGATTGGCCGCGCTCGCCGTGCCGATCACGGTCGCTCCGGCCAGGAGCGCGAGTTGGCCGGCGATCAGCCCGACCCCGCCGGCGGCTGCGCTGACCAGCACGGTCTCTCCCGGCGAGAGGGCGACGGCATCCACGGACCGCATCGCGGTGTTGCCGACGAGCCCGATGCCGGCGGCCGTCGCCCAGTCGAGCGCGGCGGGCTTCAGAGCGAGCTGATTTGCGGCGACCACGACAAAGTCGGCCTGGGCGGCGAAGTCGGTGAAGCCGAGCACCTCGTCACCGATGGCGAGGGCCGCGACATCCGCTCCGATCTCGTCGACGATGCCGGCGAATTCGAATCCCTGGCCGCGCGGGAGGGTGCGCTTCGGCATCATCGCGGCGCTAGACCGGGCCTTGAAGTCGAAGGCGTTGAGCCCGGCAGCGCGGACCGCGACCCGAACCTCCCCGGCGCCCGGATGCGGCTCTTCCACCTCGACGACGTCGAGCACTTCCGGACCGCCGTAGGAACTGTATTGGACTGCTCGAGACATGACGACAGGGTACTCGAACTCTTGTGAGTGAGGGCTCACTCAGTTAGCCTGTCCTCATGATGGCAGTGCACACGACACCTCGGACCGGTCGCGCAAGGCCGCTGTCCCTCGAGGACCGTCGCGCGATGATCCTCGATGTGACGGTGCCGCTGTTGCTCGAGCACGGCAACGCCGTGACGACGAAGCAGATCGCCGAGAACGCGGGGGTCGCGGAGGGAACGGTGTTCCGTGCCTTCGGCGACAAGGAGACCCTCATCGACGCCGCGGTCGACCGTTTTCTCGACCCCGAGCCGCTGCGCGTCATGCTGCGCGCGGTCGACCTCGAGCTGCCGCTGCGAGACCGGGTGCACGACGTGCTCTTCCACCTCCAGGCGAGAACCACCGGCCTGATGGGCCTGATCGCCGCACTTCACCCACGACAACCACCCCGGCGAGGGTCGACCGATGAGCTCGTAGACCTCGTCGCGGCGGTGCTTGCCCCGGATGCGGCGCACCTGCGCGTCGACGCGAGGACGATCGCCTACTACCTGCGGTTGCTCGCGTTCGCGTCATCCGTTCCCGCATTCAACCAATCGCACCCGTTCACCATCGATGAGCTCACCGATTTCGTCCTGTACGGAATCAGAGGCACGGACGGAATCAGAGGCATGGACACCCCATGCTGATCTCGCTACTTCGCACCTATCTCCGGCCGCATGTGCGGTCGCTCGTGCTCGTGGTCGTCTTCCAGCTCGCGCAGTCGATCGCGACGCTGTTCCTCCCCACCCTCAACGCGGACATCATCGACAGGGGGATCGCGACGGGCGACACCGGCTACATCCTGCGGACCGGTGCGCTCATGCTGGTGATCACCCTCGCGCAGATCGGCTGCTCGATCGTGGCGGTCTACTTCGGCGCACGGGTCGCCATGGGGCTCGGCCGCGATCTGCGGTCCGCCGTCTTCCACCGGGTCGGGATGTTCTCCGAGCGGGAGGTCACCTCCTTCGGCGCGCCGTCGCTGATCACCCGCACCACCAATGACGTGCAGCAGGTGCAGGTGCTCGTGCTGCTCACCTGTACGCTGCTCGTCGCGGCGCCGATCATGGCGGTCGGCGGCGTCGTGCTCGCCCTCCAGCAGGATCTCGAGCTGTCCTGGATCCTGGTGGTGTCGATCCCGGTGCTGATCATCGCCATCGCGCTCGTGATCTCCCGGATGGTGCCCCTCTATCGCAAGATGCAGGTGCGCATAGATACCGTGAACGGCGTTCTCCGGGAACAGCTCACCGGCATCCGTGTCGTCAGAGCCTTCGTCCGGGAGGATCTCGAGACCGCACGCTTCGGCGACGCGAACGCGGCTGTCACCTCGATCGCGTTCAGCGCCGGCAAGCTGCAGGCGCTGATGTTCCCGGTCGTGATGCTCGTGCTCAACCTCTCGAGTGTCGCGGTCATCTGGTTCGGCGCATTCCGGGTCGACAGCGGATCGATGCAGATCGGCACGCTGACCGCATTCCTCCAGTACCTGACCCAGATCCTGATGGCGGTGATGATGGCGACGTTCATGGCGATCCTCATCCCCCGCGCCTCCGTCAGCGCAGACCGCATCGGCGAGGTGCTTCGTACGGAGTCGACCGTCGTCGCACCGGCATCGCCCGTGACGACGCTCGGCGAGCACGGCACGATCGAGCTGCGCGGCGTCGGGTTCGCCTATCCCGGCGCGGAGAAGCCGGTGCTCGTCGACCTCGACGTCTCGTTTCCACCCGGCAAGACCACCGCGATCGTCGGCAGCACGGGCTCCGGCAAGACCACCCTCGTGAATCTGCTTCCCCGGTTGATCGATGCGACCACCGGCACCGTTCTCGTCGACGGGGTGGATGTCGCCGCCCTCGACCCCGACCTGCTCTGGAGTCGCATCGGGCTGGTGCCGCAGAAGCCGTATCTGTTCTCCGGGACCGTCGCATCGAACCTGCGCTACGGAAAGCCGGATGCCTCGGAGGACGAACTCTGGACCGCGCTCGAGATCGCCCAGGCGAGGGACTTCGTCAGCGCGATGCCGGACGGCCTCGACTCCGCCATCTCCCAGGGCGGAAGCAACGTCTCCGGCGGCCAGCGACAACGACTCGCCATCGCGAGGGCCCTCGTCAAGCAACCGGAGATCTACGTCTTCGACGACTCCTTCTCCGCCCTCGATCTCGCGACTGATGCCCGGCTGAGGGCAGCCCTCACGGCGAGGGTGTCCGGCGCGACGATGGTGATCGTGGCACAGCGGGTGTCCACGATCATCGATGCGGACCAGATCCTCGTTCTCGAGGACGGACGGATCGTCGGACAGGGCACTCACGAGACGCTGATGCGCGAGTCGACGACCTACCTCGAGATCGTCCAATCGCAGCTGACGGCTGCGGAGGCCGCATCATGAGCAACGCCGGCCAGGGAAACCGATCGAGCATGCGTCCGGGGGGTGGCGGATTCGGTGGCGGAGCGCCGGTGCAGAAATCGCTCAATTTCCTGCCATCGGCCAAGCGACTCTTCGGACGCCTCCGACCGGAGCGGGCGCGCGTCGTGCTCGTCGTCATCCTCACCGTGGTCAGCGTCGGGCTCACCGTGCTCGGGCCTCGCCTTCTCGGTAACGCCGTCACTCTGATCTACAACGGGTACGTGTCGTCCCAGCTTCCGGCCGGGCAGACGAAGGCGCAGGTGATCGCGGGGCTCCGGGCATCCGGAGACACCGGCAAGGCCGACATGCTCAGCGGAATGGAGCTGCGACCCGGCCAGGGAGTGGACTTCTCGGCAGTCGGCGGCATCCTGCTGCTCCTGCTCGTCATCTTCATCGTCGCGGCGGTGTTCGGTTACCTGCAGGCGAGGCTACTCAACGGCGTCGTACAGCGCACCGTCTACCGATTGAGGGAAGAGGTCGAGGGCAAGATCAACCGACTCCCGCTGCGCTACTTCGACTCGACCCAGCGCGGGGAGGTGCTCAGCCGCGTCACGAATGACATCGACAACGTGTCGACGAGTCTTTCGCAGTCGCTCAGCCAGTTGATCACCTCTGTGCTGACCGTCGTAGGGGTGATCATCGCGATGCTGCTGCTCTCGCCGCTTCTCGCGCTGGTCGCCCTCGTCACGGTGCCCCTCACCCTTATCGTCACCACGGTGATCGCCCGCCGCTCGCAGAAGCTGTTCGTGGCCCAGTGGAAGAACACCGGAGAGCTGAACGGACTCATCGAGGAGAATTTCTCCGGCCACGCCCTCGTCAAGGTCTTCGGGCGCCAGCGCGAGACGGAACAGCGGTTCCGTGAGAAGAACGACGAGCTGTTCACCGCGAGTTTCGGCGCGCAGTTCGTGAGCGGCATCATCCTGCCGGCGATGACCTTCATCGGCAATCTCGTCTATGTCGCCATCGCGGTGGCCGGCGGAGTCATGGTCGCGGCGGGCAGTCTCGCCCTCGGGGACGTCACCGCCTTCATCCAGTACTCCCGCCAGTTCACTCAGCCGCTCGCGCAGCTCGGCGGCATGGCGAACGTGCTGCAGTCGGGTGTCGCCTCCGCTGAGAGGGTGTTCGAGCTGCTGGATTCCGAAGAGCAGTCCCCGGATCCGTCGCCGTCCGAGACCCCGGGAGCGGTCACCCACGGAAGGCTCGCCTTCGAGAACGTGTCGTTCCGCTATCTGCCCGACACCCCGCTCATCGACGGCCTCTCGCTCGTCGCGGAGCCAGGGCAGACGGTCGCGATCGTGGGGCCGACCGGAGCGGGCAAGACGACCCTCGTCAATCTGATGATGCGGTTCTACGAGCTCGATTCCGGTCGGATAACCCTCGACGGGATCGACATCGCCAAGATGACCCGCGACGACCTGCGCTCCCGAACCGGAATGGTGCTGCAAGACACCTGGCTCTTCGGCGGCACCATCCGGGAGAACATCGCCTACGGACGACCGGATGCGACCGAGGAGGAGATCCTCGAGGCGGCCCGCTCGACCTACGTCGACCGCTTCGTGCATTCGCTGCCGGACGGCTACGACACGGTGCTCGATGACGAGGCATCCAATGTGAGTGCCGGTGAGAAGCAACTGCTGACGATCGCGCGGGCGTTTCTCGCTCGGCCGAGCGTGCTGATCCTCGACGAGGCGACATCGTCGGTCGACACGAGGACGGAGGTGCTCGTGCAGAAGGCGATGAACGCGCTGCGCTCTGATCGCACCAGCTTCGTCATCGCCCATCGGCTTTCGACGATTCGGGATGCCGACCTCATCCTCGTGATGGAGGCCGGCGCGATCGTCGAGCAGGGCACCCACGCGGAGCTGCTCGATGCCGAGGGCGCCTACTTCCGGCTGTACAACGCGCAGTTCGCGGCCGCGGTGGAGTAGGGGTTGAGTAGGGGCTAGTGCCCGGTCAGCGGCGCCATCAGCTTCGCGACGACCGACGGCCGGCCGAACCGACGCTCCTCGCCGTCGGCGATCCCCATCGCGGTGGTTCCGAGGTTCGCGCCGAGAAACCGCAGTGGCTCCGGCTCCCAGTTCGGTGAACGATGGTTCACCCAGGGCAGCGCGGTGAGCTCGCTCTCACGACCGAGGATCAGGTCGGTGAGGGTGCGGCCCGCGAGATTCGTGGTGCTCAGCCCGTCGCCGACGTAGCCGCCAGCGGTCGCGATGCCGGTCGCAGGGTCGTAGCGCGCGGTGGCGTGCCAGTCACGCGGCACCCCGAGCGGGCCGGCTCAGGTATGGGTGATCCGCGAATCCGCCGCCGGAAAGATCTCGACCAGCGTCTTCCTGAGATGCTCGAACACGCTCGGAACCCGGTCATACGATTCGCGGATGCTCGACGCCCAGTGATAGCGCGCCCCGCGGCCGCCGAACGCGAAGCGGTTGTCGGCCGTGCGCTGGCCGTAGACGAGAAGGTGGCGGAAGTCGGCGAAGGTCTGCCCGTGCTCGATTCCGATCTCGTTCCAGGTCGCATCGCTGAGCGGTTCGGTCGCGATCATCAGCGAATAGAGGGGAAGTACGCTGCGATGGGTCTTCGGAAGGGAGGCCCCGTACCCCTCGAGCGCGACGACGATCGTGGCCGCCGAGACAGCTCCGCGTGCCGTCGTGATGACACGTGGCGCCCAGTCTAGCACCTCGGTGCCCTCATAGATCGTCACCCCGAGTGACTCGACGACGCGGGCGAGACCGCGCACCAGTTTGGCCGGGTGCAGGCGTGCACAGGCCGGATCGAGGGTTGCGGCGAGGGCGCCGGCGGCGCCGTGCGCCGGCTTCACCAGCGTGATCTCGTCGACGCCGGATCGGGCGGCCTCCTCGACCTCTGCCCGTGCGGCAGCCAGCTGCACCTCGCTGCGGGCGAGGCTGATCGTGCCCGCTTTCCTGTAGTCGCAATCGATGCCCTCGGCAGCGGCGACCCTTCCAACCTCATCCACGGTGGCGATCATCGCGCGACGCATCGCGAGGGCCTGGCCGCGTCCGTGCAACCGCTCGAGCTTCGCCGTCGACGCCGGGAAGAGAGCCGAGCACCAGCCGCCATTGCGTCCGGACGCGCCGAAACCGGCGATGTGCTTCTCGAGCACCACGATGCGGAGGGACGGGTCGGCCCTCGCCAGGTAGTACGCGGTCCAGAGACCGGTGAGCCCGCCGCCGATGATGGCGACATCCGCCGTGATCGGGCCCGGCAGCGCGGGGCGCTCGGCCAGGTCGTCCACTCCGGATTCGACGAGCGAGTCGAACCAGAAGCTCAACCCGCGATACCCAC
Source organism: Lacisediminihabitans sp. (assembly GCA_025362355.1). Lineage (GTDB taxonomy): Bacteria > Actinomycetota > Actinomycetes > Actinomycetales > Microbacteriaceae > Lacisediminihabitans. The sequence goes on along the minus strand of JANYGT010000034.1, from coordinate 742 downwards.
GCCCGAGGCCGGTCACCGAGCCATCACCCGCCATCCGTGCCTCCGTGAAATTGGAAATTCAGGAGTTGTGTCATCCGAAGTGCCGAATAGGTGCTGGTGGAGACGATCACGTGACCAGAGTCCTGAATTTCCGAATCAAGCACGCGGGGTGAGGCGACCGGGTCGCGGTCAGAGCCGCGTCCACGCCTCGGTGAGCACGCTTCGCAGGATCTGCTCGATCTCGTCGAACTCCGGCTGCCCGATGGTCAGCGGGGGCGCAAGCTGGATGACCGGGTCACCACGATCGTCGGCCCGACAGTACAGTCCCGCATCGAAGAGTGCCTTCGACAGGAAGCCGCGCAGCAGGCGCTCCGACTCGTCGTCGTCGAAGGTCTCCTTGGTCGCCTTGTCTTTGACGAGCTCGATTCCGAAGAAGTAGCCGTCGCCGCGCACATCGCCGACGATCGGGAGGTCGTTCAGCTTCTCGAGCGTCGCCCGGAAGGCCGGGGAGTTGCGGCGAACGTTCTCGTTGAGCTTCTCCTCCTCGAAGATGTCGAGGTTCGCGAGGGCCACGGCCGACGAGACCGGGTGCCCGCCGAACGTGTAGCCGTGATAGAACGACGTGTTGCCGTGCTTGAACGGCTCGTAGATGCGATCGCTGATGATCGTGGCGCCGATCGGCGAATAGCCGCTCGTCATGCCTTTCGCGCACGTGATCATGTCCGGCTGGAAGCCGTAGGTGGTCGACGCGAACCAGTTACCG
>JANYGT010000018.1 GCA_025362355.1 Lacisediminihabitans sp. | reverse complement strand
GTCTCCACCTCGCTGCTCATCGGCATCCTCACGTACTTCCTCTACCTCTTCTCCGGCGCGACGCTGTACTCGCTCGGCAAGGGACGCCCACTGCTCGGCATCCTCTTCTTCGGCTCCAACGCCGGCGGTGGGGTCGCGATCTCGGTCGGGGTGATCGCGATCGTCGTCACGTTCGCGGCGCTGCTGCTCTTCTCCGTGCGCGACAGCGGGGGAGCGACCAGAACACCCCGCTGGCCCTGGGAGGGTGGCGACGGACGGGACAGTCGCGAATAGGGTTTTCCTTATACTGATGACGCGGCGACCAGGGAGTCAGTGCATTCATCGCCGCCGGGAGGAAACACGTGCGTCTCAAGCTGTCGTTGCGCAGGATATCCGGCGCGTCCGATGACATCGTCGTCACGGCGGATGCCGCGGCCAGCATCTCAGACGTCGCCGCGACGATAGCGCGACTCGACCCGCGGGCCGCGGGTGAGGCATCCGAAACCGGCCGCACTCTGACCCTCAAGGCGACGCTGCCCGGCCAGGCCGAACCGCTGCTTCTTCCCCCGGACGCCCCGCTCGGCGAAGCCTGGATCGGCAGTGGAGCAACGGTCAGCATCGCCGACCCCGGCACCTTCTACGTCTCCCCGCACATCGCCGATGCACCGACGGTCGCGATCCTGAGGGTCGTCGGCGGCCCGGATGTCGGTCGCGAGTTCCCGCTGAAGCTCGGCTCGATCGTGCTCGGTCGCGAGGCATCCTGCGATATCGTGCTCGCGGACCCGCTCGTCTCCAAGCGACATGTGCGCTTCGAGGTCTCGTCGGCGGTCGAGATGGTAGACCTCGGCTCGGCGAACGGCGTCGTCGTCGACGGCGGCATCGTCACCCGCTTGCGGATCGAGAAGGAGGAGACGCTGCTGATCGGCGACTCCGAGATCCGCGTGACGCTGCTCGAGGCTTCGGGCACCGCCGGAGCCGCGCCGAAGTCCGGCCCCATCATGTTCAACCGCTCGCCGAAGGTGGAGAAGCGTTATCGCGGCAAGGAGTTCGCAAGCCCGACCCCACCGGCTGAACCCAATGAGCCGCCGTTCCCTCTTCTCGCGATGATCGCACCCTTTCTCCTTGGCGGCGCGATGTTCTACTTCACGAAGCAGCCATCTTCGCTCCTCTTCGTACTCATGTCGCCCATCATGATGATCGGCAACTTTGTCACGACCAAGCGTCGGGATAAAGGTCGTCTTCGCAAGGCAATCGACCGCTTTGATACTCATCTCTCTGCGCTCAAGGCGCAGCTTGTGGGGGAGCGGCAGAAAGAACAGACCCTGCGCACCGACGAATCCCCGTCGACCCAGGAGGCCTTCGAGCAGGCTGTGAACCGCGGCCCCCTCCTGTGGACGCGTCGCCCCGAGCACTGGTCTTTCCTCAATGTGCGCCTCGGCGTCGGCACTATGACCTCCCGCAACGTCGTCAATGGTGCGCCGGGCGGCGAAATGCTCCCCGAATACCGCGAGCGTCTCGACGCCCTCCTCGAGGAGAATCGCACTGTTGGAGGGGTTCCGATCCTCGACAACCTCTTCGAATCGGGAGCGCTCGGAATCGCCGGGCTGCCAGAAGCGGCCGCCGGATCCGTCAACTCAGTGCTCGTGCAGGTTGCAGCTCTTCACTCCCCCGCCGAGCTCGTCATCGCGGCACTTGTTTCGCCCCGCTGGTCCCGCGAACTTGAGTGGCTCAAGTGGATGCCGCACACCTCCTCACCACAGAGCCCGATCGAGACGTCCCATCTCGCCGACAGCGCCGCGAGCGGTGCGCAACTACTGTCTGCGCTCGAAGGTCTGATCCAGGAGCGTCTCGCCGGCAAGGAATCGCAGCGCCGCGGTTCCATGGAGCAAGACAAGGCGGCGCTCGAACGCGGAGCCGATGTCGGGAAAGACTCATCGGGAGAGGGGACCAAGTCGCCGGTGCCCGCGGTCGTCGTCGTGATCTCGGACGACGTTGCCGTCGACCGGGCGCGGCTGGTGCAGCTGGCAGAGCAAGCGGCCGACGCCGGGGTCTACCCGGTCTGGATCGCGCACGACGTCCCGGCCCTCCCCGCTGTGTGCCGTACCTACCTCTCGCTCGACGGCACGTCTGCACTCGCCACGGTGGGCCTGGTGCGTCTCGGCGAGACGATCACTGACGTTCAGATCGAGACGGTGGATGCGGCTTCCGCCCTTGAGTTCGCCCGGCGGATGGCTCCCGTCATCGACGCAGGCGCGGTGGTCGCCGATTCGAGTGACCTGCCGCGCTCGATCTCCCTTGTCACCCTCCTCGGTCACGACATGGTCGAGGCCAGCGACTCCGTCATCGACCGCTGGCGGCAGAATGCGTCCATCCACGACCGCTCCGGCGGCCCGCTCGTTCCGAGGCGCGCAGGCAAGCTCCGCGCGGTGATCGGTTCCGCGGGCATCGACCCGATGCACCTAGATCTGCGCACCCAGGGCCCGCATGCCCTGGTCGGCGGAACGACCGGTGCCGGTAAAAGCGAATTTCTGCAAGCTTGGGTGCTCGGCATGGCGGCTGAATACAGCCCCGACCGGGTGAGCTTCCTCTTCGTCGACTACAAAGGTGGCTCGGCCTTCGCCGATTGCGTCAACCTTCCCCACACTGTCGGACTAGTCACCGACCTCAGCCCTCACCTCGTGCGCCGCGCTCTCACCAGCCTTCGCGCCGAACTGCGCCACCGCGAGCACCTGCTCAACCGCAAGAAGGCGAAAGACCTGCTCGAGCTCGAGAAACGCGGTGACCCGGAAAGCCCACCCGCCCTCGTCCTCGTCATCGATGAATTCGCCGCACTCGTCAGCGAGGTACCCGAGTTCGTGGACGGGGTTGTGGATATCGCCCAGCGAGGTCGATCGCTCGGCATCCACCTGATCATGGCCACACAGCGTCCCGCCGGCGTCATCAGAGACAATCTCCGCGCCAACACCAATCTGCGTATCGCGCTGCGAATGGCCGACGAATCTGACAGTCAGGATGTCGTCGGCATCAAGGACGCCGCGCACTTCGATCCGGCAATCCCGGGTCGCGGTATGGCCAAGACCGGGCCCGGCCGACTCGCTCTCTTCCAGTCCGGGTATGCCGGCGGGTGGACGAGTCGCGAGCCCGAACGCGCAGATATCGAGGTCGCAGAGCTGAGATTCGGAAGCGAGATCCGCTGGGAGGGTGCGGGTGCCGCCGAGAGGGTCGACGACAAGGCGGAACTCGGACCGACCGACCAGCAGAGACTGGTGAAGTCGATCGCGTCGGCGGCTCAGCTCGCAGGTATCCCGGCTCCCCGCAGGCCGTGGCTCGACGAATTGGCGAGGCTCTACGACCTCGGCCGACTTCCGCAGCGAAGCGACTCTGAGCTCCTCCTCGGCGTCTCGGACATCGCAGAGCGACAGCAGCAGCTTCCGGTCTACTTCGAGCCGGATGTGGACGGCAACATAGCCATCTTCGGCACCGGCGGGTCTGGCAAGTCCGCTGTGCTCCGTACCCTGGCCTGCTCTGCAGCCATCACCCCGCGTGGCGGTCCCGTGCACGTGTATGCACTGGATTTCGGCGCGGGCAGCTTGCGGATGCTGGAACAGTTGCCGCACGTTGGTGCGGTGATCAAGGGAGACGACATCGAGCGCATCGCTCGGCTGTTCCGAATGTTGAAGGCACAGTTGGATGATCGGGGCCTTCGTTTTGCCGCGGTCAGCGCGTCGAACATCGGCGAATACCGCGAGCTTGCCAGCCGGCCGCAGGAGCCACGCATTCTGCTCCTGATCGATGGGTACCCGAGTTTCCGCGAAAATTTC
>JANYGT010000262.1 GCA_025362355.1 Lacisediminihabitans sp. | reverse complement strand
ACGATCACCTGGCCGGTGATCACGAGGAACAGACCGCCGATGAGCACGAGGAGCAATTCGGTGCGGGACAGGATGGCGAGGGCCGCGAGAGCCCCACCGAGCGCGAACGATCCGGTGTCGCCCATCATGATCTGCGCCGGGCTGGTATTCCACCAGAGGAATCCGATCAGCGCCCCAACGATCGACGCGGCGATCACCGCGAGGTCGAGCGGTCTCGAGACGTCGTAGCACTTGAAGAGGTTGTCGGGGTCGATGGTGAGGCTGTAGCAGGACTGGTTCGACTGCCAGAAGCCGATGACGATGTACGACCCGATGGCGAAGATGGATGCCCCGGCCGCGAGACCGTCGAGACCATCGGCGAGGTTGACGGCGTTCGAGACGCTCGTCGTGATGACGACGACCCAGGCGAGGAAGAGCATGACGCCGATGGTCGTGCCGAACAGGGTGACGAAATCGAACTTCAGATTCCGGACGAACGAGATCGCCGTCGACGCCGGCGTGTGGCCGAAGGCATCGTGATAGGTCAGCGAGAGGATGCCGAAGACCGTCGCGACGACGACGGCGAACGCGATCTTGAATTCGGCGGCCAGCCCGAGGCTGTTCTTCCGACGCACCTTCAGGAAGTCGTCGGTGAAACCGATGAGCCCGAGACCGCCCATCATCCCGATCACGAGAAGGCCGGAGCCCGACACCGGGTCCCGGCCGACGATGTGCCCGACCCCGTAACCGAGGATCGCTGCGACGATGATCACGATCCCGCCCATCGACGGGGTTCCGCGCTTCACGATATGCGTCGTCGGAGTGTCGGCCCGGTAGAACTGACCGAGGTTGAGGCGTCGGAACGCCTTCGCGAACAGCGGCGTCAACAGCAGCGTGAAAACCATGGCGAACGCGCCGGCTGTGAGCAGGCCGATCATGTCGTTACCCCGGCGATCCGGTCACCGAGGTGCCGGAGTCCGGCGGCATTCGACGACTTCACGAGCACGACATCGCCGGCCCGCAACTCACCGCGAAGCAGATCCCAGGCTTCCTCTTCGGTCTCGACCAGCACCGATTCGCCGTCCCAGGAGCCCTCGAGCCCGGCCGCGTTGTGGATGTGTCGCGCCCGATGACCGATCACGATCAGCTTTTGGATGTTGAGCCTCACCACGAGGCGCCCGATGCGGTCGTGCTCCTCGTCGGCCACATCCCCGAGCGCATTCATCTCACCGAGGACCGCGACGGATCGCTGGCCGGGCTCGATGATCTGCGCGAGGGTCTTGAGGGCTGCGGCCATCGAATCGGGGCTCGCGTTGTAGGCATCGTTGATCACGATGATGCCGTCGGCGGACCGCAGCACCTCCATGCGCCAGCGCTCCGCCCGTTCGACGCCCTGGATCCGAGCGACGGCATCGTCGAGCTCGACTCCGAGTTCCAGCGCGACGGCGATGGTCGCCAGCGCATTCATCACGTGATGCTCTCCCAGGATGCGGAGGGTGACCGCGCGAGTCTGCTCGCCGACGATGAGAGTGAATGCGGTGCCGGCACCGGTTGCCCGCAGATCGTCCGCACGGATGTCGGCACTCTCGTCGAGCCCGAACCAGACCGGTCGGGCGGCCGTCTGCCCGGCCATCGCCACCACCCGGTGGTCGTCGGCGTTCAGCACGGCGACCGCGGCTGCGGGAAGCTTCGTGACGATCTCTGCCTTCGCCCGCTGCGTGACCTCGATTCCACCGAACTCGCCGGAATGGGCGAGTCCGACTTTCAGCACCACCGAGATGTCAGGCACGACGATACCGATGGTCCGCGCGATGTCGCCCTCGGCGCTCGCCCCCATCTCGATCACGAGGAATCGCGTGTCGGCCTCGATCTTCAGCATCGTGTAGGGCGCGCCGACCTGGTTGTTGTACGAACCCTGCGGCGCGACCGTCGGTCCTTCGCCTTCGAGCACGGCCCGCAGCATGTTCTTGGTCGTCGTCTTGCCGTTCGAGCCGGTGATGCCGACGACGCGGAGCGATCCGCCGAGGCGAACCGCGGCGACGACGAACCGTGCCAGGTCGGCGAAGGCCTCGAGGGTGTCCGTGACGACGATCTGAGCGACACCGCCGCTCCGATCACCCAACTCGAGAGGCTCGTCTGCGATGACGAGCGATGCACCGTTCTCCACCGCCGCCGCAGCGAAGTGTTTTCCGTCGGTCGCCTCACCCCGCAGGGCGAAGAAGATCGACCCGGGGGTGACGAGCCGCGAATCGGTCTCGACCGTTCCAGAGATGATGAGGGTGTCATCCGCGGCGATCAGTTCGCCGCCGACCGCGGCCGAGATCTCGGCGAGTGTGAGCGCTATCACCTAGGACCAGCCAGCTTCACGAAGCGCCTCGCGTGCCTCGCTCCGAGCCGAATACGGGGTTCGAACGCCCTCGATGTCGCGGTAGTCCTGATGTCCGGGGCCGGCCCACAGGATCGAGTCCCCCTCTTTCGCCAGTGCGACGGCCTTGCGGATGGCCTGCTCCGGCGGGCTCACCTCGAACAGCTCGGCCTGGTTGTTCGCGAGGGTGGCACCCTCGATCAGGGTCGCCCTGATCGATTCGGCGTTCTCGAAGCGCGGATGATGGTCGGTGATCACGAGGATGTCCGACCCCTCGGACGCGATGCGTCCCATCTCGTGGCGCTTGGTCGCATCGCGATCACCGTCGGCGCCGAATACCATGATCACTCGGCCAGGCGTGACCTTCCGCACCGCGGCGAGAGTGTTGAGGAATGCATCCGGGGTGTGGCCGAAGTCGACGAAGACGGAGGGACCGGTGTCTCCGGAGACGCGCTCCGTTCGACCCGGGAGGTACGCCTCGATCCCGTCGATGAGGGCATGGCCGATGGCCTCGAGTTCGAAGCCGGCCTCGACCAGCATGACGATGGCGAGTCCGGCATCCGCCGCCATGTGCCAGCCGATCAACGGAACGCTGGTGGTCAGCGTTCGTCCCTCCGGTCCGGTCAGCCTGAAGCGGGTGAGGGCCGGCAGTTCGTCGAGGATCTCGACATTCCACTCGCCCCTGATCGATGGCGTAGCCGACACCGTCGTCACGGGGATGCGCGACTGCTCGACGACGCGCTGGCCCCAGGGGGTGTCGAGGGAGACGACTCCCCGGCGACCGCGCTCGGGCGAGAAGAACATCGCCTTCGCCGCGAAATACTGCTCCATGTCGGCGTAGTCGTCGAGGTGATCATGGCTGAGATTCAGGAAGGCGACGACGTCGAAGACCATCCCGTCGACGCGATTGCTGCTCAGCGCCTGTGCGCTGACCTCGACGACGACGGCACGCACCTCGCTCTCCCGCATCCGGGCGAGCAGCGCATGCATCTCGCTCGCTTCCGGGGTGGTGAGCCTCGAGACGACCGTGAAATCGCCGATGTGGCGCTCGGCCGTGGAACTCAGGCCCGTGACGAGGCCGAGCTGCCGCAGGATCGCCTCGACGAGGTATGCCGTCGAGGTCTTGCCGTTCGTGCCGGTGATACCGAGAAGCAGTGGTGGATGCTCGTTGGTGCGATAGACCCAGGCCGACACGTCTCCGAGTGCCGAGCGCGGCGATTCGACCACGATCACCGGGAGTCCGCTGCCCTCGGCGAGCTCGAGACCGGCGGCGTCGGTCATCACCGCCACGGCTCCGCTCTCCGCCGCCGCGGCCGCGTAGGCGGCGCCGTGACTGTTGAGACCCCTGACGCCGACGTACAGATCACCCGGCTGCACCTCTGTCGAGCGAAGGGTGACCCCGGTGATCTCGATCCCGTCGAGGGAACCGACCGACTCGAGTCGAAACTCCGACACGAGCGCTTCGAGCGGCCTGGCCAGCGGATGCTCCGGTCGCACGACCGGCGGAATCCGTGCGGTCACGGCATCCCCTTTCTTGCCAGGTCGGCGTCTACCAGTTCGTCGGCGGGTACGTGGATGGAGTCGTCGACGGGGGGACTCGGTACTTTGTGAGTACCTGGGTCATGATTTTGTTG
>JANYGT010000261.1 GCA_025362355.1 Lacisediminihabitans sp. | reverse complement strand
GCTGGTCCTGCCGATCGCCGCGACCTATCCGCTGGCCGAGGTGCGCGCGGCCTACGAACAGCTCGAGGGCCGTCACGTGCTCGGGAAGATCGTGCTGCTCGTTCCTTAGCCTGCGGCGCTGGCGGCGTGTGGCGTCTGTCGTCGCGGACGCGGGCGGCGTCTGCCGTCGCGGACGCGGGCGGCCGGCGGACGCGGGCGGCCGCGGCCGATCGGGCGAGATGCCACTCGCAGCCCGGAAAACGCGAAGATCGGGCCTGGAACGGCATCTCGACATCCATGAATCCGTCGTGTGGTCCAGCCGGGTTCGATTGGGCCTCTTCGCCATCCTGAAGCGTGTCGAGAAGCCACCTTTGGGCCCGATTTTTGAAAAAAACACCCCAAAAGTGGCTTCTCGACTCCGAGAATCGCCGCGCAGCGCTCGGCGCGGGCGTTAGGAGGCGGCAGGCCGAGGCGGGAAAAGCGCCGAGATCTCGGAGAGGTCTTCGGAGGTCGGATTCCAGGCCGTCGCGGACTCTGCGTTCTGCACGATCTGCTCCGGTTTCGTGGCTCCGGCGATCACACTCGTGAGACCCGGCTGGGCGAGCAGCCAGGCCAGCGTTGCGGTCAGCATCGTCACGCCGCGCCGATCGCAGAACGCCTGGTACTCCTCCATCGCATCCCAGGGAACGGTGTCGAGCACGTGCGGGCGGATCGCCATGATCCTGCTGTCGGCGGGGCCACCGGTGCGACTGTACTTGCCGGTGAACAGCCCGTTGTAAAGCGGGAAGAACGGCAGGAATCCGAGGCCGTAGTGATTCACGGCCGGAAGCAGCTCGTCTTCGACGCCGCGCACCAGCAGCGAGTACTCATTCTGAGCCGAGATGAATTTCGGGTGGCCGCCGAGGATCGCACGGTATTCGGCATCCGCGACCTGCCAGCCGGTCAGGTTGGAGTGGCCGATGTAGCGCACCTTGCCCTCGGTGATCAGGTCGTCGAGCACCGAGAGCGTCTCCTCGATCGGCGTCGTCGGGTCGGGGGTGTGAAGCTGGTAGAGGTCGATCCAGTCGGTCTGCAGCCGGCGGAGGGATGCCTCGACCGCCAGCCGAACGTAGCGCCGCGAGCCGCGCGCACCCCAGTCGGGCCCGTTGGCTCCGCCCATGTCGAGCCCGAACTTCGTGGCGAGCACGATCTCGTGCCTCCGTCCCTTCAGCGCGACGCCCATCAGGGTCTCACTGAGGCCACGCTCCGAGCCGTAGATGTCGGCCGTGTCGAACAGCGTTATCCCGGCGTCGATCGCTGCGGTGATGACCGCGTCGGTACCCGCCTGGGTCTCGGTGACGGTCTTCGCCCGTCCGAAATTGTTGCAGCCGAGGCCGATGGAGGAGACCACGAGCCCCGAGTCGCCGAGGGTGCGGTAGTCGATTTCTGTCATGCATCAAGCGTAAGCGCCCGCTCTCCACTCCTCCCCAACGGAGTCGTCCTCGGCATCTCCCCCATGTCCGAAAGACGCCAGTGCGGGGTCTGCGCCCGCAGCTACAGTCACTACATGAGCTTCAGCAGAAACACCATCGTTCCCGCCGCGACGACCCGCCACATCCGGCGGGTCGACTCCCCCATCGGTCGCATCGAGCTGACCGGCGACGGATCGGCGGTCACGTCGCTCACCATCGAGAAGGCCGGACACCTCCCCCTCGAGATCGAGCCGGAGCACAGCGATCGCGTCCTAGACTCCGCAGCGAAACAGCTCACCCAGTACTTCGCCGGCAAGCGAACCAGGTTCGATGTTCCCGTGCGTCTCGCCGGCACCGAATTCCAGCGCGCCGTCTGGCAGCATCTGAACTCGCTGCAGTTCGGCGAGGTCATCTCCTACGGCGAACTCGGGCGGGTGACCGGGAGGGCGACCGCCGGCCGCGCCGTCGGCGGGGCGGTCGGCGCCAATCCGATCCCGATCATCGTGCCGTGTCACCGCGTGCTCGCCAGCAACAACCGCATCACCGGCTACAGCGGAGGCAATGGCGTCCCCACCAAGGCCTGGCTGCTTGCCCACGAGGGCATCGAAGCGCGTGCCTGAGCCGGTCGAGACGGGAGCTGAGCCGGTCGAGACGGAAGCTGCTCCGGGCTCGGCGGGGGTCGTGACGGGTGACGACGGCGTCGCCAGGTGCGCGTGGGGCTCGAACGATCCGGAATATCGCCGCTACCACGACGAGGAATGGGGCTCTCCGCTGCACGGCGACCGTCCACTCTTCGAAAAGCTCAGCCTCGAAGCGTTCCAGTCCGGCCTGTCCTGGATCACGATCCTCCGTCGCCGACCGACCTTCAGGATCGCCTTCCACGACTTCGACATCGACGCGGTGGCGACCTTCGATGACGACGACGTCGAGCGACTCATGCTCGATCCCGGCATCATCCGCAACCGATCGAAGATCCTCGCGACAATCTCGAATGCCCGGCTCACTCGCCAGCTGATCGCGGATGAGCCGGGTGCGCTCGACAGGCTGATGTGGAGCTTCGCGCCCCCGCCGCGGCCCTCGCCGAAGGGATTCGGCGATGTTCCGGCGTTCACCGCCGAGTCGACGGAGATGAGCAGGCAGCTGAGAAAGCTCGGCTACAAATTCGTCGGGCCGACCACCCTCTACGCGCTCATGCAGTCGAGCGGCATGGTCGACGATCACCTCGAGGGATGCTGGCGCGCACCGCCTGATCAGGCGAACCGCCTGATCAGGCGCGCCAGCTGAGCCGGCGCGCGCTGCGGGCCGCAGAGAGGTCAGGCTGCGGGCGGTGCCGCGAATCCCGGAGCATTCGGCGGTTGGTAGCCCTGATCGGCCCAGTTGGGGCGCGAGGCTCCGAATCCGGCGAGCGGCGGCGGGTAGCCGAGTGCAGTGATGAGCTCCGGCTCGTAGACCGAATCGCGGCCACCGAGCATGAACGCCCAGACGAAGGGCAGGAAGATCCCGAGCACCAGGAAAGTGCCGTCCTTGCGAAAGGCGAACCCGGTGCGGTACATGCCTATGTAGAGGAACACCGCGGTGATGATGCCGCCCGGCGAAACGAGCGACAACAGGGAGATCCAGCCGGGCTGGCCACCGATCTCGAGCCGCACCCACGTGTTGTAGATCGGCACCCACGCGATCCAGGGCTTCACGCCTACCTTGCGGAAGAACGACATGAGCGAGATCGACAGAACGACGTAGTAGGCGATGGCGATCAGGAGCATCAGGCCAGAGATGGCCGCGAACACCAGGAAGAACGCGGCGAAGACGCCGTTCGTGGTGCCGTTGTCGTAATTCATCCGCCCAGACTACGGCTCGCGGGCCACGGGAGGTGCCGGGCATGGCTGCACACGGCAGGTATCACGATCGGCTCCACTCGGACCGCCCCGGCTCAGCGCGGCGCGACGATCTCGGGGACGACGAGCTGCAGTTCGCCGGTCTCGGCAAGCGACAGTGGGATGCCCTCCGCCGCGGCCCACGCCAACAGGGAGTCGACATCCGCGTGATCGACGCCGGACCGGATCACCGCGCGCACGAACTCGCCCTTTCCCTTCTTGTTGAAATGGTTGAGTGCCCGCCGCCGGCCGTCCGCGGCCTCGGCGACGACCCGCAGAAAGTAGGAGTCGGCAGAGCTGGGAACCGGCCCGAGTTCGACGTAGGCCTCCGAGCGCAGGTCGAGAACGAGCCCACCGCGAGCCGCGATCGCCGCGGCGATCGGCTCGCGCCAGGTCCTCTTCAACGAGAGTCCCGGCATCCGTGAATCGTGCGAGAGCCGGTAGGCGGGAATCGGGTCGGCAGCACCGATCAGCCCGAACAGCGCGGAGTGGATGACGACGTGCTCAGCGGCGAACACGCGCTCAGCACCGCCGAGACCGGCCACATCGAGGGCGTCGTACAGCACGCCGGTGTACCGCTCGATCGCCGGCATCGTCGGCGACGACCCGAGTGTTCGGTTGCGAATGAGTTCGAAGTGCTGGGACTTTCCGAGCTTCAGGGCGCTCGCCATGGTGGAGAGGTTGCGCGCGAGCCGCCGGGTCGCGGCCAGCACGGCTCTCCGCGACGGGGTGAGCGTCGGGAACGACAGCAGCGCGAGATCGAGGGTCGTGCCATCCACTCCCCCATCGCGCTTCGTTTCGGAGGGCGGAAGCAGCAGCAGCACTAGCCGGTGATGAAGGCGAACGCGGTCTCGATGTTCGCCCCGAGCGAGTTGACGGTGTCGAGACGGATGCGCGGGATCGCGGCACTCGATCCCGACCATTCCGAGTATTCGTCGAGACTCTGCTCGACTGCGTGCCAAGTCGGTTCATCGACGTGGGTGAGGTCGCGGTACCGCGACTCGAGTCGTTCGCGATGCAGCATCGGGTCGGAGCACATGACCTCGATGAACCGCAGCGCCTCACCCTTTTCGAGCGCTAGCGTCACCCACTGCTCGCGGGCCGGATCGACGGCGTTCACGGCATCGACGATCACGTGATGCCCGGAGTCGAGCACGAGCCCGGCGATGGTCTCGGCGACGAGATACGCGGCGAGCCCGGTTGGTTGATCGTCGTCGATACCGGCGCTCAGAATCGCGTTCTCGATCGGATCCACCGACACCACAGAGGCACCGAGCCGACTGCCGAGCACGCCGGCGATGGTGCTCTTACCCGTTCCCGGGAGACCTGCCATTGCAATCAGCACTGTGCGACCCCCCTCATTCGACTGTGAAAAGCCGAGTCAGCTGGAAACGAGCTCGGCATTCCTGGCGACTATCGTCACGATGTCGTGGTCGACCGACAGGAAGCCGTCTTCGGCATTCGCCCTGATGGATGCGCCCTCGGAGGTGATCCGCACCTCGCCGGCTGCCAGAATCGACAGCATCGGCTGGTGTCCGGGCAGGATACCGATCTCGCCCTCGACGGTGCGTGCGACGACCATCGATGCGGTGCCGGTCCAGACCTCCTGGTCTGCCGACACCACGCTCACCCGCAGTTCACGGGCACCGAGGTCGGCCATGGTCAGCCGTTCTCCTTCTGGATCTTCGCCCACTGCTCTTCGACATCCGAGATCGACCCGACGTTGAAGAAGGCCTGCTCGGCCACCTGGTCGAACTCGCCCTTTGTGATGGCGTCGAACGACTCGATGGTGTCTTTCAGTGCGACGGTAGAGCCCTCGACACCGGTGAACTTCTTCGCCATGTAGGTGTTCTGCGAGAGGAACTGCTGGATCCGGCGCGCACGGGACACGGTGATCTTGTCTTCCTCGGAAAGTTCATCGACACCGAGGATCGCGATGATCTCCTGCAGCTCTTTGTTCTTCTGGAGGATCGCCTTGACGTTCGTCGCGACGCGATAGTGGTCGGCACCCAGGTAGCGGGGGTCGAGGATGCGGCTCGTCGAGGTCAGCGGGTCGACAGCCGGGTACAGGCCCTTCGACGCGATCTCGCGGCTGAGCTCGGTGGTCGCATCGAGGTGGGCGAAGGTCGTGGCCGGCGCGGGGTCGGTGTAGTCGTCGGCGGGAACGTAGATCGCCTGCAGCGACGTGATCGAGTGCCCACGGGTCGAGGTGATGCGCTCCTGGAGGATGCCCATCTCGTCCGCGAGGTTCGGCTGGTAGCCGACGGCGGACGGCATACGACCGAGAAGGGTCGACACCTCCGAACCGGCCTGCGTGAAACGGAAGATGTTGTCGATGAAGAGCAGCACATCCTGGTTCTTCACGTCGCGGAAGTACTCAGCCATCGTCAGTGCCGACAGCGCGACACGAAGTCGCGTTCCCGGCGGCTCGTCCATCTGGCCGAAGACGAGAGCGGTCTTGTCGAAGACGCCGGCCTCTTCCATCTCGGCAATGAGGTCGTTGCCCTCACGGGTGCGCTCACCGACCCCGGCGAACACCGACACTCCACCGTGATCCTGCGCCACGCGCTGGATCATCTCCTGGATGAGCACCGTCTTTCCGACGCCGGCCCCGCCGAAGAGGCCGATCTTGCCGCCGAGTACATAGGGCGTCAGGAGGTCGATGACCTTGATACCGGTCTCGAAGAGCTCGGTCTTGGATTCGAGCTGGTCGAAGGGCGGTGGCTCGCGGTGGATCGACCAGCGGTCCTCCCACTCGTAGGTTTCGCCCGGCTCGCCGTTGAGCACCTCCCCGATGACGTTGAAGACCTTGCCCTTGGTCGCGTCGCCGACGGGGACCGTGATCGGGCCACCGGTGTCGCGAACCTCTTGACCGCGGACGAGACCGTCGGTCGGCTTGAGGGCGATCGCGCGGATCAGGTCGTCACCGAGGTGTTGGGCGACCTCGAGGGTGATCTCGGTCGACTCTTCGCCGATCGTGATCGTCGTCTTCAACGCGTGATAGATGCCGGGGATGGCGTCATGCGGGAATTCGATGTCGACGACCGGGCCGGTGACGCGAGCGACGCGGCCGACTCCGGTGGCGGCGACGGTTTCCGTCGATCCTGCCTCTGTGCCTGTAGCTGCTGGGGCTGTCGTAGTCATGGGTTCTCTCTTCTCCTTCGGAGTTTTCTATCGTTTGCTGCCCGAGAGGGCATCGGCGCCGCCGACGATCTCGGAAATCTGCTGGGTGATCTCGGACTGGCGCGCATTGTTGGCCAGCCGGGTGAAGTCGGTGATGAGTTTGTCGGCGTTGTCGCTCGCCGACTTCATCGCCCGCTGCGTCGCGGCATGCTTGCTCACCGCCGACTGGAGCATCGCGTTGAAGATGCGACTCTCGATGTAGACCGGGAGGAGCGCGTCGAGCACGCCCTCGACATCCGGTTCGAATTCGTACAGGGGCAGAGCCTCGTGCTCTCCGGGCTCCACGACCCCCTCGACGACCTCGAGGGGAAGAAGACGCACCACCTCGGGTGTCTGGGTCAGCATGCTCACGAAGCGGTTGTAGACGATGTGGATCTCATCGACGCCACCCTCGCTCGCCGGCTGGATGAACTTCTCGACCAGCACTTCGCCGATCTCCTGTGCAGTCGCGAACTCGGGCGAATCCGTTCCACCGATCCACTGCCGGATCGCCTCGCGACGACGGAACGCGAAGTACCCGACCGACTTACGGCCCACCAGGTAGTAGACGATCTCTTTGCCCTGCGACCTGAGCAACTCCGCGAGGCGCTCCGACTCGCGCAGGACGTTCGTGTTGAACGCACCCGCGAGCCCACGGTCGGAGGAGAAGATGACGACGGCTGCCCGTTCGATGATCTCCTTCTCCGTCGTCAGGATGTGATCGACGTTGGAGTATGTCGCGACGGCGGAGACGGCGCGCGTTACCGCGCGAGCGTAGGGGTTGGATGCCTGCACCCTCGCCTGCGCCTTCTGGATGCGCGAGGCGGAGATCAGCTCCATCGCCCGAGTGATCTTCTTGGTCGTCTGGGCAGACTTGATCCTCTGCCGGTAGACCCGAAGTTGCGCTCCCATGTCGTGCTTTCCTTAATGCTCGTAGTTCAGTTGCTCAGGTTCGGTGATCGAGCCTGTCGAGATCGGGCGTCTTTTAGCGCTTCTGCTTGACGATTTTTTCCTGGTTGATGTCTTCGGGCTCGGCGGCCGCGAACTCTTCCTTGCCGATCGAGTCGAGAGGCTTTCCTTCGCCGGTCTGGAATTCTTTCTTGAACTCGTCTACCGCCGACTCGAGCGCTGCAGTCGTATCGTCGCTCAGGACATTCGTCTCACGAAGTGTCGTCAGCACGTCGGTGTTGCGACCGAGGTAGTCGAGCAGTTCTCGTTCGAAACGAAGAACGTCTTCGATGGCGACCTCGTCGAGCTTGCCGTTGGTGCCGGCCCAGATCGAGACGACCTGCTCTTCGATGGGGTACGGCGAGTACTGCGGCTGGCGCAGTAGTTCGGTGAGGCGGGCACCACGCGCGAGCTGCCGACGGCTTGTCGCATCCAGGTCGGAGGCGAACAGAGCGAATGCTTCGAGCGACCGGTATTGCGCGAGTTCGAGCTTGAGCGTTCCCGACACCTTCTTGATCGACTTCACCTGCGCGTCGCCACCGACCCGCGAGACCGAGATGCCGACGTCGACAGCGGGGCGCTGGTTGGAGTTGAACAGGTCGGACTGGAGGAAGATCTGGCCGTCGGTGATCGAGATCACGTTGGTCGGGATGTACGCCGAGACGTCGTTCGCCTTGGTCTCGATGATCGGCAGGCCGGTCATCGATCCGGCTCCGAGCTCGTCCGAGAGCTTCGCACAGCGCTCGAGCAGGCGGGAGTGCAGGTAGAAGACGTCTCCCGGGTAGGCCTCGCGTCCCGGCGGGCGGCGCAGGAGGAGCGAGACGGCGCGGTAGGCCTCGGCCTGCTTCGACAGGTCGTCGAAGATGATCAGCACGTGCTTGCTGTCGTACATCCAGTGCTGGCCGATGGCCGAGCCGGTGTACGGGGCGTGGTACTTGAAGCCGGCGGGGTCGGATGCCGGAGACGCGACGATGGTGGTGTACTCCATGGCCCCGGCGTCTTCGAGCGCGCCCTTCACCGCGGCGATGGTCGAGCCCTTCTGGCC
>JANYGT010000197.1 GCA_025362355.1 Lacisediminihabitans sp. | reverse complement strand
CGACACGACGGAGGCCGACGTCGACCACTTCGTCGCGGTGATCACCCGGGAGCTCGCCCGCTAGCCGCCCGGTCTACTCCTTCGTCGTCGGCCGGTTCGCGATCGTCGGGAACGCCCCGGTGAATCCGGAGCGCGCCTCGGCCATGGCGAGAATCCGTCCGCGCATGAGAAACCACCCGAGAATCAGCAGCGGGATGATGATCACGAGCGACGCGACCGTGAATGTTCCGGCCGGGTAGTCGAATGCCATCAGGATCAGCACGGCGACGAGGAACGCGAGCGTCAGGTACGACGTGAATGGCGCCCCGAACAGCCGGAACTTGGGCCTCTCGAGCTCGCCCCGTTTCGCCATCCGCTGAAGCTTCATCTGGCAGAGGATGATCGTGCCCCAGCTCGAGATGATGCCGAGAGCCGAGATGTTCAGCACGATCTCGAAGGCGTCCTTCGGCACGAGGAAGTTCAGCCCGACACCGAGCAGTGCGACGGCCGCGGTGAGCAGGATGCCGCCGTAGGGCACGCCGCGGGCGTTCATCCGTCCGGTGAATCTGGGTGCAGCACCGCTGACCGACATCGAGTGCAGGATGCGCCCAGTCGAGTAGAGGCCGGCGTTCAGGCTCGACAGTGCGGCCGTCAACACGACGAAGTTCATCGCCGAGCCGGCGATCAGCGCGACGGTGGGGTTGCCGATGTGCGAGAAGAACGTGACGAACGGGCTCTCGTTCGCCTTGTAGACGCTCGAGGGAAGCAGCAGGGCGAGCAGCAGAACCGATCCGACGTAGAAGACCGCGATGCGAAGCACGACGGTGTTGATCGCGCGCGGCATGATTTTCTCCGGATTCGGGGTCTCCCCCGCGGCGGTTCCGACGAGTTCGACACCGGCGTAGGCGAAGACCACGCCCTGGATGATGACGATCGCGACCACGATCGTCGACACCCCGTTCGGCAGGAATCCGCCGTTCGCCGCGAGCATCGCGACCCCTGTCGCGCCCTTGTCGGTCGGGAAGGCGAAGGCGAGGAACAGCACGCCGATGATGAGGAACGCGACGAGCGCGGCAACCTTCCCGAGCGCGAACCAGAACTCCATCTCGCCGAAGACCTTCACGGAGATCATGTTCAGCGAGAGTACGATCGCGAGTGCGATGAGGGCGAGAAGCCATTGCGGAACGACGGTGAATGCCTTCCAGAACTGCACGTAGACGGCGACGGCCGTCGAGTCGACAATGGCGGTCATCGCCCAGTTGAGGAAGTACATCCAGCCGGCGACGTAGGCGGCTTTCTCACCGAAGAACTCGCGGGCGTACGAGACGAAGGAGCCGGATGACGGCCGGTGAAGCACCAGTTCGCCGAGTGCCCGGAGGATGAGGAAGGCGAAGAATCCGCAGATCGCGTAGTCGAAGATCAACAGTGGCCCGGCCTGGTGCAGGCGGCCGCCGGCGCCGAGGAACAGGCCGGTGCCGATGGCTCCGCCGATGGCGATCATCTGAAGCTGGCGCGGCTTGAGGCTCTTGTGATACCCGGCATTCTCGTGCGAGAAGTCTTGAGTGGCCGACCCCTTGTCACCGAACCGCTGGCGGCCCGACTCCAGTTCGTCAGCCGGATCGTGCTCGCTTTTATCGGTCGCCTGAGTCATGAAACTCTCCCCCACTCGTCCGCCACCCCTGAATGGGGGACGTGGTCGTTACACGCTACTCCGGGCGGTGTTTCGCCCGAGTAAAAGGTAGAACGCCCGTTCCGCCCCGGTCACGCCGTTCGGTGGTCGAGCTCGTCGCACGTCACGTTGAACGCCGGTGGCCGGCAGATCCGTCTCTTGCCGGTCGTGGACTGCTGCCTCGCGGACAGACGTGCGCAGCCGATCGACTTGGTCATCGGCCCCCAGGGGTGTCTCGAAACTGATGGCGTGCACGGTCGTTCACGAAAAAGGTTTCGACACATAGTTACGAGAATTGCGATCAGCAGCCTGAGGGCCGGAATTGCAGCGGATGGGCCGCTCTTACGACAAAGCTCCCGATGCGGCGGCGAGGCGCCTCATATCCCTAGAGTTATGCGACAGGGATGGTGCACGTGCTCTTTCCTAGCCAACGCGTGATGTCGGCGAACTGACTATGTCAAGGCAATTCGGACCCACCAGGGCCCTGGTGGGTCCGAATAACGCTGCCATAGTCAGCGAACCCGTGCGCCGGGCAGGCAGCTTAGAAGTGGCTGACACTCATA
>JANYGT010000114.1 GCA_025362355.1 Lacisediminihabitans sp. | reverse complement strand
CCCCAGACCTGGTCGTCGGTGTAGTCCTTGACGAGCTCGAGGGTGCGTGGGTCGCGGCCGAAGAAGTTCTCGCGAACGTAGGCGCCGTTCTCCGCCTTGTAGGTCTGGAAGTCACCGTCGGGAGTGCGGTTCATCAGGTCGCGGAGCGCGCCGTCGGTGTCGCGGGCGAGCAGTTCGTCCCATTCGCGCCCCCAGATCACCTTGATGACATTCCAACCGGCTCCACGGAAGAAGCTCTCGAGCTCCTGGATGATCTTGCCGTTACCGCGAACCGGCCCGTCGAGGCGCTGGAGGTTGCAGTTGATGACGAAGTTCAGATTGTCGAGCCCGTCGTTCGCAGCGAGCTGGAGGGCACCGCGGCTTTCGACCTCGTCCATCTCGCCGTCACCGAGGAACGCCCAGACCTGCTGGTCGGACGCATCCTTGATCCCGCGGTTGGTGAGGTATTTGTTCGACTGTGCCTGGTAGATCGCATTGATCGGGCCGAGGCCCATCGACACGGTCGGAAACTGCCAGAAGTCGGGCATGAGACGCGGATGAGGGTACGACGAGAGTCCACCGCCCTGGTGTGACTTCTCCTGGCGGAAACCGTCGAGCTGGTCGCCGCTGAGGCGTCCCTCGAGAAAAGCGCGCGCATACATCCCGGGGGAGGCGTGCCCCTGATAGAAGATCTGGTCTCCGCCGCCCGGGTGATCTTTGCCGCGGAAGAAATGGTTGCTGCCGACCTCGTAGAGGGTTGCGGATCCGGCATAGGTGGAGATGTGGCCGCCGACCGAGATCCCCGGGCGCTGGGCTCTGTGCACCGTGATTGCGGCGTTCCAGCGGAGCCACGCACGGTAGCGGCGTTCGAGCTCTTCGTCGCCGGGGAAGTCCGGTTCGTTCTCCGGAGCGATGGTG
This sequence comes from Lacisediminihabitans sp., assembly GCA_025362355.1. Taxonomy (GTDB): domain Bacteria; phylum Actinomycetota; class Actinomycetes; order Actinomycetales; family Microbacteriaceae; genus Lacisediminihabitans. The sequence continues at coordinate 17,326 of JANYGT010000114.1, read as the reverse complement.
TTCAGATAGTCCGTCGTCGGCACCATCGGAACTCCGAGGTGCAGCTCTTTCGAGCGTTTGAGGAGGCTGAGCATGATCTCGCGCCCCCGCTCGTGTCCCTGGGCGGCGACGAGCGCGTCGAGCGACTCGTTCCACTCTGCGGTCTCTTCGGGATCCTGGTCGGTGCTGTTCACCGAGTAGGGGTCCTGGTCGTTAACAGCCAACGTCAACCTCGCTCTAGTTCGCCCACGCTCGTGTTCGCGTGCGCTTGTGTTCGCTCCCGCATGAGTTCGCGGAGCCATGTACGAGCGGGTTCGGGGTGCGATCCTCTTTCGGACATGGCCTCACTGAGTCTAGTTCGCAGAGCGGACTGCCTTCGGTGCGCGGTCGATCGCCGCGGGCGGTAGCGTCGCAGGCATGTCCCTCGTAACGCTCGACAATGGCATTCTTCGCATCTCCCTCAACAGTCTCGGGGCAGAGCTGACCTCCCTCATCGATGAGGCCGGACGTGAGCTTCTCTGGCAGGCCGGACCAGCGTGGAGGCGTCATGCACCGGTACTGTTCCCGATCGTCGGACGGATGCCGGGCGACCAGCTGATTCACGACGGCATCGGCTATCCGATCGGCCAGCACGGCTTCGCGCGGGATCACCGGTTCGCGGTCGTGATGGAGGGGGAGCACGCGGCCGTCTTCACCCTCGTGGACGATGCGGAGACGCGCATCCACTTCCCTTTCCCATTTCGGCTGCAGATCCGCTTCGCGCTGACCGGCGCGACGCTTGCCGTGATCACCACCGTCAGCAACACCGGGACCGAACGCTTCTCGGCGTCGCTCGGGGAGCATCCGGCCTTCGCGTGGCCGCTTGCGCCCGGGATCTCGCGCGAGGCGCACACCCTCGAGTTCCCGGTGGAGGAGCCGGCGCCGATCCGCCGCATCGTCGACGGGTTGCTCTCGCCGGATCCGCGTCCCACTCCCGTGGTCGGGTCGATTCTCTCGCTCGACGATTCGCTGTTCGTCGAAGACGCCGTGATCTTCGACCACCTGACGAGCAGGTCGGTGCGCTATTCGGCACCGGGAGCACCATCCATCACCGTGGACTTCGCAGATTTCCCGCTGCTCGGGGTCTGGTCCAAGGTACCGGGGGAGTTCGTCTGCATCGAGCCCTGGTTCGGGATGACGGCGCCCGACGGCTTCACCGGTGAATACGATTCGAAGCCCGGCCAGTTCGTTCTCGAGCCCGGAACGGAGCGGATGTTCGCCCACAGCATCACGGTCGGCGCGCCCTGAGCATTCGGAATCCGTCAGGATCGGCCGACTTCCGCGGTGCGAGGCGTAGCATGGCGATTTGTGTTTACCGGAAGTTCACCGCATCCGGAGATAAGGATCTGACCATGGCTCTGGAGAACGACACCCAGGCACCCGACTTCGATTTGCCCAACCAGTTCGGCGAGCACATCCGCCTGAGCGAATTCCGCAACAAGAAGCCCGTCGCGCTCGTCTTCTTCCCGCTCGCATTCTCGAGCACCTGCACCACCGAACTCTGCGACCTCCGGGACAATCTCTCGGTGTTCGCCGACCAGAGCATCGAGCTGCTCGGCATCTCGGTCGACTCCAAGGCAACCCAGCGCGCATTCGCCGAGGCCGAGGGCTACGACTTCAACCTGCTCGCTGATTTCTGGCCGCACGGAGCCGTCGCCAAGGAGTACGGGGTCTTCCTCGAGGAGAAGGGGTTCGCCAACCGCGCGACCTTCCTGATCGACACGCACGGCATCATCCGCGCCAGCTTCATCACCGCTCCCGGCGAGGCCCGCTCGCTCGGCGCCTACCGCGAGGCGGTCAAGGAATTGAATTTCACGCACGCCTGAGTCCGAGACGATCGGCTGGCCTGTAAAGTGAAGGTCGTCGCAGTCCGGTCGCCGGATGTTGCGGGCCTTTAGCTCAGTTGGTAGAGCGCCACGTTTACACCGTGGATGTCATCGGTTCGAGCCCGGTAGGGCCCACCGTTCACACACCGTGGTCATCCCGGTGTTGCCGACGCGCCTCGTCCCGCCGCGTCATTGATGGCTTCCGTTGTTGATGGGCGGTGCAGATCGCCCCCAACGTCCCCGGAAGTCCCCTCTGTTCCGTCCAGCCACCGCGGTGCTTTTATTGAGGAGGTGACCCCGCTGCCCGAGTTGATAGCCGCCTAAGCTACAACCACTGGCCCCAGGATGAAGAGCAAGCACAGCTCTCAACGGGACGTCACCGATGCGTCGGGTCGCGGGCCGGCAATGGGGCTGAGGCGTTCCGTTTGTTCGTGATGAGTCCAGTTCAGAAAGCAGCCCTCCTTCCATGACAAATCTTTCCGCACCCTCCGACACGGCTGTGTCGGCTCTCTCGTCGGGCAGGTCAGCGCTGTGACCTTTTCCGAGGTACCTCCAGTCGAGCCGGAACCACGTGGTCCGTCGCTCGCGGTCGGTGGTCAGGAGCCGCCTCGACCCGACTCGCATCCTGTCTCCGATATGCGCGTGAACCGGCTTGCCATCGTCGCGGTCTGCGTGTGGCCGGTCGCAGGCCTTGGCTCGATAGCCTCCATCGTTTTGGGCCATATCGCCTTTGGCCAAATCAAACGCACCGGGCAGCGCGGTCTCGGGCTGGCGATACTCGGCTTGGTCCTCGGATACTTCAGCTTGCTGGCGAGCATCATCACCATCGTTGTGATTGTGTCGATGCTCGTGGTGTCGACTGCCAATTCTCTTGCAGGCTTGGGGGACTCCTCAAATTCATTCGGTTCATCCAGTTCGCAAAGCTCTCAAACCGTCAGTTCGACAGAGTTGAGGATCGGCGATTGTTTCAGCGACAACGCACTGGATGGGTCCTCTGACCCGGTCCCCACCGTCAGTTGTGACAAACAGCATGACGACGAAGCCTTCGTGATAGTGAAAACGCCGAACGTGACCGACTATCCGGGGGATTGGGCTTTGAGCAAGACAGCGGATGCGTTGTGCAGGCCGTTATTCGAAAAGTTCGTCGGCGCACCGCTGGACCGCACCAACCTCGACTACAGCGAAATCTATCCAACTGAGGACTCTTGGAACAACGGCGACCGAGCAGTTCTCTGCTACGCGTTCGAGGACGACAACCCCGTCACCGGGGTTCTTGAGGGTAAAGGATTCAGCTACCCACTTGTCGGGAGCCCCGCCGGTTCTTGACCTCGAAATGGATCGTGCGAGGGTGTCGACCGGTCAAGGCCGTGAGACGAATCAGCCCCAGGCGCTTGCCGGAGCCGTGAATGATTCCACCGGGGTGTAGTGCCAGTGCGTCCCGTTCGCGTAGTGGCTGCTCGCCCAGGGTGACGCCCAGATCGCAGCCTCGGTGATGTTGGTCGGGGCGGAGACGGCGAACGCCTCCGCGATCGTCGCGAATCCGGGGTTCCTGTGCAGGTTCTCGGCCACCTTCTGAGCGGCGATCACGAGGTTCGCGTAGGTGCCGGTCCCGCCGCCGCCGGAGCCGAGTCCGTTGTTGAGCGGATTGTTGCGATTCCACCAGTCATTGGCGCCGTTCTCCTGGCGCATCCAGCGGGTGAAGACGGTGATGTTCGCGTCGCTCGTCGGCCAGCCGCCGTCGAGCATGACGAGCTTCGCCCAGTCGAAGTTGCTTCCGCTCGAGGCGAGGGACGCGGTGCCGGGCGCGAAGCCGTACCGATCACGGGTGACGGCGGTCGCTGCCGCTTCCTGCGACACGCGGAGGGTCTGGGCATGGCTGCGGATGTACGCGTCCAGCTGGGCGGCTGCGTTCGGTGGCGCCGGGGGCACCAGCGCGAACGTGCCGATCAGCGCGAGCGAAGCCAGGGCCGCGCCGACCGCAAGCCTCCTGCTCGCCCGCCGTCGACGCGGTTGGCGGAGCGGCGCCGAAGGGCGGGGCTCTGTCGGGCGAGAGGTGAAGGTCATAAGCGGTGGGTGCTGCGCGGACGGGTCGGATGGAGGCCGGCGAACAAGTCTCCGAGAATACCAGAGCCCCTCAAGAGGATCCCGCGCAGCGCAGCGCAGCCGCAAGACGAAGGTCAGGCCGCCCCGTCGTTCAGAGCGAGAGTACCGCGCTCTGCGGCCTTTCGCGTCGTGAGATAAAGCCGATGTGCCGTGATGACGAGAGCGAGCCATGCGGCCCCGAGAATCCAGCCGGCGAGCACGTCGGTGAACCAGTGATGCCCGAGAAAGACCCTGCTGAGCCCGATCGACAGGGCGAAGACGGCCGCGATCGCCACAGCGATGATGCGGGCGCTCACGCGCTGGATTCGCAGAATCAGCAGATAGGCGACGATCCCCGCGATGACGGTCGCATTCAGGGTGTGGCCGCTCGGAAAAGACGGCGAATATTCGTAGGGACGAACGGCGTCGACGAGCGGAGGACGATTGCGCCCGATGATGTCTTTGCCGGCGATCGTCATCAGAAGCGAACCGATTCCGGATGCGGCGATGAGGATGACGGGCGTCCATGAACGGCGTGCGATCCCGAGGATCAACAATGCGACGACGGCGATGATCGGCATCCCGATCGGTCCGGCGATGTTCGTGAAGCCGGTCACGACAGAGTCGAGTGCGGGCGAGCGGAGACTCAGCGCGAGATCGAGCAGTGGTCGATCGAGACCGGCGACGCCATCCCGGTCGGTCACCGAATCATAGACACGCGCCGCGGCGAAGCTGAGCAGGAAGGCGATGACAATTCCCACGGCGAGCGTGATGATGAGGCTCGCGTTAGGCCCGAGTCTTCCGGCGACGAAACGCGCGAAGCGCGCGAGCGAACGTCCGAGCGGCGAATACCAGTGCGTGAGGTCGACGTCACCGACGAAACGATCGCGTTCGACCTCGTCCCGGGCACCCCCGTCCGATGCCGCCGGCGCGCTCTCACCCGTCACTTCCCGCTTCCTTTCGTCAGCGAGAGCACGACCTTGCCGGTGGCACGACGCTCGTCGAGTTCGATGAGAGCGGATGCCGCATCCTCGAGCGAGTGGATTGACCCGACGACGGGACGGAGGGCGCCACTCTCGAGGTGCGGCAGGATCGCCGACCACTGTTTCGCGGCGTAGCCGGGGCGTGTGGCGATGTACGCACCCCAGCCGACTCCGACGACCGAGACGTTGTTCAACAGGAGACGGTTGACCTGAACGGTCGGAATCTCGCCGGCGGTGAAACCGATCACGAGCAGACGGCCATCGTCTCTGAGGCAGCGGAGCGAATCGGTGAACCGATCACCACCGACCGGGTCGACCACGATGTCTACTTTGCCCGAGGCGCTGACAGCCGCCCTGAACCCGTCGGCGAGCACGAACTCGTCCGCTCCCGATGCCAACGCGATCGCCCCTTTCGCCTCACTCGAGACGACTCCGATGACCTTTCCCGCACCGAATGCCTTGGCGATCTGGATCGCGGCCGTTCCGACGCCACCCGCGGCGCCGTGAACGAGAACGGATTCTCCTTGGGCGAGCCGACCGCGCTCGACGAGAGCGAAATACGCGGTCAGATAGTTGAGTCCGAGTGCCGCACCCTGCTCGAAAGTCAGATTCGCGGGCAGGTGGAAGGTGAGGCCGGCATCCGCGATCGCCTGCTCGGCGAATCCGCCACGGATGGTGAACGCAGCGACTCGATCGCCGGGGGCGAAGCCCGATCCTTCCGGAGCCGTGACGACCTCACCGGCGACCTCGGCCCCCGGAACGTAGGGCAACGGCGGCTTGTCCTGGTACTGGCCACGGGTTTGCAGAAGCTCCGGGAATGAGACTCCGGCAGCTCGCACACTGATGAGGATGTCGCGCGGGCCGGCTGTAGGGAGGGGGACATCCACTATCTCGAGCGCATCTGGTCCGTCGAGGCGTGTGATCTGTGCAGCTTTCATATCATCGCAATGTAGCCCCGACTGGCGCAGAATTACTGAGCCCGACGGAAGAGGAGCATCATGCATTCAGACCGGACCCCGCTGTACCTCGACGATCTCACCGTCGGCGATACCTTCATCACGGGGGAACGCGCCGTCACTGCTGAAGAGATCGTCTCTTTCGCCGCCGACTACGACCCCCAGGTCTTCCATCTCGACGCCGAGGCGGCGAAGGAGACATTCTTCGGCGGGCTGGCTGCGAGCGGCTGGCATACCGCCGCGATCACGATGGGTCTGCTCGTTCGAAGCGGACTACCTCTCGCGGATGGCCTCATCGGTGCGGGGGGAGACCTCTCGTGGCCGACGGCAACCAGGCCGGGCGACACGCTGCATGTGGAGTCCGTGATCGAGTCGATCGTTCCGTCGAGAAGTCGACCAGACAGGGGCATCGTCACTCTTCGAAGCGAGACGAAGACGAGCGACGGCGAGATACGCCAGTTGTTCACGGTGAAAATGGTCGTCTTTCGACTCACCCCAAAGGGTCCTCAGCCGGTGTGATTCACGCGACGGTTTCCCTGGCAAGTCAATCCCTTATGCGTGTTTTGACTGTCGTTTAGCGTTGATTCAGAACCGACGCGCTGCTGGAGCCGATGTGCCGTAGCCATGGTCCACGCGTCGGTGGGTTCGTATCCGGGAGGTTCGACGATGAACAACAACCACAATCACTGCCCCGTGGAAGAGCTGCAGGTGAGCGGCATCTCCAATCACGAATGGCGTGTCGCCGATGGACGTTTGAGCAACCGGTCACCGGGCAAGGTTCTCGGTTTCATCCAGCGTCGGGGGGCCACTTTCGAGGTTCTCGACCTCGGCGCACCCGACCGGGACCTGTTCTTCGATACCTGGATGGCATCCGTGCAATTCTTCGCCGAGGCCCCGAGCGGGGTGCTGAATGGTGCGCGCTGAGAATTGGGTGATCACCCACGGCGGACGCGACTTCACGGCGACCGCCGAGATGGCGCGGATATTCCGCCGTCAGGCCGAGCGCATCGTGGCGGTCGGCGACCCGGAGCTCGTCGTGCTCCGGCACTCCAACGGCGTCGACATGGTGCTCATCACAAAGGAGACTCCCTACTCGGTGACGAGGATCTCGGCGGCACGTGTCGGGCACGCGAGCAGCACCGCATGAGGGGCTCCGGACGCATAACTTTTAGGTCACGCCGCTGCCTTTGTCAAGCCCCTGCCGACCCCCTAGTCCTGTCACTTACGCTGGTCAATACCAGCGGATGTAACCAATTTTGGGGGTCTCATGACTATCGCGGCTAACGACTACACCGAGCGTTTCTCCGCAAGCGGGAGGCGCTCTGCGGAGGTCTCCGTCGATCCGCTTCGTGACTATCTCCAGCGCATCGGGCGTGCACGCCTGCTCACCGCCGAGGAGGAGGTCCAGCTGGCTCATCGCATCGAGATCGGTGTACTCGCCGGGGAGCGCCTCGCCGGATCAGCGGAACTGAGTGGCAAGGAGAAGCGAGAGCTCACCTACCTCAAACGTGATGGTGCCTCGGCTTACGAGCATTTCGTCCACGCGAATCTGCGCCTCGTCGTCAGTATCGCCAAGCGTTACGCGGGGCGCGGGCTGCCGATCATGGACGTCATCCAGGAGGGCAACCTCGGCCTGGTCCGAGCGGTCGAGAAGTTCGACTACATGATCGGCAACAAGTTCTCGACCTACGCGACGTGGTGGATCCGGCAGTCGATCCTTCGCGGGATCGCCGACGCGAGCCGGCTCATCCGGATTCCGGTCCACACCGTCGAGAAGATCGAGAAGCTCGACCGCATCCGCCGCGACCTCGGTGGTGAGCTCGGTCGGGTTCCCACGCTGCTCGAACTCGCGGACGCCGCACAGATCAGCACGGAGGAAGTGCTCAAGCTGCAGCGCACCGAGCACGACACGGTGTCGCTCGGCCTACCGGTCGGTGAAGACGGCACGGCCGAACTCGGTGACCTGATCGAGGACGCCAACAGCGCCGAGCCGTTCGAGGCCGTCGAACTCGACTTCCGCCATGAGGACATCACCCGTCGGCTCGATGCCCTCCCTCAGAGGGATGCGACGGTTATCCGACTTCGCTTCGGCCTCGACGGCCGGCAGGCGATGACTCTTGACGAGGTGGGTGAGCTCTACGGGATCACCCGGGAGCGCGTCCGCCAACTCGAGACCCGCAGTCTCAAGCGGCTCCGCAGCGAAGAACTGCATTCGTACCTGGCCTGAGAAGCCTCACTCGTCGGGGGTGACGTCCTCGCTCTCGGCGACTGCATCGCCGAAGACCAGATCATCGGTGGACTCCGGGGGAGTGGCCGATACATCTGCCGTTGCGTGCGCATCGGGAATGCGAGTCACCGGCTATTCCTCCGTCGTCTTGCCGAGCGCGCCGACCTCATCGGTGAGTTGCAGCCCCTGAGCGCTGTTGGACGATGCGGTCATCGTCTCGAGCCATTCGCGGTTGATCTTCGGCATCCGTCCGCCGTTGTAGCGGAAGACTAGCGGGATCGACGGGTCAAGCCAGATGACGCTTCGTCCGTCTCCGACACTCTGCTCGTCGCGCCACGAGAAGAAGAAGCTTTCGCCACGGCGCAATTTGAGGCCGATGACGAGTTGAAGGTGTGCGAGCACGCGATCGTCGAAGATGACCTCGATCGTCGGGCCGTACAGAAGCTTTCCCACGTCGACTCCTAGGGCTGTCAGCGAGAGGCGTGGCTCCCGGGTGTTAGGTGAGCGTTACTCCTCTGTGACGCCCAGACAATCTTACAAATCTTCTCGAAGAGGAAAGTACACCCGGAGGGGTGGTCTCGTCACTCGACGGTCGATCAGCGGCCGGTATCCGCGGTGGTCTCTTTCATGAGATGGATGAGCCAGTTGCGGTCTCCGGTGTGGATGAGCGCCAGTCTTCGCGGCGATCCGAGCCCGCCGCCCTTCCCTCCGGTGAGCGTCGCGATGATCTCCTCGCCGTCGCGCCACTTCTCGAGTTCGTAATGTCCGGCATCCCAGATCCTCACCTCACCGCCGCCGTACTGACCGGCGGGGATCGTTCCCTCGAACGACCCGTATTCCAGCGGATGATCCTCTGTCTGCACGGCGAGATGATTCTTCTTCGGTTCGGTCGGCACGCCTTTCGGAAGCGCCCAGCTGACGAGCACGCCGTCGTGCTCGAGCCGGAAATCGAAGTGGAGGCGGCGCGCGTGATGTTCCTGGATGACGAACGAGCGGCCTTCCGACGTCGCGGCACGTTCCTGGGGAACCGGCTCCGGCGTCTTTTCCGCCGATCGTTTGCTTCGGTAGTCCGCCAGACGATCGGGCGAGTGATGGTCGCCCTCGTGACTTTCCGGGCGTTCGGCGATCGATTCGGGCCCGAGCGCAGCAAGGGGGTCGCCGCGACGCGCGACCCGACGGAGAACCTCCCGATAGTCGAGCTGCGACAGCGACTTCGAGGCGAGTTCCCGCCAGGTCCTCGGTGCCGCGACGGTCGGTTCGAATCGACCGCGAAGAGAGTATGGCGCGATCGTCGTCTTCGAACCGTTGTTCTGACTCCAGTCGACCAGTACCTTCCCGGCACGGATGCTTTTCTTCATGTCGCTCACGACGAGGTCGGGGTGGTCGGCTTCGAGCGCCCTCGCCAACGCATGGGCGACGGCAGACACCTCGTCGGGGCCCTGTCGCCCATCAAGCGCGGCGTAGAGATGGATGCCCTTGCTCCCGCTCGTCACCGGAAGAGCCTCGAGCCCCATGCCACCGAGAATGTCACGGGCGTAGCGCGCGACTTCGGCGCACTCGAGAAGTCCCGCGCCCTCCCCGGGGTCGAGGTCGAGCAGGAGCCGGTCGGGATTGCGGCGAGTACCGGTTCGCCCGAACCTCCACTGCGGCACGTGCAGTTCGAGAGCCGCCGTCTGCGCGAGCCAGGTCAGCGTCGCTCGGTCGTTCACGAGCGGATACTCGCTGCTGTGATCCCGATGTTCGATCGCACGGCGTTTCACCCAGGACGGCGTCGAATCGTCGAGGTTCTTCTGGAAGAACATCTCCCCGGGATGCGCGGGAGTGCCGACCCCATCGACCCAGCGTTTGCGCGTGGCGGGGCGATCGACCGTGTGTGCGATGAGGAACGGGGCGATTTCTGCGTAGTAGGCGAGGACATCCCGTTTCGTCGTGCCGGATGACGGATACATCACTTTGTCGAGATTGGTCAGGGTGAGTCGGCGACCATCGACGATCACCTTCTCCGTGCCGTTCTTCGAACTCGCCGACATGGGCTCCACCGTACGCCGCCAGGGGATGCAGACAAGAGGTTGTGCCGCCCGGATAACCGGTATCCAATGTGTTCATGAGGGCAATCTGGACCGGCGCAATCACCTTCGGCCTCGTCAACGTGCCTGTGAAGGTCTACAGCGCGACCGAGGATCACGATGTGCCCCTCCACCAGGTGCACGACAAGGATGGTGGCCGCATCAAGTACCAGCGTCGGTGTGAGATCTGCGGAAAGATCGTCGCCTTCGATCACATCGACAAGGCCTACGACGATGGCGACCACACCGTGGTACTGACCGAGGAGGACATCTCCGCACTTCCGGCGGAGAAGAGCCGGGAGATCGAGGTCGTCGAGTTCGTTCCGAGCGACCAACTCGATCCGATCACCTTCGACCGAAGCTATTTCCTCGAGCCGGACTCGAAGTCCCCGAAGGCCTATGCGTTGCTTCGAAAGACCCTCATGGCCACGGATCGGACGGCGATCGTGCACTTCGCCCTTCGGCAGAAGACGCGCCTCGGGGCGCTCCGCGTACACGGCGACGTCCTCATGCTCCAGTCACTTCTCTGGGATGACGAAGTTCGAGAGGCCGCGTTCCCCTCGCTCACGGAACCGACGCGAGTCACGGCGAAGGAATTGGAGATGTCGAGCGCGCTCGTCGACAGCTTCGCGTCGGACTTCAGTCCGGAGAAGTTCACCGACGACTACCAGCTGGAGCTCCGGAAGCTGATCGATGCGAAGCTCGCCGAGGGCGACGCGGTCGACACGGCGGCGACATTCGGGGAAGAACCCGAGCCGGCGGAGGCTGGCGGCGAGGTGCTTGACTTGATGGATGCCCTGCGGAAGAGCGTCGAAAACAACAGGACAAGGGCTAAAAAGCGCTCCTAGACCCGGCGCCGTCGACGATGACGACTCCGTCTGAGCCCCTATTATTTGGGCATGGCAGAAGTGTGGGACGACGACGAACTCGCCGCTGCCCTCGCCGAGGAACTGTCGCGGCTCCTGCCTTCGCGCGCAGCCCCTTCGGTCGAGCAGCCGATGGAGAATGCCGTGCCCGCACAGAATCAGCCGGCCGAGGACCTCTGGCCGCCTCTGCGGGAACAGTTGTCCGGCCTGCCGGCACCCTCCGGCCGACCGGTGATCGTGCCGGGAGCGCGGGACGGATTCCGGTCGACGTTCGTGCCCGCCAGGGCTGCGCCCTCTGCAGCTGTGAGCACGCCACCCATCGTGTACGACCTCGTCGAACCGGCGAAGCCGACGCCCCTCGGCGACGCACAGGATCCGCTTCGATTCCCGCCTCCCGTGGCCGGCGAAGAGCGGCGGTTCGACCCCCCGACCGGCTGATCGCCCGCGTTCTTCGACCGACCATCGACATCCACGAAACTAGACTTGGGCCCATGCCAACCACCGTCGCCGACATCTGTTCTGCCATCGAACGACTCTGGCCCATGTCGGGGGCGGAGCAGTGGGATGCTGCGGGACTGCTCTGCGGGGATCCGACCTCCACTGTCAGCTCGGTCCACCTCGCTGTCGACGCTGTTCCGGATGTCGCGGACGAAGCGATCGCCCTCGGGGCCGAACTGCTACTGGTGCACCATCCCCTCCTTCTCCGGGGCGTCACGACGATCGCCGAGGACGGGTTCAAGGGGGCGGTGCTCGCGAGGCTCATCCGCGGCGGATGCGCGCTCGTCTCCGCGCACACCAACGCCGACACCGTCGAGACCGGCACGTCGGCCGAACTCGCCTACCGGATCGGTCTCGTCGAAGCGATGCCGATCGTCGTCGGCGACTCGCCGCATCGCGGAACCGGCCGGGTCGGCAGGCTGGCCGAGCCGACGACGCTCGGCAGGCTCGCACGTCAGCTCGGCGACCTGCTGCCGGCGACGGCATCCGGCATCCGGGTCTCTGGTGAGTTCGACCGTCGGATCGAGACGGTCGCTCTCTGCGGTGGGGCCGGCGATGCGTTCCTCGCAGAGCCGGCGGTGCTCGGCGCCGACGTCTACATCACCTCTGATCTCCGCTTCCATCCGGCCTCCGCCTTTCGGGAGGACGCGCGCCTCGTCGGTGGCCCGGCGCTCATCGACGTCTCCCACTGGGCGAGCGAATGGCTGTGGCTCGACACGGCGGCCGAGGAGCTTCGGGCGCAACTCCCGTCGATCACCGTGACGGTGAGCGACCTCCGCACAGACCCGTGGGATTTCACGATCGTGCAGTAGGTGCGCAGTTCGCCACCCCCAGCCAAGCAGACCACCACAACACAGACTCGTGAGACCACATGGCATTGAAAGCAAGTCCGGACGACCAGGAACACCTCCTCGAACTGCAGGCCATCGACACCCGCCTCACTCAGCTCGACCATCGGGCGAAGACGTCGCCGGAGATCGCCGTGCTGGTCGGTCTCGCCAGTGAAGTCGGTGCCCTTCGCGTCGAACAGCTCGCTGCGATGGGCGCGGTAGAAGACGCGAAGCTCGAGCTCGGGCGGATCGAGTCGGATGTCGCCGTCGTCGAAGCGCGAATCCGTCGCGATACCGACCGTCTCCAGGGATCGTCGTCGGTGAAGGATGTCGCCGGTCTCGAGAGTGAACTCGCGGGCCTCCGAAAGCGGCAGTTCGATCTCGAGGAAATCGAACTCAGTGTCATGGAGCGCCTCGAGGGTCTCGAATCGAACGCGGGGCGGCTCGCGGCGGCGATCGCCGGCGTCGAGGGGAAGATCGCGACATCCGAGTCCGACCGCGACGCGGCTCTCGGCGTGCTCACGAGCGAGCGGACGCATGCGGCAGCGAACCGGGCGACGATCGCCGCGAAACTGCCGCCCGACCTCCTCGCTCTGTACGAACGCCAGCGCGATCGCTATGGCCTCGGAGCATCACTGCTTCGAGGCGGTGTGTCGAGTGCCAGTGGGGTGCGGCTGAACGAGAACGACATGCAGGTCATCAGGGCGGCAGCCGCAGACGACGTGCTGCTCTGCCCGGACAGCAGCGCGATCCTGGTGCGGACGAACGAGTCGGGTCTCTGATGGCACGCCTGCTGATCATCGAGGCCGATGGTGGCTCGCGAGGCAATCCCGGCATCGCGGCGAGCGGCTCGGTCGTCATCGATGCATCGACCGGCGAGATCCTCGCGGAGGTCGGACGGTTCCTCGGTCATGCGACCAACAACGTCGCCGAATACACGGCCCTTGTCGAGGGTATCCGGAAGGCTCTGTTCATCGACCCTGACGCGGAGCTGCACGTGCGCATGGATTCCAAACTTGTCGTCGAACAGATGTCGGGACGCTGGAAGATCAAGCACCCCGACATGGCCGAACTCGCGGCCGAGGCGCGCGGGCTCCTTATCGGCACGCCGGTGAGGTTCGAGTGGGTTCCCCGCCTTCAGAACGCCCGGGCCGACAGGGTCGCCAACCGCTCGATGGACCTCCAGGAGGACTTCGGCCGCTAGGCTTCCGCCTGTTCGGAGTCCGGCTGCCCGGTGGCGAGCGCTGTACGGATGCCCGGAGTCGCGCGAAGCTGCCCGTCACGATCGACGGTCAACACATCGACGTCGAACTGTGCCGTCACGTCGTCGAGGGTCGCCGAGCCGCCCGCGATGATCGCCGTCGCGAGCACGTCGGCGGTGATGATGTCGTCCGCGACCACCGTCGCCTGGGCGAACTCAGGAGAGCGGCCCCAGATATGGTCGCCGCGCTCGGCGCTGCCCGAGGTGGCCATCGCCCGACGCCGGCCGGTGAGCACGATGGAGCAGAGGAGCGCGGCGCGGTCGACCGGGTCGGCAATGCCGACGACCCGGTCGGCTCCGGAGATCAGGATGTCACCGCCAGCGTTCACGATCCAGTCCGACCCGAGTGACTGTCCGGAGCGCTCGATCGCCAGTGCCTTGACGACCCCGTTCAGGTCGATCACGCCATCCGGCCGGTGGGGCGTGAAGACACCCCCGGTCGCGGTCCTCCATTCGAGGGCGAGTGCGTAGGCCTCGCGGAGAGCGTCACTCGAGTCGACGAGGTCGAGTCGGCCCGCGGCGATCCGGCTCAGTTCCGAGTCGTCGCGATACAGGCTGAAGCGGCGGTCGAACCCGTGGAAGATCTGCTCGACCCGGGCGGCGTCATCCGCGGTCCCGTCCAACTCCACCGAAATCGTGGTTCCCATGGAGTCGAAGACGTGTCGCACGGTCAGCCTTTCGCCTTGTCGAGTGCGGATTGGAGGGACGTCAGGTAGGCATCGCTCGTGTAGGTCGCACCGCTGACGCTCGCGACGTTCGCCGACTGAGACGACAATACCTCCGACCGCAGGATAGGCGCCGCCTGGCTGTTGATCTGGTCGGAGCGCCCCTCATTTCCGGTGAGCACGACCGTCTTCACATCGGTGATGGTGCCGTTCGCCACGGTGATCTCCACCTGCACGTCGCCGAACTGTGTCTGCTCGTTCGACCCTGTGTAGGTGCCGGACTTCAGACCCGACGCGGGATTGGACGTCGTCGTCGCGGTGGAAGACGTCGACGAGGCTGCACCCTGGCCGAGTGCGACGGCTCCGACCTGCCAGCCGACGATGATCACCGTGGCGGTCGCGAAGATACCCGTGAGCGCTTGTCGTGTATTCACCAGTCGAACCTCTCGCTGTGCAGTCGATGGGCGGGGAGCCCGGCTGCGACCGCTTCGGCCTCGATGAGTTCCAGCCAGGCCGGTGGCCCGCACACGTAGAGGTCGGAGTCGAGGAGATCGGGGAAGACGCTCCGGAGGCTGACGCCACGTTCGGCATCCCGTTGCGGCATCCACCGCGCACCGGAGGTCGCTCGCGGCCCCGTCATCGTATAGAACTTCGCTCCCTTCGCTTTCGCTATCGTCGCTACCTCGTCCCAGAGATACCGGTCGTCCATCGACGTTCTCAGCAGAACGGTCGCCTCGCCGGGGGAGAGACGCGACTCCTCGAGCAGTGCGCGCGCCGGGGTGATCCCGATCCCGGCTGCGATGATCGCGATTTTCGGCGCCGTCCTCGCGGCCGGGGTGAACAGTCCGTATGGGCCCTCGATGCTCACGAACGTTCCGGAGGGGATCGACAGGATGCGCCTGCTTCCGTCACCGAGGTCGCGAAGGGTGATGCGGGCGGTCCCGTCGGTCGGTACGGATGACAGCGAGACCGGGTGCGAGTGCCACCACGTCGATCCGGTCCAGAATCGCCAGACGAAGAACTGGCCACCGACGGCCCCGAGGCTGGTCAGTGCGCGCCCCGAGAGGTGGATCGACACGACTCCCTCGGCGATCGTCTCGACTTGGTCCACCCGGATGCGATGGCGAAACGTCGACACGACCGGCTCGATGACACGGTAGGTCGCGATCGATCCGAAGGCGAGAACGTAGAGCGTTATCCAGTAGACGCGGGGGAGCGTGCCGTTCGCGAGCACTCCGCCGAGACTCAGCTGGTGCGGGATCGCGAAGGCGACGGCCACATAACTGAGGAGGTGGATGACGTGCCAGCCCTCGTAGCTGAAGTGACGCCGCACCGCCACAAGCGAAGTCACGACGACCACGATCATCAGCCCGAGCGCGATGAACGCGAGCGGCATGTTCGGGGTCGCGAGCATCGGTCCGAGTTCCGCGAACGGCAAGAACCCCTGCTCGAGGCCGTAGCCGATCAGGAGCAGAGCTCCGTGGCCCAGCAGGAGGTAGAGCGCTGGCTTACCGAGCGATCGGTGCACGGCGATGGCCCGATCGTGTCCGATGGTGCGGTCGATGAGTGGCACGCGTGCGGCGAGCACGATCATGACGAGGATGAAATCGGTTCCGACGAGACCGGCGATGATGCCGAGGCTCGACACGGCGGCGCCCACCGTTCCGAAGGGTGCGGTGCCCGCCGAGGTGAGGAAGAGGATGGCCGCCACGCCGCCGGTTGTCCACACTGCCGCAACCAGCAGGGTGGAGCGGAGTGCGCGGCGGCGATAGTTGCGGGCGTAGTCGACGGTGCGCTGTGCGACGCCCGGCATCCGTGCTCCGGTTGTGAGCGTGGCCGAATCGCTGCGACGGTCTGCCGCCACACCGGCCTGCTCCACTCGCGTCATGCCTGAATGTTGTCGCGGCAATCTATGTAATTCCGATGAGGCGCCCACACGCATCGTGAGAATTCACTGGCGGGCATCGGAGCGTCATCGCGCTAGGCTGGCAGGCGAATGGGTCGGCAAGACGGTCGCGTTGTGCTTCGATGAGAGGCGCACCGAGGAACGTCCGGGCTCCACAGAGCAGGGCGGTGGGTAACACCCACCCGGGGTAACCCGCGAGAAAGTGCAACAGAAAGCAGACCGCCATCCGGGCTTCGGCTCGGACGGTAAGGGTGAAACGGTGGTGTAAGAGACCACCAGCGGCCCGTGTGAACGGGTCGGCTGGGTAAACCTCGCCCGGAGCAAGGTCGAACAGGAAGCGTCACGGGCGGCTCGTCCAGTTTCCGGGTAGACCGCTAGAGGTGTGCGGCAACGTACATCGTAGATAGATGGCCGTCGATGGTGCTTCCTTCGCGAGAAGTGGCACCGGGACAGAACCCGGCGTAGCAGCCGGCCCATTCGCTCGCGTCGGCTGCGCCCTCGCGTTGCTGCGCGTCTCCTCGCGTTGGCTGCGTGGTCGCGGATCCGACCCCCGGCAGACCTCCCGTCTCGTTCCCTCGCGCCGTCTCCTGAAACGCAGGAGTTTCTCGGGATTCTGAGCAAGAACGGCACCTTTTGCTCGAAATGCCGCAAATCTACTGCGTTTTCGGAGCGGGCAGGATGGATCGGGGGGCACCCGGGGTTCGTGCGGGTCATCACGAACTACCGCGCTACTCGGGCGAGAAGCGGTAGCCCATCCCTGCCTCCGTCAGCAGAAACCGCGGACGGGACGGCTCCGGTTCGAGCTTCTTGCGCAACTGTGCAAGGTAGAGGCGCAGATATCCGTCCTCTTTCTCGTATCCCGGACCCCACACCGATGTCAGCAGGAAGGTCTTCGTGACCAGCCGTCTCGGATTGCGAACGAGCACCTCGAGAATCCGCCACTCCGTCGGAGTCAGCTTGACGACCGCGCCGGCCTTCGTGACCGTATGCGCGGAGAGATCGACCGAGACGTCCGCGAACACGGAGACCGGCTCATCCGGTTCCGCTGCGGTGCGGCGGCTGAGTGCCCGGATGCGCGCCAGCAGCTCATCGATCGCGAACGGCTTGGTGACATAGTCGTCGGCGCCGGCATCCAGGGCATC
>JANYGT010000112.1 GCA_025362355.1 Lacisediminihabitans sp. | reverse complement strand
CGGCTGTCCACCATCCGCGATGCCGACCTCATTCTCGTGATGGAGCAGGGTGACATCGTCGAGCAGGGTACGCACGCAGAGCTGATCACACTCGAGGGCGCCTATTGGCGGCTCTACAACTCCCAGTTCGAGCGCGCGGCGACCGACCTCGACGAGGAGGGTGTCGGGCATGAAGGTCCGCAGGTCGAGACGGGTCTCGTCGACGTCGATTCGCCGGCGGTGGTCACGTAGGCGGAAGTGTCTTCGAGGGTGCGCGGGAGTAGGTCAGAGTCGCTGTTCGCCCACGGAGTTGCCGCCATCGATCACGATCAGCTGTCCCGTGACGTACGAAGCACCCGGCGAAGCCAGCCACGCGATCGCCGAGGCCACCTCGACGGCGGTACCGCTCCGGGCCATCGGCACGCGCGCTCCTTCGCTCGCCTCGGATTGGAGTTGAGACCCGGTTGCGATCCAGCCCGGAGCGACCGCGTTGGCGGTGATCCCCCTCGACGCCTCATCGACCGCGAGGGCTCTGGTGAGACCGAGCAGACCGGCTTTCGCTGCGGCGTAGGCGACGTCGGAGCGGGACGCCATCACGGGTCCGGTCACGCTCGACACGTTCACGATCCGGCCCCATCCCTCGGCGCGCATCGCGGGAATCAGCGCTCTCGTGAGCAGGAAGGCGCTCGTCAGGTTCACCTCAAGGCCACGCCTCCAGTCCGCGAGGCTCGACGTCACCTCTCCAGAGGTCATCTCCCCGCCGGAGACACTGACCATGCCGGCATTGTTGACCAGGATGGCGGGCTCGATGGATGCTTCGCTCAACTCCGATTGCAACTGCGACACGCCATCCTCGCTGTCCAATCGGGCCACGAAGCCTGACGCGTCGATGCCCTCGAGGCGAAGCTCGTCCACCCGGTCGTGAATACGGTCGGTGGTGGAGGTGATGGCGACGATTGCGCCGAGTTGCCCGAGGGCGAGGGCCGTCGCCATCCCTATTCCGGTCGCGCTACCGGCGCCGCTGACGAGAGCAGTGCGCCCGCGAAGATCGAGGATGGTCGGGAGTCGCTGTGCTGAGGGACTTGTCACGCCCCAATGCTAGATCCGCGCTCCCGGCGGTGCCTCTCGACCAGAGGGCCCCCGGCTGGATCTCGGCTAGGGTCCGAACATGGAGCAGGTGACTGAACTGGTAGACCGATGGGTGGCCGGGTGGAATATCTCCCGTGGCACAACCGAAGAACGGTTCGGCGGCGGATGGCGTATCGAGGTGGCGGCGGAGACCCGCTCGGTCGAGTACGTCATCGCCTTCCCGTCAGCGGAGGAGGTCGGCCAATTCGTGGCTCAGGCCGCGCTGCGGCCCGACGTGTGGCTGACCATCGTCGGTGAGATCGGAGAAGGCGCTCGTGAGGCGCTCGCCATCCTGGAGCCGCTGACGCACGCGGAAAGATGATGACCGTCTCGATCGCGGACGCCACGACGCCTGACCTGATCATCCTCGAACACGACGGTGCTCGTGCGCGGGTTCGCATCGAGCAGGATGGCGAGATTGCGGCACGAGGGCAGGCGGCAGTGCACGGTTCCGACGTCGTCTTCGACCGAATCGGAGCAGAGCCGCGCTTCCGACGTCGCGGTCTCGGAAGCCTCATCATGGCCGGGCTCACGTCGTGGGCTGCCGAACGGAAGGCGGAGACGGGAATACTGATGGCCTCGACGGAGGGGCAGCATCTCTACCGAACCCTCGGATGGAGCGAGGTCAGCCCGATCGTCACGTTCCGCGGGCGGGGCAGCTGAGAAGGGGCCGTTGGGTATGGGGAGACGGACCATGGTCCTGATCGTGGCGGCACCCTTGCCGCAGCTTGGCATACTGGGATCATGACCTACTCCATCGTCGCACGGGACCCGGCAACAGGTGAGCTGGGGGTCGCTGTCCAGTCCCACTGGTTCTCGGTCGGGTCGGTCGTGGTGGCGGGGCTGGCCGGTGTCGGAGCCATCGCAACCCAGGCGAGCCCCAATCTGAGTTTCAAGCATCGAGGCCTCGAACTGCTGCGCGACGGGATGACTGCCGCCGAGGCATCCATCGCCCTTCGCGAAGGCGATGCGGCGATCGACCATCGCCAGTTTGCGATCGTCGACACCAGCGGCGGCGCTGTCGCGTTCACCGGGTCCGCTTGCATGGGCGAAGCTGGGCAGTACAGCGGTGACGGCTACACGTGTCAGGCGAACATGATGCGCAACGACACCGTCTGGGCGACGATGGCACGGGCGTACGAGCAGGCCGACGGTTCGTTGTCGTCACGACTGCTCGCAGCCCTCGACGCGGCCCAGGGTGCCGGTGGGGATCTGCGCGGTCAGCAGTCGGCTGCCATCCTCGTCGTGCCGGCAGCCGGAACTCCCGCCGACACGATCGTCGACCTCCGGGTCGAGGATCATCCCAGCCCGTTGATCGAGCTGCGGCGCCTTGTCACGCTCGGTGGCGCCTACCGATTGGCGGATGACGGTGACGACCTCGTCGCCCGGGGAGATTTCAGCGCCGCCGCCACTCGTTATGTCGCAGCCAATGACATCGCCCCCGACAACGATGAACTCCGGTTCTGGGCTGGATTGGGTCTGATCAGCGCGGGTATGCCAGAGCGAGGGCTCGGTCTGCTCCGGAGGTCGATCGACAGTGATGCGAGCTGGCACGAGCTACTGAGACGACTCGATCCGTCCGACGTTCCCTCGAGCGTCGAGGCGCTCCGACTGTTGGGCTGAATGGCTTCCTTGACATGATCACTTCACTCGACCACGTTCAGCTGGCGATACCGCAGGGCGGCGAACCTGCTGCGAAACAGTTCTACGGGCGGCTTCTCGGGATGGAGGAGTTGCCGAAGCCAAAGGCGTTGGCCGCGCGCGGCGGTTGCTGGTTCGCGTCCGGAAGCGCGGTCATCCACCTGGGTGTCGAGCAGCCCTTCACCCCCGCGAAGAAGGCCCACCCGGCATTGATCACCAGCGACCTCGACGGGTTGGAGAGCACGCTGACGGCGGCGGGGTACGAATGTGGCCGCGCGGACGGTGAGATCCCCGGGATTCGTCGATTCCACACTCAGGACCCGTTCGGTAATCGCGTCGAGTTCCAGCAGGCGTGAGGGCTCCGGCCATTGCCCGATGAGGGCGTCGGATGCCACAGTGGGGTGATGCTTGGTCGAGTGCACCACATCGTCATCGATACCGCGGACCCGGCCGGTCTCGCGCACTTCTATTCGCAGTTGCTTGACCTGCCGGTCACCTACAGCTCAGAGCACTGGGTCGTGGTGGCCGAGAACCAGACATCCTCGGGCCTGGCCTTTCAGCTGGCTCCCGGAAACCTGGCGCCGACATGGCCCGATCCAGACGTTCCGCAGCAGATGCACCTCGACATAATGGTCGATGATCCGGTCGCCGCAGCCGCAGCCGTCGAACAACTGGGCGGACGAAAAGCCCGCTCGACCGATAGCGTCTTCTTCGACCCTTCCGGGCATCCGTTTTGCCTGATCGATCGCCCCGGTTGGGCAGCCTCGCTGGAGTAATCCACGACAACTGAGTCGGCCACGTAGCGACGTCTCCTCCCTCGCCCGGTGATCAAGGGAAGCGCTGTCCCCAATCGACAGCTCCGTCGGGAGTGCGAGCACGAAGCGCCCGTAGCCTTCCCGGGTGACCGAACCTCCCGTTCTCGTGGTGCGCCGTTCGCGCCTCCGGGTCGGCATCGGCGCCGCCGTCGTGCTCATGCTCGTCGGATTGGCAATCGCGATACTCGTCAGCGCGCTCGGGTCCCACGGAGCCACGACGATCGTGGCGACTCCGGCCCCGAGCACATCGGCGTCCGCTCCTGTCTCGCAGCGCACAGAGATCTACGTCCACCTCCTCGGGGCCGTCGGCCGGCCGGGATTGCTGGTGCTGCGAGACGGAGACCGGGCGGTGGATGCTGTCGCTGCGGCCGGCGGGTTCGCCCCGACAGCCGACCAGTCACAACTCAACCTCGCGCGGCTGCTCGTCGACGGCGAGCAGATCTACGTCCCCGCGATCGGTGAGGCTCCCGTCATCGCTCCCGGAGCCGGTGGGTCCACGCCGACGGCGGGCGGCAAAGTCAATCTGAACACCGCAGACGAGACCACGCTCGAGACCCTTCCGCGGGTCGGACTGGCCCTCGCCAAGCGCATTCTCGACTGGAAGAAGGCCAACGGGCGGTTCACGGCGATCGAAGACCTGATGAGCGTCACCGGCGTCGGGCAGAAGACCTTCGACGGGCTCAAAGACCTGGTGACCGTATGAGAGCAGATCTCCGCCTTGCCGTGCCAGTGCTCTTCGGGTGGGTGGCCGTCGGCGTACTCATCGAGGTGCCACGGGCACTTCCCTGGTGCGCCATCGCGCTGTGGGTCGTCGCCCTCGTGTTGCTCGTCATCGGTGCACGTCGACGCCGTCACTCGATCATCATCGTGATCGCACTCTCCGTCGGTGCCGCCGGTCTTCTCACGAGCGTCGCGGCCGTGCGTGCCCCCGCACGGCAGCCCGCGGCGATGATCGAGGCGTCCGCCGCCGGGCGACACGTCACGGCGACTCTCAACACCTCGGCGACGGCGCGGGCCGGCACGCCTTTCGACGCGACGATCACCGGTCTCGAGGTCGGCGGTGGGCGTTTCGCGATCACCGTACCGGCAACGGTCTTTCCGACGATCGACCGCGGCGATTCCCCGGCAGAGGGCCGGATTGCGATCGGATCGACGGTACGCGTGTCCGGCACGCTCGTCGCGACGGATCCCGGGGACGATGTCGGCTTCCTCGTCTTCGCTTCGACACCGGTCAGCGTGCTGAACGGTCCACCGTGGTACCTGTCCTGGGCCGACGGCCTGCGCTCCCGCTTCGGTGCGGCGGCCTCCGAGCTTCCCGGCGAGGGCGGAGACCTGCTCCCGGGCCTCTCGATCGGCGACACGTCCGCGGTGAGCGATTCGCTGGATGCCGCGATGAAGAGCACGTCGCTCAGCCACCTGACCGCTGTCTCCGGTGCGAATTGCGCGGTGGTCATCGCCCTGATCATGCTCGCGGGGGCGCGGCTCGGATTGCCGCGCGGGGCACGGATCGCGGCATCCGTCATCGTGCTCGTCGGTTTCGTCGTGTTGGTCACGCCGGAGCCGAGCGTGCTGCGCGCCGCGGTGATGGCGACGATCGTGCTCGCCGCCCTCGCGAACGGTCGACCGGCGAGCGGGCTGCCGGTGCTGGCTCTCGCCTGCCTGCTGCTTCTCGTGATCGATCCCTGGCTCTCGCACAGCTACGGTTTCGTGCTCTCCGTGCTCGCCACCGGGGGGCTGCTGCTGCTCGCTCGACCGCTCGCGGTCTGGCTCGCACAGTGGATGCCGCTCCCCATCGCCGCGCTCATCGCCATCCCACTTGCCGCTCAACTGGCCTGCCAGCCCGTGCTGATCGTGCTCACTCCGTCGATTCCCGTCTACGGGGTGATCGCGAACGTGCTCGCCGAACCGGCGGCTCCGCTCGCGACGGTGCTCGGGCTCGTCGCCTGTGTGCTCCTCCCTTTCGCGCCAGCCCTCGGTGAACTCGTGTCGTGGGTGGCCTGGGTACCCTCCGCCTGGATCGCCGCTGTTGCCGAATTCTTCTCCGGTCTTCCGGGAAGCGGGCTCCCGTGGCCGGGCGGGGCGGCGGGGGTCGCCCTCGTCGCGGGTATCACGGCCCTTGCGCTGCTGCTGGTGCTGCGGGTGGGTGGCCGACGAGCCCGCAGACTGATCTCGGGGATCCTCGCCCTCACCCTCGTCGCCCTCGGGGCGGTTGCCATCGGTGACCGTGTGAGAACCCAGCTCTCCCGACCCGGAGACTGGCAGTTCGCGGCGTGCGACATCGGACAGGGCGACTCGGTTCTGATTCGCAGCGCCGGAAAGATCGCGCTCGTCGACACCGGCCCCGATCCGGCGTCGTTGGAACATTGTCTCGACGAGCTCGGCATCGACCGAATCGATCTGCTGATCCTCAGCCACTACGACCTCGATCACGTCGGCGGCACCGCCGCGGTCTTCGGAAGGGTCGATCGGGCGATGATCGGTCCGACCGTCGACGCGGCTGATGAGCAACTCGCCGAGAAACTCGCCGCGAGCGGTGCGCGGGTCGACCACGTGAGCAGGGGGCTGACCGGCATTCTCGGCGAGCTGCGTTTCGAGGTGCTCTGGCCGAGGGCGAAGCTCGGCGGCGTCGCTCTCGGAAACGACGCGAGCGTCACCGTTCGTTTCAGCGGTGCAGGAGAGTGTGCTCTCGGCTGCCTCAGCGCGATCTTCCTCGGCGATCTCGGCGAAGAGCCGCAGACCTTGCTCATGGCCGCCAATCATCTGTCGGAGGTGGATGTCGTCAAGGTCGCGCACCACGGATCCGGCGACCAGAACGAGCGCCTGTACGCGACGTTGCACGCATCGGTCGGGCTGATCAGCGTCGGCGCAGACAACTCCTACGGGCATCCGACCGACCGGCTGCTCGGCATCCTCGCCCGGGCGGGCACTCTCGCCCGCCGCACCGATGAGCAAGGACTGATCCTCGTCTCGCCGCGGGCCGGGGGAGGCGCGACGGTGTGGACCGAACGCCCGCTGCCGCCCGGCAAGGTGCTCCACCACTGAGGGGCTGATCCGGTGGTGACGGTGCCAGCGGATACGCTGGAGCGCGCCCCACATCAGTGGCGGTGAGACGGCACGAGGGAGTCAGGTGGCAGCCAGGCCGGCAGCGAAGGCGAGCGTCGCGATCCCGCAGCTCGGGTGGGACAGGATCAGGCCGGCATCGGTCATCCTCGTCTCCGGATCCGAAGACTTCCTCGCCGACCGCGCAATCCGTCAACTGAGGGACACCCTCCGAGCAGAGGATCCGAGTCTCGAGGTCAGCGACATCGAGGCGGATGCCTACGGTCCCGGCGAGCTCGTCACTCTCGCGAGCCCGTCGCTGTTCGGCGAGCCTCGCCTGATCCGGGCGACGCACGTCGAGAAATGCACGGACGCGTTCATCACCGAGACGCTCCGTTATCTCGAGACGCCCGCCGACGACACCTACCTCGTACTGCGCCACGGCGGGGGAGTGCGCGGCAAGAAGCTGCTCGACGCGATCAGGGGCGGACTCGGCGCGGGCATCGAGATCGTCTGCGCCGACCTCAAGAAAGATTCTGAGAAGCTCGACTTCGCGGCCTCGGAGTTCGCCTCGCAGGGTCGCCGCGTCACGGGCGGCGCCCTCCGTGCACTGACCTCGGCGTTCGCGGAAGATCTCGCAGAACTCGCGGCCGCCTGCCAGCAGCTTCTCGCGGATGCCGCCGAGGAGATCACCGAGGAGACCGTCGAGAAGTATTACTCCGGTCGCGTCGAGACGAATGCCTTCCGCGTCGCCGACATCGCCATCGCCGGTCGACACGGAGAGGCGCTCATCCTGCTCAGGCATGCTCTTGCGTCCGGTGCCGATCCGGTGCCGATCGTCGCGGCTTTCGCGAGCAAGCTTCGCACGATGGCGAAGCTCGCCGGCTCGCGGGGATCGTCAGGTCAGCTCGCCCAGCAGTTCGGACTCGCGCCGTGGCAGGTCGATCGCGCCCGCCGCGACCTCCAGGGCTGGGACGATGCGGGCCTCGGACACAGCATCGAACTGCTCGCCGAGACGGATGCCGCGATCAAGGGCGCCGGTCGCGACCCGGTTTTCGCCCTCGAGCGCATGATCGGCGTCGTCAGCGCGCGCGGACTCCCGCTGCCCCGGTGAGCGAACGGCACTGGTGATAGAGCGGCACCGGTGGTCGAGCCGCACCGGTGATCGAGCCGCACCGGTGATCGTTCCTGTCGAGATGCCGTTAACGCACGAACCCCGCCACGCAAAGTGACGGGGTCTGTGACGAGCAGCTGAGACTCAGAGCGCTGCGACCTGCTTGGCGATGGCCGACTTGCGGTTCGCGACCTGGTTCTTGTGCAGCACGCCCTTGGCGGCTGCCTTGTCGAGCTTCTTCGCCGCGAACGCGAGGGCGGTCACGGCAGCGGCCTTGTCGCCGGCGACGATCGCTTCGCGGGTCGCGCGAACGGCGGTCTTGACCTCGCTCTTGACGGCCTTGTTGCGGTCCTGGGACTTCTTGTTGGTGCCGATGCGCTTGATCTGCGACTTGATGTTTGCCATGAAAAACCTGTCTGTGTGTTTCGGTCAGTGGTGGGCAGCCGCGAACCGGTTCCGAGGAGTGGATCCGGGCTGCGTTCGCGAAGTCATCCGGAAACGAGATATTCGAGACGCCTGATGACGCGCGCAAGCCAACCAGCAACGTTACCATCGGCCGCGTCATCCGGCAATCCGAAACGCCAGCGGTTCCGAGCGGCCGGTCGAGCCCGATCACCGAGCGGGAACAGCCATTTCGCTCAGGATCTGCTCGATCAGCCGGTTGGTCTCCGTCGGCCGACGCACTCGTCCGGCGAGCCGCACGCCGGGCTGCCGCACCAGGCGGCCGTCGCGGGTCGCAGCGAGGAAGGCTCGTTCCTGCATCCGGAATCTGTCCCATTGCCCGTTCAGGAGCACGATCGGAGCATCGACCTCCGCAAGAGAGGTGGGGGTGTCTAGCGCCTCCAGGTGTCCGAGGGTGTCGAGGAACTGGCCTGGCACCGACGTCCGGGTGTGCCTCGGGACGCCGCCGACGAATGTCGTCGCTGCCAGAGAGCTGAGGGCCGCGCCCTTGTCCGGAAGCAGTTGGTGCGACTGGGATGCGATGCGGTAGCTGTCGAGCAGCCAGGTCAGGGCCTGGGTCCCGCAGCCGATCGCCAGGATTCCGGACACACCGCCGGTGACCGCGGCGCAGGCGATCGAGAGATGCGCTCCGAGCGCGAAACCGACGAAGACCGGCGGGCTCGGAAGCGACTGGGTGGCGTCGGCGATCGCCAGGAGGGAGTTGCCGATCGAGAACACTTCGCGTTGGCGGGTACCGTGCCCTGGCAAGTCTGGAGATGCAACGACGTGTCCGCTTTCTTCGAGCGCGTGGCGCTGAGGCAGCAGGTCTGTGGCGCGGCCGCGCAGATCATGGACGAGCACGACGGGTACGGGCATGGCGAGGATGCTACCCGCTTCGTCTGCGCCGGCGATGGGAGCGAAGGTACCGTAGATCCATGCCGTCCCTCGCGCCCCACATCGCCGCCGTTCCCGAGTCGGGAATCCGGAGGATCTACGAGATCGCAGTCGAACTCGACGGGGTCATCTCCCTGGGTGTCGGAGAGCCGGATCGCGCCGTCGCCCCGCACATCCTGGCGGCCGGTGCGAAGGCCTGGATCGACGATCGCACGCGGTATACGGCCAACGGGGGAATCCTTCCGCTCCGCGAGGCCCTGGTCGAGAAGCTTGCGCGGGAGAACGACATCGTCGTCGACACCGAGCAGATCTGGGTCACGGTGGGCGCGACGCAGGCGCTGCACCAGGCCATGCGCATCCTCCTGGCGGCGGGCGACGAGATACTCATTCCGGATCCGGGCTACACGACCTTCACCATGAGTGCGCGGATGCTCCAGGTCGAGCCGGTTCCCTACTCGCTGAGATCCGACAGTGGCTTCGCCCCCGACATCGAGGAGCTGGATCGCCTCGTCACCGACCGCACGCGGGTCATCATCGTGAACTCGCCGTCGAATCCGCTCGGAACCGTGCTCGATGAATCGCAGCTGAGGGCGCTGCTCGAATTCGCCAAGCGGCACGACCTCTGGGTGCTGAGTGACGAGGTCTACGAGTACTTCACCTACGGCGAATCGCACGTGAGCATCGCGAGTCTCGACACCGACGATCGCGTGTTCAGCGTGTTCTCCCTCTCCAAGACCTACGCGATGACGGGAGCGAGGGTCGGCTACCTGGTGACGCCTCCGGGTATGGCGTCCGTGATGCGCAACGTGCAGGAGGCATCCATCAGCTGTGTCGCTCAGCCCGACCAGCTCGCCGCCGTCGCCGCGATCACCGGCGATCACCAGCACGTCTCGGACTCGCGGGAGCACTACCGTGAGAATCTCGCGGCCGCCTGCGCTCTGCTGGATGAGCGGGGCATCCGCTACCTGACGCCGAACGGTGCCTTCTACCTCTGGGTGGATGTCTCCCACGCGTCGGGCGGGGACGTCGCAGGCTGGGCGGAGCGCTTCCTCCTCCATGAACGCGTCGCCGTCGCGCCGGGTAGCGCGTTCGGGCGCTCCGGCGAGGGCTGGATCCGGCTCTGTGTCGCCGCGACGAAGGACGACCTGCTCGAGGGCGTGCGCAGGCTGCCTGCGCCCTGACCCCCGCCCGGTGATCGGGCCGCCCGGTGATCGAGCCTGTCGAGATCCGCGCCCCGCCCCCCTCGCGCCATGGGAGAATTACCCGACCACCCCCCCCGCACTGACAGAGGTATGCGTGAGCCCCCAAGCACTGAAGGCCCTCGAGCCGGCATCGACCGACCCGGCCTTCATCCGCAACTTCTGCATCATCGCCCACATCGATCACGGCAAGTCGACGCTCGCCGACCGCATGCTGCAGATCACCGGCGTCGTCAGCGATCGCGACATGCGAGCGCAGTACCTCGACCGCATGGACATCGAGCGGGAGCGCGGCATCACCATCAAGAGCCAGGCCGTCCGCATGCCGTGGGCGCTCGACGGCGTCACCTACGCGCTCAACATGATCGACACGCCTGGGCATGTCGACTTCACCTACGAGGTCTCGCGCTCGCTCGCCGCCTGCGAGGGCGCCATCCTGCTGGTGGATGCCGCGCAGGGCATCGAAGCGCAGACTCTCGCGAACCTCTACCTCGCGCTCGAGAACGACCTCACGATCATCCCGGTGCTCAACAAGATCGATCTCCCGGCCGCGGACCCGGAGAAGTACATCAAGGAGATCGTCGGACTCATCGGGTGCAAGCCGGAAGACATCCTCCTCGTCTCCGGCAAGACGGGCGTCGGCGTCTCGGAGCTGCTCGATCAGGCAGTCAGGCTGATCCCCGCGCCGGTCGGCGACCCGAAGGCGTCGGCACGCGCGATGATCTTCGACTCCGTCTACGACTCCTATCGCGGCGTCATCACCTACGTCCGCATGATCGACGGCTCGCTGAAGCCGCGCGAGAAGATCATGATGATGAGCACCAAGAGCGCACACGAGGTGCTCGAGATCGGCGTGAGCGGCCCGGAGCCGACCCCGACGAAAGGGCTCGGCGTCGGCGAGGTCGGCTATCTGATCACCGGCGTCAAAGATGTGCGGCTCAGCAAGGTCGGAGACACGGTCACCTCCTACGCGTCTCCGGCGACGGTGGCGCTGAAGGGCTACTCCGAGCCGATGCCGATGGTGTTCTCCGGCATCTATCCGCTCGACGGATCCGACTATCCGGTGCTGCGGGAAGCGCTCGACAAGCTGAAACTGTCGGATGCCGCCCTCGTCTACGAGCCGGAGACATCCGTCGCCCTCGGGTTCGGGTTCCGCTGCGGATTCCTCGGCCTCCTGCACCTCGAGATCGTCACCGAACGCCTCGAGCGCGAGTTCGGACTCGACCTCATCGCGACCGCGCCGTCGGTGATCTATGAGGTGACGACCGACGACAAGAAGCGCACGACGGTCACCAATCCGAGCGAGTTCCCCGGCGGCAAGATCGCATCGGTGAGCGAGCCGATCGTGAAGGCGTCCATCCTCACGCCCAAGGACTACGTCGGCACCGTCATGGAACTCTGCCAGAGTCGCCGGGGAACCATGAACGGCATGGAATACGTCGGTGAAGACCGGGTGGAGCTGCACTACACGATGCCGCTCGGCGAGATCGTCTTCGACTTCTTCGACCAATTGAAGAGTCGCACGGCCGGTTATGCGTCGCTCGACTACGAGCCGACCGGCGACCAGGATGCGGACCTCGTGAAGGTCGACATCCTGCTGCAGGGCGAGGCGGT
>JANYGT010000017.1 GCA_025362355.1 Lacisediminihabitans sp. | reverse complement strand
CATCCCTCCGGTCGATGCCCGGGGTGACCCGCCAACTCAGGTAGATCGATCCGCCGGGGACCAGAAGACGGAGCATGCTCGAAACCGACGGCGCGACCTCATCTTCGGGCAGATGCATGATGACGGTCTCGCACAGCACGTTCGTGAACGAGCCGTCAGCCAGGCCGTCGAGCCGGGGCAGGCTTCCCGACTCGAACCGCACGTCGGGATGTCGACTGCGAGCCTCCGCGAGCAAGCCGTTCGATGCGTCGATTCCGACCGCCGGAAATCCATGGGACGAGAGCCAGGCGGTGTCGCGACCACTGCCGCATCCGATGTCGACGGTCGCCCCCGCCCGCCAATGCTTTTTCAGCAGCGCATAGAGGTCGATCGGCGCATCCTGCTTGTTCTCCCATTCCTCGGCGTAGGCGGCAGGGTCGGCGTCGTACGCCGCGATGGTTCGAGGATCCATCTCGCCAGTCTGCCTCAGCTCTTGCCCGCGTCGGAACCGGCGATCACCAGCCGAGCGTGCCGGGCTCGCCCTTGAACGGACCGACGACCTTCGACGTGATCCACCCGCCGTAGAAGTCTCCGGCCTGGGCGGTGACGACCTCGCCGGCGACCTCGCACTCCTCCATGGCGCTCGGATAGACGGCTACTCGGTCGACGAGCAGTTCGTAGCCGCGACTCGGGCTCGGGTAGTACCAGGCCGAGCGTTCGGCGCTTCCGACGGACAGATACTTCGCCGCACCCTTGAACTCGCAGAAGCTCGCTCCCTGCGCCGGCTGCAGCACTCCGGCGGGAAACGCGGATCGCGGTAGGTAATAGACCGGCGGATGGCTCGTCTCGAGCACGCGAACTGCATCGGTCGTGTCGACGATGGTCGCGCCATCCAGTCGGATCCGGATGCGCTCCGACGTCGCCTCCACGCGTGGCGGCCGCGGATAATCCCACACCGATTCCTGCCCGGGCCCGGGAACTTCACGTTTTAACTGCATGTGTTCATTCGTACGCCGGGCGGCTGAATGCCGGCTCAGTCTTCTGAGCCACATTTCACGCCCGCGACCACGTCTCCAGTGCCGTCACCACGCTGTCGACCAGCCGCGCGTAGCTGCGCTCGAGATCGAACGGGAGCCCGAAGCCGCCGGCCGCCTCGAGGGCGACGAAACCGTGGAGGGCGGAGCGCACGAATCTCGTCGCATCCACCGCATCCGTGTCGCGCAGGTCATAGCCGGCGAGAACGTCGAAGATGACGTGCATGAACGACTCGGCCACCTCGCGGTCTTCATCGTCATCCGGAAGCGAGGCGTGCAGGGTCATCGAATATTGACCGGGATGTTCGAGTGCCCAGCGGCGATAGGCGAACGCCATGCTGCGGATCGCGTCGTCTCGGGAGCGCCCGATCGCGGCCTGCCCGACAGCGGTGGTGAGCCCTCGTCTGGCCTCGAGCATGACGGCCCGCTGCAGCCCGGACATCCCGTCGATGTGCTTGTACAGCGACGGTGCTCGCACTCCGAAGCTCTCGGCCACGGCGGCGAGATTGAGGGTGTCGGAGGGGTTCTGGTCGAGCATCCGTGCCGCGCGCTCGACGACGATGGCCGCGCTGAGTCCGGCCCTAGGCATCGTGCAGCACCGTCTTCAGAAAGTCGAGCACGGCGGTCGCGGTGATCTCGGGCTGCTGGGACTGCGGGTAGTGCCCGGCCTCCGCGACCATGACGACCTCGCCGTGCAGGGTCGTGCCGATGAAGCGAGCCTCGGCGGCGGGATCCTTGAAGTCGGGATCGCGCTCGCCCATGATGACCAGCACGGGAGCCGTCACTCCGCCGAGCCGCGCTTCAGCGGAGGCATGGTCGGTCTGTCGGGTGGTGAGCGAGAACGCCTTGCCGTAGGCGGGCCTGCGAAGACTTGCGACCACTCGCCCGCGGTACTCGTCGAAGTCGACCGGCTTACGTCCGGCGTACAGGGTCGGCATGTACCCCTTCCAGACGCTGGCGATCCAGAGCGGTGCCATCATCACGCGGAACAGGCCGCGCGTTACGGCGTTCGCCGGGGGATTGCGCACGAACGGTCCGACGAGCACCAGGCCGGTCACCTGCTCTGGATGATCCGATGCGACGATCACGGCAGCCCCCGCCGCCAGCGAGTTGCCGACGATGACGGCCAGACCGCCGAGCTCCGCGATCAGGGCGCTGACATCCGCTGCCGTCTCGATGTCGCCGTAGGAGGAGAAGGTGGTGTCGCTGTCGCCGTGGCCGCGGAGATCGGTGGATGCGACCCTGTAGCCGGCATCAACAAGAGCCGGGGCGAGGAACCGATAGGAGGAGCGGAGTTCGCCCATTCCGGGCACGAGTACGACGAGCGGGCCGGTGCCCTGAACGTCGTAGGCGATTCTGCCGTCGGTTACTGACAGGTACAGGGTTTCGTTGTGTGTGGTCATGTGGCTAATCTAACTATCTATTTGGCTACTGTCAATAGCTGTGCGAAGCAGTCCGTCAGCCCGAAATATTCACCGACCGGCGTACGTTGCGAGAGGCAACCAAGCGAAAGGCATCCTCATGCGCGTACTCCTCACCGGCGGAACAGGTTTCGTCGGATCATCCGTTCTCACCGCCCTCGTCACCTCAGGACACGAGGTGACGGCGGTCGTTCGCAGCGACGATGCGGCGGCGAAAGTGACAGCGGCGGGAGCGAAAGCCGAGGTCCACGCCCTTCCTGACACCGAATGGCTGGCCGGGATGCTGCGCGAGAGTGATGGTGCGATCCACACCGCGACCCCGGGCGACGACACCGGCGCAGCCTTCGACGACTCGGTCATCGACGCTGTGATCGCGGCCTTCGCCGGCACCGACCGCCCCTACATCCACACCGGCGGCGTGTGGGTGCACGGCAACGGCAGCGATATCACCGAGGCCACACCCATCCATGCGCCGCAGATCACCGCCTGGCGTGAGGAGCGCGAGAAGCGCATCCTCGGCAGCGGCGTGAAAGCGAGCGTGATTGAGCCCGGGATCGTCTACGGCTATGGCAAGGGCATCCCGAACATGATCACGGGCGCGCCACGCTCGGAGTCGGGGGCGCTGCACCTGATCGGCACCGGCGAACAGCACTGGGCGACCGTGCACGTCGACGACCTCGCCGACCTGTACGTCGACGTGCTCGAGCGCGGCCCGGGCGGCGAGACCTACATCGGGGCGAGTGGACAGAGCCCGACCGTTCGCGAGATCGCCCAGGCATTCGCCGGACCGGATGGCGCCCTCGAGCCGGAGTCGTTCAACGCCACTCGCGAGCGGCTCAGTGCGGCCTTCGCCGAGGCGCTCCTCCTCGACCAGCAGGCCAGCGGGGAGAAGGCGAAGACGGCATTCGGGTGGAACCCGCACCGCGCCTCGCTGGTCGAGGAACTGGCGGAGCAACACGCGGCCGGATAGCGGCGTCAGCGCAGCGTGGCGACGAGCGCTTCGGTGATGCTGCGGCGCGCGCTCGCGCTCGAGATGGTGGCCGTGTTGTCGCCGGGCTGCGCTCCGTAGTCGCCGAAGGAGGCATGATCCGCACCCGCGATCTCGACGAAGCGGGCAGAGCTCGGCAGCAGTGACTTCGCGCTCGCGATCTTCTGCGGTGTGCTGAGCCCGTCGCGGGAGCCGGCGATGCTCAGCACCGTGAGTGATGTGTGGGAGAGGTCGCCTGCGCAGTAGCTTCCGAAGAGCACGAGGCCCGCGACATCCGGCGAATCCGCCAATTGGCAGGCGCGCACGCCTCCGAGAGAGTGCCCGCCGACGAACCAGCGGGTGACGCCCGGCGCATCCTTCGTAAAAGTCGTGAGCGGGCGAAGATCGAAGAATGCGAGGTTGAGTGTCGGCTTGGTGATGACCACCGTCACGCCGCTGTCGACGATGCCGCTGAGCTTGTAGAGATAGGCGTAGGGGTCGACCTTCGCACCGGGGATGAAGACCAGGCCCGTGCCCGTCGACTTTCCGGTCGGCCTCATCACGATGGAGTGATCGGTCGAGGTGATCGAGATGGCTGGATCCCGCCACGCGACGAGCGCCTTGCCGCGATCGCCGATCATCACGATATGCGCCCACGTGACCACGCCGACGACGACGAGGAGCAGCACGACCACGATCGCGCCGAGGATCTTCGGGCCGCGGTGTCGGGGTCGAGGCCAGGAGCTCATGCGCCAAGAGTAATCTCCACCCCCGCCTCCACCCGTGGGTGGTGTTGCCGGAATGCGCCTCGCCCGAGGCTTGGGTCATGACATTGCAGAGCATCGCCAACATCTTGATCATCGTCGTCCTCGTCGGAGTTCTCGGATTCCGCCAGATGAAGTGGCGCCCGGTGGATGTCGCGAAAATGTGGCGGATGCCGATCATCATGGGCGTCATCGGCCTCGTGACGATCTCGACGCAGACGAAATCCAGCTCGCTCACCGGGCTCGACCTCGCGATCCTCGTCGTCGAGATCGTGCTCTCGCTGGCCATCGGGTCTGTGATGGGGGCGATCGCGCACTTCCGCCCGCTCGCTCGCGCTGCCGATCAGGAGGGGGCGGAGTTCGAGAGTCGCACGGGGTGGCTCGGAATGGGACTCTGGGTCGGACTGATCGTCATCCGTGTCGGCATCGATCTCTGGGCGGGCAGCAACGGATCCGCGATCGGAACCTCGACCGGTGTCATCCTCCTTGTGCTCGCGGCCAATCGAATCGCTCGCACCGCCGTCTTCGCCTCGAGGGTGGCGAAGCTCGATTCGATCTCCGTCTGACGGCGGCACGCTGACACGGCACCGCGTCTGACCGGCGATCGTGCGGCGCAGGTCTGACACGGTGCCGCCGAAAGGGGAGGATGAGGGCGTGAATCATGTGGATGCCTCGCGCCCCCCGCTCACCAGGGCGCTCAACCTGATCGGCGCCATCGTTACCGCCTCCGCGCTGGTGGCCCGCCCGCCCGCGCCGTGGATGATCCCCTTCGCGCTGGGGCTGCTCGCCTGGGTCGCCGTCTCAGTTCTTCCCGTGTCCGCGCATCGCCTCACCGCCATCCTGCTGTTCGTGCTCGCGGCTGCCGGATCGCTGTCCACGATCGGTTCCAACGGAATCGGCGTCGTTCTCATCGCCGTGGCGGTGCTGCAACTGACGGGCTCGCTCGCCAGAGCGCGCTGGCAGGGGCTTATGGTCGGCGTCGGCTCGATCGGACTCGTCGCGGTCTCAGTTCTCTTCATCCCATTCCCCCCGCTCGGACTGCTCTCGATCGAGTTCGGTGTGCTCGTCGCGATGCTCGGTGGATTCAATCGTCGGCAGCAGCGCGTCGCCGAGGCGCAGTCCCGCACTCTTCTCGAAGAGCGGGTGACCATCCGCGAGGAGCAAGCGCGGGCCGAGCTGCTCGCAGCACGTCAGACGGTGTCCCGCGACATCCACGATGTGCTCGCTCACAGTCTCGGCGGTTTGGTGATCCAGCTTGACGCGGTCGAGGCGCTGCTCGAGGCGGGACGCACTGCGGATGTCGCCACCCGCGTTCACGATGCGAGGCAGCTGGCCGTCGACGGGCTCAACGAGGCTCGGCGCGCGGTCGGCGCGCTCCGGGATGACCGGCCGTCCGCATCCGAAGGCCGCGACGATCTCGCCGCCGCCGTCGACGATCTCGTCCGCACGCATCGCTCGCTCGGCGGGGTGATAGACGTGAGCGAGTCGGGGGATCCTCATCCACTCGGGCCCGGCGAGGCATCAGCGCTCGCCCGCGTTCTGCAGGAGGCGCTGACCAACGCTCGCAAGCACGCCCCGGCCGGCGAGGTTCGGGTTGCGCTGACCTGGCGACCGTCGGACGTCTGCCTCGAGGTCGCCAATCCGATCTCCCCGCATCGCTCGCTCGTCGCCGCCACCGGGGGAGGTCGAGGGCTTCCCGGCATGGCCGAGCGTATGGCTGCGCTCCCGAACGCGACCTTCACCGCCGCCGAACACGACGCGCGGTTCGAGGTCTCGGCGACTGTGACGAGCGACGCATGATCCGGATTCTGGTGGCCGACGACCAGGCGATCGTGCGCGACGGACTCGTTACGGTGCTCTCACTCATCGCTGGCTTCGAGGTCGTCGGACAGGCTGTCGACGGCGAGAAGGCCGTTGCGCTGTCGGCCGAACTCGCGCCGGATGTCGTGCTGATGGACCTGAGGATGCCGCGTCTCGACGGCGCGGCGGCCACTGCCCGCATCCTCGCCGCCCGACCGCAGACCGCGGTGCTCGTGCTGACGACGTTCGCCGATGACGAGTCGATCATCGGT
This sequence comes from Lacisediminihabitans sp., assembly GCA_025362355.1. Classification (GTDB taxonomy): domain Bacteria; phylum Actinomycetota; class Actinomycetes; order Actinomycetales; family Microbacteriaceae; genus Lacisediminihabitans. Next base: position 24,120 of record JANYGT010000017.1, on the reverse strand, counting down.
GCGCTCCGGGCGGGAGCGCGCGGCTACCTCACGAAGGATGCGGGGCGCTCAGAACTCGAGGCGGCCATCCGCTCGGTCGCCAGCGGGCACTCGACATTCGCACTGGAGGTCGGCGCACTCCTTGTCGAGCGTCTCGGTCGAGCAGAGCCCGACCTGCGCAGCCGTTTTCCCACCCTGACCGCCCGCGAACTCGAGGTGCTCGAACTGATCGTCGACGGACTGACCAACGGCGAGATCGCGGCACGGATCTATATCGGGGTGCCGACCGTCAAGACCCACATCAACTCGATCTTCGCGAAGCTCGGGGTCAGCGACCGGGCCAAGGCGATCGCGCTCGTCAATCACAGGTGAGCACAGGTGAGCACATTTGAGGAACCTCAGAAACCGGTGATGAGCCCGTAACGCGCATCGTCGTGATCGGGACTACATTTATGCAACCGGATCTTTCGATGACGAGAGATCCCGCTACCCGAGTGTGTCGCCCCGAAAGCGACCTTTCCCGCGAGGAGTACCGATGACGGCGACCGTTCCGGCGACCAGCAACGTCGACAGCAAAGGGCTGAAGGGCGGGTCGCTCGGCCTGATCTCCAGCGTCGTCATGGGGGTCGCATCCACCGCTCCCGCTTACAGCCTTGCGGCGAGCCTCGGGTTCATCGTCGCGAGCGGCGGCGCGCTTCTCGCCGGCGTCAAGGCACCCGCGATCGTGCTGCTGGCGTTCATCCCGATGTATCTCATCGCCGTCGCGTACCAGGAGCTCAACAAGGCGGAGCCGGACTGCGGCACCACCTTCACCTGGGCGTCGAGGGCGTTCGGACCGATCCCCGGATGGATGGGCGGCTGGGGCATCATCGTCGCCGACATCATCGTGATGGCGAACCTGGCACAGATCGCCGGGTCGTACACCTTCACGCTCGTCGGCTCGTTCGGGTTGCCGGCGGTCACGGCTCTGTCGAGCAGCACCCTCGCCTCGACGATTGCCGGGCTGCTCTGGATCGCCGTCATGACCTGGATCTGCTACCGGGGAATCGAGCTTTCCGCGCGACTGCAGTATTTCCTTCTCAGCTTTGAGGTGGTCATCCTCGTCGCGTTCGCGGTCTTCGCGCTCGTGCGCGTCTACTCCGGCAACGCGGAGACGTACTCGCTCGTGCCGACTCTCGACTGGTTCAACCCGTTTACGCTCGACTTCGGCAAGGTGATCGCCCCTGCCATGTTGGTCGCGATCTTCATCTACTGGGGGTGGGACACGGCCGTCTCGGTGAACGAGGAGACCGCCGACCCGGCCAAGACCCCCGGGCGGGCTGCGATCATCAGCACTCTGCTGCTGCTCGTCACCTACGCACTGGTCGCCGTGGCCGTCGTCGCGTTCGCCGGCGTCGGTACCAAAGGTTCGGGGCTCGGAAATCCCGCCAACGCTTCAGATGTCTTCTCGGCCATCGGGCCGGACTTGTTCGGCACGAGCCCGATCGGGCACATCCTGCTTGCGCTCCTGGCATTCTCGATTCTCACGTCCGCGTCTGCGTCGACTCAGACGACGATCCTTCCGACCGCCCGCACCGCACTCTCGATGGCGGTCTACAAGGCGATCCCGTCGAAGTTCGCGCGTATCCACCCCCGCTACCTGACTCCGACCTGGTCGACCATCGGTATGGGCATCGTGTCAGCGGCGTTCTACCTGGTGTTCACCGTCATCGGCAAAGACACGCTCCTGCAGGCACTTGTGGGATCCATCGGACTCATGATCGCCTTCTATTACGGCCTCACCGGATTCGCCTGCGTGTTCTTCTATCGCAAGACGTTGACGTCGTCGATTCGCAATTTCATCATGCGCGGGCTGTTCCCGCTCGCCGGTGGGGTGATTCTGCTCGTGGTGTTCGTCTACGGTTTCATCCAGTTCAAAGCTCCCGATTGGATCCAGGACGACAAGGGCCACAATGTGACGATCTTCGGCGTCGGCGCGACCGCGGTCGTCGGTGTCGCCGGCCTTCTCATCGGTGCCGTGCTCATGGTCATCTGGTTTCTGCGCCAGCCGGAGTTCTTCCAGGGCAAGACGCTGCCGCGCCGCTCCGACGACCTCGTGCTCGCGCCCGGCGATGGCCGCATCCCGACCTTCGGGCTTCCGGACTCCGGACGGATGCCGGAGGTCATCGCGCAGGACCGGTCCAACCTGCCGCCCGGCCAGTCGGTCATCGACGCGGTGACGGGGGAAGAGGTCTCGACGAAAGACCCCTCAGCGACGACGCCGCCACCGACTGAGGATCCCCGTTAACCGGGCGGCACGCGTCGGTCCGGCCGTCCTCGCGGGTGCTGTCGACCTGCTGCTCGTGCTCGTCTTCGTGCTGATCGGGCGGGCGAGTCACAACGAGGCGAGCCCCGGCCGGATCGTACTCGGAACACTCACCACCCTCTGGCCGTTCCTCGTCGGGCTCGTGGTCGGGTGGATCGGCGCGCGCGCCTGGCGTTCCCCGCGCCGCATCGTCTTCACCGGGCTCATCGTCTGGGCGGGCACGCTGATCGTCGGGATGCTGCTGCGGGTCGTGAGCGGCCAGGGTATCCAGGTGAGCTTCGTCATCGTCGCAGCCGTAGTGCTCGCGGCATTTCTACTCGGCTGGCGGGCCGTATCGATCCTCGTGCTGAAGATGGCGCGCAGCACTAGCGGTCGACGTTCACCAGAGTGACGTTGCGCACGGCCCCGTCGTCAACGACGAGCGTCATCATGGTGCAGCGCGGTTGCCGGCGGCGATCGGTCGGGGAGCCGGGGTTCAGCAGGCGAAGTCCTCTCGCGGTCAGCGTGTCCCACGGGATATGGCTGTGGCCGAAAACCAGCACATCGTCGTCGGGGAATGCGTCGTCCGCGCGCGCGTCACGTCCGGCGGCGGCCCCGGTCTCGTGGATGACGGCGAAGCGCACGCCATCGACCGTCACCCGGGTGATTTCGGGCAGACGTCGTCTCAGCTCCGGGCCGTCGTTGTTGCCGAAGACGCCGACCAATCGCGTCGCCCGGGCCTCGAGCTCATCGAGGAGGGCCGCCTCGACCCAGTCGCCGGCGTGGATGACGAGATCCGCCGCATCGACCGCCGTCCAGACATCCTCGGAAAGGGTGCGCGCCCGCTTCGGAACGTGGGTGTCAGCGAGCAGCAGGATGCCGGTTGCCACCGTCAGCCCTCGAGCGCGGCGACATCCGTCAGCCAGGCGACGACCTGTGCGTGATCGATCTCGGCGACCGCCCCGTAGCGGATCGCCGTCATCTGGCCGGATCCGGCCGGCATCAGTTGCCCGGTCGGATCGACGATCTCGCCACCGCGCCAGAGCATCAGCGTGAGGTAGCGCGGGTAAGCCTTGAAACCGGCGACCGGGGTGCGGTCGCGCATCCACACCGGGTGCCCGTGCCACACCGTTGCGGTGAGATCTGGGAGCCCCTTGTCGAGACTCGAGCGCAGGCTCTTCGCGATCGAAGCCCGGGGTTCGTCAAGGGCCGCGGTGTACTCGTCGATGGTGGTCATCCACTCATCTTGACCTATCGGAGCTGCTGGTGTCCTCGATTCGCGGATGACGCAACCGCCGATACCGCGTAGTCTCGGGTCACATTCAATTCGAGTGCATTCGCGGCGAGGGAGCACACCATGGCAGACAAGTCACCCAAGAAATCGACCACGAAGACGGCCGCATCGAAGTCTCTCAAAGAGAAGCGCGCCGACAAGAAGACGAAGGCCGCCGGCAAGTCCCGCGACTAGGTATCTGGTGCCTCACCCCGCCGTGTTCATGACGTCGGCGGTGAAGTTCTGCACTCGCAACAGCAGTCCTTCGGCCCGGCGCGCGACGATCTCGGCGGGGTCCGGCTGCATCGGCAGCTTCGGCGGGGTGATGCGGATGATGAGCGAGCAGGCGAGGTCGGCGCAGATGTAGGTGCCGATCGTGTTGCCGTCCCGTCCGGCCTTACCGGCGCGCGGGGCCGAGAACAGCGTCACCTGGTCTGACGGCTGCGAGGTGCGGCAGAGCGAACACATCGCCGAGATACCCGCCCGCATGCTCACGCTCGAGGCACGCAGCACGATGCCGACCGGGCGGTCATCCACCCAGTGAACGAGGTAGCCGCGCAGGGGAGCGCCGTGGTCGCGCCAGCCGAGATATTCGCGGTCGTCCCAGAGCACCTCGTGCAGCCCAGGGAGCGGCATTCGCTCTATCTCACCGCGTGACGCGTTGACGATGCTGGAGCGGATGTCGGCTTCGCTGAGCGGTTTCACGATCTCCTCGACGGTTGAGAATGAGTTTCAAGCGTAATCGAAGAGCGGGCGTATCGTGACGCGCATGAGCACTCCCCAGACACTGCCCGCCATCCTCTTCGACATCGACGGAACTCTCGTGGACTCCAATTACGCCCACGTGGCCGCCTGGACCGGGGCGCTCGCGCGGCTCGGGCACCCGGTCGACTCCTGGCGCATCCACCGCTCGATCGGCATGGACTCCGCCATGCTGCTCGACGAGCTGCTCGGCGGAAGCGTCGAGGAGTTGAGCGACGAGGCGAAGGCTCTGCACACCGAGCTGTACGAGGCGTCCGCCGGGTCGCTGCGTCCATTCGAGCACGCGCGCGAACTCGTCGCAGCCGTGGCCGCACACGGGCAGAAGGTCGTGCTTGCGACATCGGCTCCGGAGAATGAACTGAGCCTGCTGCGCGGCGTGCTCGACATCGAAGACGACGTCGCAGAGATCACCTCGGCCGAGGACGTCGGGACGGCCAAGCCCGCGCCCGACATCGTGCAGGTGGCGCTCGCGAAGGCGGGGGTCGATCCGGCCGATGCGATCTTCGTCGGCGACTCCGTCTGGGACGTTCACGCCTCCCTCAAAGCCGGGGTCCCGTGCGTTGGGCTGCTGAGCGGGGGAACCGGGCGCCTCGAGTTGCTCGAGGCCGGCGCGATCGCCGTCTACAACGATGCCGCCGACCTTCTCGCGCACGTCGATGACAGCCCGTTGGCACCGCGGCTACCATGATCGTGTGTTCTCGTATGGCATCCTGACGCCGGTCGGGCTCGCTGACTGTGGCCGCCGGCCATGAGCACGCCCGAGTCGAACCATCGCGCCGGGGCCTGGCAACTTCCTCAGTTGCGCGACGACGGCGATCGCCATCGCCCGGTGGGCTGGGTCGAATTGTTCTTCGACCTCGTCTTCGTCGTGATCATCGCCGTGCTCTCCGATGATCTCTTCCACCATTCCGGAGCGGACGGCGTTTTACGGTTCGTGTTGCAGTTCGCTGCGGTTTTCTGGGTCTGGAACGCCTTCACCTACTACACCGAGCGGTTCGAGTCCCGGGGGCTCGAGAACAGACTCTTCACGTTCATCGGAATCGTCGCCGTGGCCGGTCTCGCCATCTGGGGCGGAGACGGGCTCGGGCACAACTACGGCGGCTTCGTCACCTCCTACCTCCTCGCGCGGGTGCTGAACATCGCGCTCTGGCTGCGAGCCGGATACCACGTCGCACGTTTTCGCCGCGCCGCCCTGGCGTTCACCGGGGGCTTCGGCATCGCGGTGATCCTGCTCGCGGCGAGCTTCTTCGTGAACGAATCCCTTCGGCTCGTTCTGTGGGGCGCCGCCGTCCTCGTCGAGATCTTCGGCCCGGCGATCACGTCACGACTTCAGGCAGGCCTGCCGCAGATCAGTCGCGATAAATTTCCGGAGCGCTTCGGTCTTTTCACGCTGATCGTGCTCGGGGAGACCGTTTCCGGAGTGATTCGCGGCGTCGCGACGGCGAACGCGAACCAGAGTCTCAGCGTCGCCATCGTGGTAGCCGCCACCCTCGGACTCGCAATCGGATTCGGGATGTGGTGGGTGTATTTCGACTACATCGCGCGTCGTCCGACACGGTCGGCGCTCAGTGCGGCCTTCGTCTGGATCTACCTGCACCTCGCAATGCTGACGGCGGTCGTGATCGTCGGCGTGGGGATGAGCCAAGCCCTGCTTGTCCACGGGACCCTGACCTTTCGGATACGCGTTTTCCTCTTCTTCGGACTCGCCGCCGTGATCTTCCTCGTGACACTGCTCGAACTCACCCTCGACCGTGCCCCGGACGAACCGACGGATCGCGTCGTCAGCCCCATCGTTACCGGGAGCGCCGGGTCGCTCCTCGTGCTTGTCGGGGTATTCGTCAGTGCGCTCACGACGATCGAGGCCTTCATCGTCTGTATCGTCGCCCTCGCGCTGCCCGCTGGGTACGGTGCGAGGGTGTGGTACCGCACGCGTCGACACGATGAGATGACGCACTGAGACTGCGCCCGCCCAACGCACCGGATCGCGGTCCGGTACTGCGTCAGCCGCGCAGCTTCTCGAGCAGCGGTGCGGCGACCTCGTCGAGGAAGCGCTGCTGGTTCGCGTCGCCGACCTGCACGATCGCGACATCCGTGAATCCGGTGCCGGCGTACTCGCGGATGCTCTCGGCCAGTTCATCCAGGTCGGGGCCGCAGGCGATCTGGTCGGCGACATCCTCCGGGCGCACGAACTGGCTCGCCCCAGCGAAGCCGTGCGGCGTCGGGAGATCGGCGTTGACGGCCCAGCCGCCGGCGAACCAGCGGAACTGGTCGTGGGCCACCTCGACCGCTGCGTCTTTGTCAGGACCCCAGCAGATCGGGATCTGGCCGATGGTGCGGGAATCCTCCGCGCCCGACCACCCCGCGAGGATCTCGGGCGTCGGGTCGGTCGTGATCAGGTGGTCGCCCAGCTCTCCGAATCGCTCGGCCCCGGCCGCGCTCGAGACGGCGATGCCGATCGGAACACCGTCGTCGGGGAGGTCCCAGATTCGGGCGGAGTCGATGCGGAAGTAGTCGCCGTCCATCGTCACGAGCTCGCCGGTGTGCAGTGCGCGGATGATGTGGATGGCCTCCTCGAGCATGTCCTGGCGCTGGGCGACCGGCGGCCAGCCCTCGCCGATGACATGTTCGTTGAGGTTCTCGCCGGCACCGAGACCGAGGATGAAGCGCCCGTCGGAGAGCAACTGCATCGTGGCCGCCTTCTGCGCGATGACAGCCGGGTGGTAGCGGAGGGTCGGGCAGGTGACGTAGGTCATCAGGTCGACGCGTTCCGTGGCGTGCGCGACCGCGCCGAGCACGGACCAGGCGTAGGGCGCGTGCCCCTGGGACGTGAGCCACGGGGAGTAGTGGTCGCTCGACACCTCGAAGTCGAATCCGACCTTTTCGGCGGCGACCGCATAGTCGACGAGCTGCTTCGGGCCGCTCTGCTCGGTCATGAGGGTGTATCCGTAACGTGTCATGCCTCCATCTCTACGCCGCGCAAAAAGGATCTCAACGGGGTTGAAATGCAGTTGACTTGAGGGGTGATCCTCAGTTCCGCCCTCCGCGACGACCTCTCCGCCGCCCGGTTCTCCGTCGAAGCGCTCACCGCTCTCTGGGGACCGGATGCCGCGGCCGCGCTCCATCGTGGCCACCGTGTTCCGGCGTTCCGTGCGCTGTCCGCGACTGTGGAGTCACCGCTCGCAACGCTCGCACGGCTCTTCGTTCTCGGGGTTCCCGTGGCGGTCGACGCCTTCGCGGCCGCCGTGCCGACGCTCGGTGCCGACGGTGCGGAGCGACTCGGCCTCGTCCGCGTGGACGGGACGGCGGCGCATCCGCTGCTCGACCTGCGCCCGTATAGCTTCGTCGACGCCCATGGGGTCGGCAGCTGGTGGATCGCCAGCGACCTCGGGGAGCTCGCGACGGGGGCGGCGCTGCGGGAGGACCACGTGCTTGGCGTCGGCGGGGCATCCATGACGCTGAGCGGGCTGATGATCGGCAGGCCGGTGAGACGCGCCCTCGATCTCGGAACCGGATGCGGCATCCAGGCCCTGCACGCGTCCAGGCACGCCGAACACGTGGTGGCGACCGACATCTCGCGTCGGGCCCTCGAGCTCGCGGCCCTCAACGCGCAGCTCAACGGGGTGACGAACATCGAGTTCCGCCTCGGCAGCCTGTTCGACCCGGTGGCGGGGGAGCTCTTCGACCACATCGTGTCGAACCCGCCCTTCGTCATCACCCCGCGGGCTGACGGTGTGCCGGCCTACGAGTATCGCGATGGCGGAATGGTCGGCGATGCGCTCGTCGCCGCGGTCATCGCGGGCGCGGCCGAACATCTCTCGCCCGGCGGGATCGCGCAGCTGCTCGGCAATTGGGAGTACCGGTCGGGGCACCTCGGGCTCGACCGCGTCGCGGAATGGATTCGCCCGACCGGCCTCGACGCCTGGGTCATCGAGCGCGAGGTGCAGGATGCGGCCCTGTATGCGGAGACCTGGATCCGCGACGGCGGAACCCGGCCGGGTCCGGAGTTCGACCGGTTGTCGGAGGCGTGGCTCGACGACTTCGCGTCCCGCGGTGTCGCGGCCGTGGGCTTCGGATACCTCACACTTCGACGGGGCACCTCTGGTTTCGGCCGCTATGAGCAGCTCGACGGCCCGGTCGGCGCGGGCCTCGGACCGCACATCGAGCAGAGCCTCGCCGCCAACGACTGGCTCGCCGGGCTCGACGATGAGGCTCTGTCCCGTCAGCTTCTGACCGTGGCCGGCGACGTGACAGAGGAGCGCCATTACTGGCCCGGGGATGCCGACCCGACCGTCATGACGCTGCGCCAGGGCGGCGGATTCCAGCGCAGCTACCCGCTCGACACCGGCCTCGCGGCCCTTGTCGGCGCCTGTGACGGGGAGCTCAGCGTCCGCGCGATAGTGGCCGCGATCGCGCAACTGCTCGAGGTCGACGAGGCCGCGCTGCTCGCCGAACTGCTGCCGGGCATCCGCGAACTGGTCTTCGCCGGCGTCCTGCGCCGCTGACGCGCGCCCCTGCCGTCGCCGTGCGGCTGCACGCTTCACCCGCCATCGGTCCATGACTCGTGCTGTTTGCCCGGAACGAGCCGGAAATCGGCGATTTCGACGGGGTTTCGTTCGAACAGCGTGAGTTGTGCACCGCGAAGGGGTTTACCTGGCCCGAACACTGGATGGATGAAGCCCGAACATTGGTTGGGCAGAGTGCAGTTACCGGAGCCGAGGGGTTCCTGCCACCAGAGGAGCAAAGTCATGAAGAGAACAGTTTTCGGCACCATCGCCGGCGCAGCGGTCATCGCCTGTGTCGCCGGCTTCGCCAGCCCGGCCATGGCGGCCGAGTCCGTCACCAGCAGCACGACACCGCCGTCCCCTACCGGAACGCCCCGCACGCTCGCGACGGTACAGGCGAAGGGGAAGGCGGCCACGGCAGCGCGGATCGCGAGTCTCAACGTTGCAATTCCGAAGGTCACCGCGAACAAATACCTGTCGTCATCCGACCGGTCGACCCTCCTCGCGTTTCTGAACCACGACCTCACGGCGATGGGCACGCTTCAGTCGAAAATCGCGGCGGATACCGACGTGAAGACTGCCGCTGCCGATGTGCAATCGATCTTCACCGGCTATCGCGTGTACGCCGTTGCCATCCCGCAAGCGCACTACGCTGCGGCTGCCGACGGGCTGACCAATTCGGCACTTCCGGCGCTGCAGAAAGCGCAGGCGGCCCTGCAGGCGGCGCTCGCCGGCCCGGACAAGTCGAAAGACACTGCGGCGATCGACGCTCAGATAGCGGACCTCGCCAAACAGATCTCGACCGTTCAGTCATCGAGCTCCGGCATCGCGGCCAAGGCGCTGTCGGTCACACCGGCGCAGTTCAACGCGGATCACTCGGTGCTCACTGCCACCCGCACGTCGGTCAAAGCCGCCGTGGCTGCGGCGAAGGCGGCACGCGCCGACGTGAAGGCCGTCCGGACGGCACTGAAGTGAGCCTCGCCGGGGCGCGGGAACGGGTTCCGTTCGTGATCGTCGCGGCGGTGATCGTCACCGGTGCCCTGGCCGGCTGCAGCAGCCACGCTGGTAGGGCGCTCGCCAGTGTGGCCCCGACATCCGCGTCCGCAACAGCGCCGACAGCGCCGGCCGCGATGACGCCGGCGACGGCCCCGTCACCAGCGGTAGCGAGCTCCCTCGATGCGGTGGATGCTGGTCTCGCCACGGTGGACGGCGCGCTGCAGCAGAGTCAAACCGACCTGACCGATGGCGATCAGTCTGCAGCGACGGACGACACCCGATAGCCCTCACCCAGCGACTCAGATCCAGCGTGACGGCGGAAATTACGCTCCTTTCGCGACGAAAGCAATGCCCATTGACGATCGGGGGAGTCGGCCTAATGTGGCAATCGCGGTAAATCATGCCCCCGACGAGGAGGGCGCCGCGGAGGGAGAATGCGATGTCCCAACCGACTGATTCCGGCCTCGACGTGAAGTCGGTGAAGAGCCTCGTCCCGGCGCGAATGGACCGACTTCCGTGGACCCGGTTCCACTGGTCGGTCGTCGTCGGGCTCGGCATCGCCTGGATCCTCGACGGGCTCGAGGTGCAGATGGTGGCCGCCACCGGGTACCAGAAGGTGCTCGGGCTCGACTCGGCACAGGTCGGGCTGGTGGGAACGGTGTATCTGCTGGGCCAGGTGTTCGGTGCCCTGTTCTTCGGTCGGCTGTCGGACAAGTTGGGGCGTCGTCGCCTCTTCATCGTCACGCTTCTCGTCTATCTGATCGGGAGCGGTATCGCCGGGCTGTCCTTCAGCCTGTGGTTCCTTCTGATCTTCCGCTTCATCGCCGGCGCGGGAATCGGTGGAGAGTATGCGGCGATCAACTCCGCCATCGACGAACTGATCCCGTCACGCTTCCGCGGAAGAGTGGATATCGCGATCAACGGCACCTACTGGGGAGGGGCGGTGCTCGGCACCACCGCAAACCTGTTCCTGCTCGGCCACGGCTCGTTCAGCGACAATTTCGGGTGGCGGATCGGGTTCTTCATCGGGCCGGTGATCGGAATCATCGTGATCTACCTGCGCCGACACCTCCCGGAGAGTCCGCGCTGGCTCATGACCCACGGCCGCGAGGACGAGGCCGAGAAGACGGTCGACGGCATCGAGGAGCGGATCAAGGGCGAGGGACGAGACCTCGAGCCGGTCGACGAGGGCAAGTACCTCGAGGTGACGCAGGCTCCGCGCCTCGGCGTCATCGCCATCCTCAGCGTGTTCTTCCGCAAGTATCCGAAGCGGTCGTTCGTCGCCCTCGTGATGTTCATCACGCAGTCGTTCCTCTACAACGCGATCTTCTTCACCTACGCGCTCGTTCTGTCGAACTTCTATCACATCGGAAATACGGCGGTCTACTTCTTCCCCTTCGCGATCGGAAACCTCATCGGACCGCTCGTTCTCGGACCGTTCTTCGACTCCTGGGGACGCCGCAAGATGATCTTCCTCACCTACGTCGTGTCCGGGGTGGTGCTCGCCGTCTCCGCGGTGCTGTTCAGTGCGGGGGTGCTCACCGCGACGACACAGGTGCTGTTCTGGTGCGTCTCCTTCTTCTTCGCGTCGGCCGGGGCATCCTCCGCCTATCTGACAGCGAGCGAGACGTTCCCGATCGAGCTGCGCAGCCAGGCGATCTCCTACTTCTTCGCGATCGGGCAGATCGCGGGAGCCGTCGCACCGCTTCTCTACGGGATCCTGATCGGAACCGGAAGCAGTCGCGGGCCGCTCACCGGCGGCTACTTCGTCGGCGCCGGACTGATGATCCTCGGCGGGGTCGTCGCGCTCATCTTCGGAACGGATGCCGAACGCAAGTCGCTCGAGGACATCGCCGAGCCGCTGTCCGCGGTCGGACCATCCGCGACCGGCAAGTAAAGAGGAATATCCGGCGGCCATCGTCCGATGTATCCCGAGTCCCACACTGGAGTCGCCGAGCGCGGCTCATGATCGAAAGAGGTTTTCCATGGCAGGCAAGGTCTGGTTCATCACCGGTACGTCACGCGGTTTCGGCCGCGAGTGGACGGAGGCGGCGCTCGAGCGCGGTGACAGGGTCGCGGCCACCGCGCGCAGCGTCGACAGCCTCGACGACCTCGTCGCGAAATACGGGGATGCCCTTCTCCCGATCGAGCTGGATGTCACCGATCGCCCGGGGATTTCGCGGCCGTGAAGCAGGCACACGACACCTTCGGGCGTCTCGACGTCGTCATCAACAACGCCGGCTACGGCCAGTTCGGCGCCATCGAAGAACTCACGGAGGATGAATTCCGCGCGCAGCTGGAGACCAACGTCTTCGGTGCGATGTGGGTGACCCAGGCCGCGCTCCCCTTCATGCGCGGGCAAGGCAGCGGGCACATCATCCAGGTGTCGTCCATCGGGGGCATCAGCGCATTCCCGAACATCGGCGCCTACCACGCATCGAAGTGGGCGCTCGAGGGATTCTCGCAGGCGCTCGCGCAGGAGGTGGCCGACTTCGGCATCCACGTCACGCTCGTAGAGCCCGGCGGATTCTCGACCGACTGGGGTGGGGCATCCGCAAAGAGGTCCGTCGAGAACCCGGCGTATGACGAGCTTCGCGCGAAGGCCGCCGAGATGCGGAAGACACGGCAATCGGCGCAGGGTGACCCGCATGCCAGTGCCGCCGCCATCCTGAAGATCGTGGACTCGGATGAGCCGCCGCTCCGTATCTTCTTCGGCGACGCTCCACTCACCATCGCGAAGGCCGACTACGCCTCGCGCATCGCGACGTGGGAGAAGTGGCACGACGTATCGGTGGAGGCGCAGGGCTGATTTCCCCTCTGAAAACGCAGGAGATACAAGCATTTCTTGTCTTAACCGTCGCGTTAAGACACAAATGACGAGTATCTCCTGCGTTTTCGGTGGCGGGGAGACGTCACGCGAGATCACGGCGTCGTCCGTAGACTGGGGGCACACCGCTCGCTACACCGGAGGTTCGCACCGTGAAGATTTTCGTCTTCGTCATCGCAATGGCATTCTTCGTCGGCGGGATCATCCTCATGGGCTACGCCATCGACCTGAAGGAGGGCATGGCGCTCATGTTCTTCGGCGGCATCCTGTCGGTCTCCGTGTCGCTCGCCATCCCGTTCAACCTCCTCGGCGAGCAGAGCCACTAGCTTCCCGCGCGAGCTCGTCGCATGACTGACGATCGCTATGGCGAGGACGTTCTTGCCGGCAATTCACGGCGTCCGACGATCTCCGTCGCTCCGGATGCCGAGGCCCGGCCCGGCATCGAGGTCGAGGAGCTCGCGAGCGGCTTCTACGGTGTCGTGAAGCGCGTCGAGGGCAAGCTCGTGCACCTCGAGGATTTCGACGGGATGACCCGGGTCTTCCCCTTGGGAACCGGATTCGCCATCGACGACACCCCGGTCACGCTCGTCGCCGTGAAAACGCTACCGAAAACCACGGCACGCACCGCCTCCGGATCATTCGCCGTCAGCGACCAACGGGCGCGTGTCGCCCTCCCCAGCCGAATCTTCGTCGAGGGTCGCCACGACGCGGAACTCGTCGAGAAGGTGTGGGGCGCCGACCTCCGGGTCGAGGGCGTCGTCGTCGAATATCTGGAGGGCGTCGACGACCTCGGCGCGATGCTCGACGCGTTCGCTCCGACGAAGGAACGACGGGTCGGGGTGCTTGTCGACCATCTCGTCACCGGATCGAAGGAGAGCCGGATAGCGGATGCCGTGGCCCGCGGTCCTCACCGGCGGAATGTGCTCGTGGTCGGGCATCCGTTCGTCGACGTCTGGCAGGGCGTGAAGCCTGGCCGGCTCGGGCTCGAGACGTGGCCGGTCATCCCGCGCAGTGTCGAGTGGAAGCACGGCATCTGCGAGGCGCTCGGCTGGCCGCACGATGACCAGGCGGATATCGCTCGCGCCTGGCAGCGCATCCTCGGCCGGGTGCGCAGCTACGCTGATCTCGAACCGGTGTTGCTCGCGCGGGTCGAGCAGCTGATCGACTTCGTGACGGCGTAGACCTACTTCGTCAGCCCGGCGACCAGATTGACGGTCGAGGCGAGGATGATCGTTCCGAAGACGAACGAGAGCAGCGAGTGCCGAAGCGCGGTCACCCGGATGTGGTGATTCGTGAGATCGGTGTCGGAGACCTGGAAGGTCATCCCCAACACGAAGGCCAGGTAGGCGAAGTCCGTGTACTGCGGCGGCTCCTTCTGGTTGAAGTCGATGCCCCCGCCGGATCCGGTGCCGTAGTAGAGGCGAGCGTAGCGAAGTGTGTAGAGGGTGTGCAGCAGCACCCACGACAGGGCGACGCTGACGAGAGCCAGGACCACGAGCAGCAGCTTCGCCACGCCGTGCGAGCTTGAAGCCTGCACGAGCACGAAAGCGACCGAGAACACCGCTCCGATGCTCAGAATCAGCACCAGAAGCTCGGCTACTGCCCTCTGCGGTTCCTCGGTGGTCGCGTGGGTCTTCGTCTGGTCCGCGTTCTGTCGACCGATGACGATCCAGACCCAGCTCGAATACAGCGCGGCGGCAAAACACCAGCCGACGGTGGGCGCATACGCCCACTCCCCGAATGAGGCGGTGATGATCGTCGCGACCACTCCGACGACCAGCATGGCGATGAGGCGGGCGGTGCTTCTTCGGTGTCGCATTGGGCCAGTTTCCCACCATGAGGCGGCAGACTGGGGGAGTGAAACTCCGTCCGATCTCCGACTCCGACATTCCGGCCATCGTGCAACTGAACGATGCGGCCGCCCCCGCGGTTCCGATCACCTCAGCAGAGGAGATGCGCGCGCTGCTCGCCGTCTCCGGTTTCACCTTCGCTGTTGTACAGGATGGGAGTGGGATGGATGCCCCGCCCCTCGCATTCCTCATCGGGATGCTCCCCGGAGCGGACTATGCCAGCGAGAACTACCGTTATTTCGAGGCGCGCGGAACCGACTCGCTCTACGTCGACCGGATCGTGGTGGGCGAGGCCTCAAGGGGCGGTGGAATCGGACGGAAGCTCTACGACGCGGTCTTCGAACTCGCCCGCGAGCAGGGGCGGCACGAGGTGACCTGTGAGGTCAACCTAGAACCGCCGAATCCCGGATCTCTCGCATTCCACGATCGACTCGGTTTCCGGCGGGTCGGCGAGCAGTCGACGAAAGGCGGAGCGTACGTCGTCGCGCTGCTCGCCGCCCCCGTCGGTGCGTCTTACAGTGCTTCTTAGATTCCGCTCGTCGCGTTGCGCTTGCGCGGCTTCATGTTCTCCGCGCTCACCATCCAGGCGTACTGCTCGAGAGTCTCGATGACTTTGTGCAGGATGTCCGCGGTGGTCGGATCGGCCTCGTCGACCTCGTCGTGAACCTTGCGGCAGGTCTCGGCGGCAGCATCCAGTCGCTCGGTGATGAGGTCGACGACCTCGCTGGTGTCGACCTGGTCGTCGGGGAATTTCGGCAGGGTGGTCGAGGCGCTGACCGTCTCTGAACGACCATCGGGAAGCGCGTGAAGGGCGCGCATCCGTTCTGCCACCTCGTCGGAGAGCGCGCGAGACGCATCGATGATCTCGTCGAGGATGAGGTGGGTGTCGCGAAAATTCTTGCCGACCACATTCCAGTGGGCCTGCTTACCCTGGATGTGGAGCTCGATGAGGTCGACCAGTACCGCCTGCAGGTTGTCGGAGAGTTGCTTGTTTGCTTTCATGATCGGCACGGTACGCTCAGCGGCTGAGGGCGACAGGGGTAGCGGGGTCAGCGTCGTTGGGGGTAGATCGTCTCTCCACGGCCCAGTTGTTCGACGAATCCGGCGATCTTCGCCGCCCGTGTCTCCGCCCGCTTGACGTTACCGATGCGGAACAGGATCGCGAAGCGGTTCTGGCTGCTCAGCCGGGCGAACATCGACTCGGCATCCGGATGCGCGGCGAGGGCGACGAGCAGGTCTTCCGGCACCGGGGCATCCTTCTGGCGATAGGCGGCCTCCCACCGTCCGTCGGCCTTCGCGCGTTCGATCTCCGCGAGGCCGGCGTGGTGCATGCGTCCCGCTTCGATCAGTCGCGCGGTATGTTCCTGGTTGACCTTCGACCAGATGCTGCGCGGTCGTCGCGGGCCGAAATCGTGCAGGTAGTACTGCTCGTCCAGCGACTTCCGGATGCCGTCGATCCAGCCGAAGCAGAGGGCGACGTCGAGTGCCTCCGGCTGCGTAAGTCCTGGCGCCTCCACCCCTTTGCGCCGCAGTCGCAGGCGAACTCCGTCGCTCACGCCCGTGTGATCGAGAAGGAACTGTTCCCACTCGGCCACGTCGACGAAGGCGAGCACCGGTCTCGCCTCATTACTGACCATCCGCCAATGGTAGAGGAGCGCGGCGCGCGGGAGGAGGATGGATTCATGCGATACGAACGACTAGGAAACAGCGGCCTCGAAGTCTCGGCCATCATCCTCGGCTGCATGAGCTACGGCGATCCGGCGAGGGGCAACCACGAATGGACACTGCCGGAAGAAGAGAGTCGTCCGTTCATCCGGCGGGCTCTCGAGGAGGGGATCACGACCTTCGATACCGCGAATGTCTACTCCGACGGGTCGAGCGAAGAGATCGTCGGCCGCGCACTCGGGGAGTTCGCGAAGCGCGAAGATGTCGTCATCGCGACGAAGGTGCACGGACGGATGCGACCGGGTGCCAATGGTGCCGGACTCTCGCGAGTGCACATCATGGAGCAGATCGACGCGAGCCTCCGCCGCCTCGGCACGGACTACGTCGACCTCTACCAGATCCATCGGTACGACCCGCTCGTGCCGATCGAGGAGACGATGGAGGCGCTGCACGACGTGGTCAAGGCCGGGAAGGCGCGGTACATCGGGGCATCCTCGATGTACGCGTACCAGTTCGTGCAGGCCCAGTATGCGGCGGATGCCGGTGGCTGGACGCGATTCGTCTCCATGCAGGACCACTACAACCTGATCAACCGCGAGGAAGAGCGTGAGATGTATCGCTTCTGCATCGACGAGGGTATCGGCGTGATCCCGTGGAGCCCCCTCGCCCGCGGACGCCTCACCCGCGACTGGGATGCCGAGACGAGCCGCTCGAAGACCGACCAGTTCGGTTCGACCCTCTACCAGCAGGCGGAGGATGCCGACCGCAAGATCGCCGTGGTCGTCGCTTCCGTCGCCGAGCGACGTGGTGTCCCGCGGGCGCAGGTCGCGCTCGCCTGGGTAATGCAGCAGCCGGCCATCACCGCCCCGATCATCGGCGCGACGAAGATGTCTCATCTGGAGGATGCAGTCGCCGCGGTCGAGCTTCACCTGACCGACGACGAACTGGCCGAGCTGTCGGCGCCGTACGTTCCGCACGCGCTGGTCGGGTTCTAGCTCAGCCGCGGCATCCACTGCACATTTTTGCAACCACTTACGTGTTCGAATACGTAAGTGGTTGCACAGAAAGGAAGTGGTCGCACTAATCGGCGTCGACCCTCGGTCGGGCCACCGAGTGCGGGCTAAGCCGCCACCCGGTCGTCGCGGCCGGTTACCGCGAGCAGACGGGACTGGAGTGGGGCATCCTCCCCGAGAAGCACCGGCAACGCGTACAGTCCGCTCGCGGCGAGGGTTTCCTTCTGCGGTTCGAAAACCGTCCAGACCGCTTCGACAAGAGTGCTGTCCAGTACTTCGGATGCGCCGATGGCACGCGCCAGATCCCAGGAGTGGATGGCGACGTCGCTCACCTGTTCACGAAGGTAATCCGAGACGGTTACGCGGTCGTGGGAGAGGCTGACGAGAGCATCCGGTTTCGCCTCGTCCCAAGCAGAGGTCGCCGCGAGGGAATAGAGCCGCCACTCCGCGACGAGATCGTCCCTCAGCGGCGCGATGTCTTTCCGAGCCTCGTCGATCGTCCGTCCGGCGAGGAGGTGCGGAACCCACTGCTGTTCTTCGATCACATGGCTGACCAGCTGGCGCACATCCCAATCCTCGTCCGGGGTCGCAGCCCCCCAGTCGACCACGTCGACGAGTCGGGTCGCGAACTCCCGATGGGCCTGCTTCTGCAGGGATAGCCAATCGAACGATGTGGTCATCGCGTACTCCTTCGGTCGTGGTGCTCAGTCTGCAACATCAGGTCAGGCCGACGGCATTCCCGGGTCACGGTATCGACCGATCAGCGAGTGCTGCAGTTCTGACACTCGGTGACGAAGAACTGATTCGAACTCCCGACGATCGATCCGTCACTCGACCAGAAGTATTCGAAGAACGCGAAATCGCTCGCCCCGGTAGCGGTGACGACCGGCGTATTCGTCGTGAGGCGCAGACGGATCCCATCGGTGACGAATGCGTGCTGGCTTGCGCAGGTCTGGGCGCTGTGCAGGTCGACGGTGACTGCGACGAGGCAGAGCAGGCCCGTCTTCGTGAGCGCACCGTACACCGTAGCGCCGCGGGACTGAACAGCAGCCAACACGTGAATGCTCGCCGGAATGATGGCCGAATCGAAGGCGAAAGGGGGAACATCGGCCGGCGACTGTGGTGACTGGAGAAGCGCGATGGTCGCAGCCCCGTGTTGTCCGCCCGAAAACGGACCGAGTGAAGACGTCGCGGCCGGAGTCGGCGTCGTGAGGGGCGGTGACGACATCCGTCCCGCCGCGAACGCACCGGTGGCGAGAGCGAGTACGGCCACCGCCGCGACGACCGCGATCAGCGAGCGGCGAGCCCGTCGGTGCATGAGAACCGCCCGGAGCCCGAGGGGCGCGGAGACAGCGTCCGACCGGTCGTCGCCGAATCCATCGAGCTGGGGAAGACCCTTCGCGGACCCATCCGCCGTTGCCTCGCGGGAGGCTGCCGCGCGACGAGATCTCTCCTCCTGCGCTCCCACCACGCTTTCGACCGCGGAGACGAGCAACGATTCATCGGTCTGCTGCTGCCGTTGCGCCTCGCGCAGAGCAACCTCGCTCGACCGCACGAGCACGGTGCGACCGGAGGTGTCATCCACCATCGCGACGAGAGGAGCCTCCGAACCGCTCCGTGAGTAGGCATCACGCCGGAGCGCGGCAAGCGCGATCGCCGGATCGGGCGCACCGCTCGGCCCGACGGTCAGCGGATGCGACCGCCACCAGAGCGCGTCCAGTACGTCGTGCGGTCCCCGATAGGTCGCCCGGATGGCAGCCAGCAACCGCGGATCGGCGAGCACTGCCGCGACGGGGTCGGCCGGAAGGTCGGCCGGGAGATCGGCGACGGGGTCGGCCGGGAGGTCGAGTGGGCGATCGGCGGGGTCAGTCGCGGCGTCCCGAGGCGCCGGGCCAGCGTCATCCAGCATTGTCCGCCTCCGTCATCCGCTCCTCACATCCGGTTGGTCATCGGCAGTGCCCCACTGCCTGTTCGCTGCTGTCAGTTCGCCGCCGCATGGTCATCCCTGCGCTCTCAACTTTATTCCGAGTCATAGGCTGGTGACGGGAAGGACTATCGATGACCGAAGCACCCGAGCGTTCGAGGACGGTGAGCTGGGAAGATCCGCACATCGGATCGCGGCTGGCCGGCACCATGACCGGTCTCGAGTACATCCGGGCGCTGATCGCCGGTTCGATCCCGCCACCCCCGATCACCCAGCTGATGCGAATGAGGGCGGTCTCGGCCGACGTCGGCACCGTCACGTTCACCTGCGAACCGGACGAATCGATGTACAACCCGATCGGAACCGTTCACGGTGGCCTCGTCTGCACGCTTCTCGATTCAGTGCTCGGCTGCGCTGCACAGACGACACTTCCGCACGGAACCGCGTACACGTCGCTGGACATCACCGTCAGCTACCTTCGCCCGGTGCTCGCCTCGAGTGGAACTCTCACCGCCGTCGGCACCGTGGTGAAGCCGGGGAGTCGGGCCTGCTTCGCCGAAGCGACAGTTCATGATGCCGGGGGAAAACTGGTCGCGACGGCCACGAGCACGCTGCTTGTCTTCCCGGCGGTGTGAGGAGTTGTCGTGAGCGAATCGACGCACGCACACTCTCATACCCATGACGCCGGGAGGGCCAATCGCGGGCGCCTGGGGATAGCCATCGGGATCGTGTCCACCGTGCTGGTCGTCGAGGTCATCGGCGGGTTGCTCTCCGGCTCGATAGCCCTCTTCGCTGACGCGGGTCATATGCTGTCCGACCTCACCGGGCTCGTCATCGCCCTCGTCGCGACGGTGATGGCTGCGCGCCCGGCGACCGACAAGCAGACGTTCGGGCACCGAAGGGCCGAAGTGTTCGCCGCCTTCCTGAATGCGGCCATCCTGATCGCGGTGGTGGTCTACATCGTCGTCGAGGCGATCCATCGCCTCATTACGCCGGCCGGCCAGGTCGAGGCACCACTGATGCTGATCGTCGCCGTCATCGGCGCGATCGCCAACACGATCGCCCTGCTCGTGCTGCGCGGCGGCTCGAAAGACTCCATCAACATGCGCGGCGCGTACCTCGAGGTGCTCGGCGACCTCATCGGATCGGGCGCCGTCATCGTCGCCGGGGTGGTCATCCTCGTGACCGGTTTCGCTCAGGCCGACTCGATCGCATCGCTCGCCATCGCGGCGCTCATCCTGCCACGGGCGATCGCCCTCATGAGGGATGTGCTCCGCGTGCTCAGCCAGGCGACGCCGCGGGGAACGGATGTCGCGCTCATCCGCGAACATGTGCTCGCGAAAGACGGCGTCGTCTCCGTGCACGATGTGCACGTCTGGTCGATCAGCCCCGGGTCGAACGTCTTCTCCGCCCACGTGGTGGTTATTCCGGAGGTGTTCAGCGACAACCGCACCGACACGCTCCTCGACGCCCTCAGTGCGTGCCTCGCCGATCATTTCGACGTCGAACACTCGACATTCCAGCTCGAACCGGGCGAGCACGCCGATCACGAGGTCGAACAACACCGCTGATCATTCCCGGGAGCGAGAATGGGAAAAGAAGGGGGCCACCGCCGAGACGATGACCCCGATACCGGTGGAAGTTCTACTTCTGCAGCACGACCTGCAGCTCGACGTTGATCGAGATCTCGTCGCCCAGCATGAGGCCGCCGTCGACGGGGGTGTTCCACTCCACGCCGAACTCCTTGCGGTTGATCTTCGTGGCCGCGCTCGCGCCGGCCTTCGTCTGGCCGTAGCCGTCGGTGGCGACTCCGCCGAACTCGCCCGTGAGCGTGATCGACTTGGTGACGCCACGCAGGGTGAGGTCGCCCACGATGGTGAAGTCGGCGCCGGTCATCGCGACCGAGGTCGAGGTGAAGGTCATCGTCGGGTACTTCTCGGTCAGGAAGAAGTCGCCCGACTGGAGGTGACCGTCGCGCTGCTCGTTGTTGGTCGTCACGGATGCGACGTCGACGGTGGCCTCGATGGTGGACTTCGTCGGGTCTTCCGCTGTGACGATGGTCACGTCGAACTTCTCGAACGATCCGCGTACCTTGCTGATGGCGAGGTGACGAACCGAAAAGGTGAGTTCGGAGTGCGCGGGGTCGAGCTTCCAGGTGCCTGCAGTGAGCTCAGTAGTAGTCATAGACCTATGCAATCGCATATTTGCTGAAACTATTCCGAATTTCGGTGACGTGTCATAAAAATCTTCGTGAACAGTACCGGCTACCTCAGGACGGTCGGGTGTCGGGCGAGATCGTCTTCGCCGTGTCGCGCTCGGCCAAGGCGCCGAGCACGCCGTCGATCGAGACCATCGCCTCCGGCGGCAGGATGATGCCGGCCGCCTTTACATTGGACGCGACCTGCTCGGGTCGTGACGCTCCGATGATCGCGGACGCCACATTCGGATTCTGCAGAACCCAGGCCACCGCGAGCTGTGCAAGATCGAGACCGACCTCGTTCGCGATCGGCTTCAGGTTCTGCACGGCCGTGAGCACCTCATCCGTCAGGAAGCGCTTGATCGTGTTCTCGCCACCCTTCCGGTCCGTCGCGCGGGAGCCCTCGGGCAGCGCGGCGCCCGGGAGGTACTTTCCGGTGAGAACGCCCTGGGCGATGGGCGACCAGACGATCTGGGAGATGCCGAGCTCGACCGACGCCGGCACGACATCCTGCTCGATGACCCGCCAGAGCATCGAATACTGCGGCTGGTTCGAGATGAGCTGGAATCCGAGCTTTTCGGCGAAAGCGTTGCCGTCTCGCAGTTGCTGTGCACTCCACTCCGAGACACCGATGTAGAGCGCTTTGCCCTGGCGCACGACATCCGCAAACGCCTGCATCGTCTCCTCCAGCGGTGTCTCGACGTCGTAGCGGTGAGCCTGGTAGAGGTCGACATAGTCGGTCTTGAGCCGTCGGAGCGAGCCCTCGATCGACTCCATGATGTGCTTGCGCGAGAGGCCGGAGTCATTGTGACCCTTCGGCCCGGTCGGCCAGTACACCTTCGTGAAGATCTCGATCGATTCGCGTTTTTCATGCCTCAGCGCCTTGCCGAGCACCTTCTCCGCGGCGGTGTTGGCGTACACATCAGCCGTATCGAAACTGGTGATCCCGGCCTCGAGCGCTGCGGAGACACACGACAGCGCGACGTCGTTCTCGACCTGGGATCCGTGGGTCAGCCAGTTGCCGTAGGTGAGTTCCGAGACCTTGAGGCCGCTATTTCCGAGATACCTGAATTCCATGGTTCCAGCGTACGCTCGCTGCATGAGCGCTTCTGGCGGCGCCCCCCGAGGCGGAGCGGATGTCGCGCTTCACGGTGCCCTCCATGTCGCGCTCTTCCGCGGAATCAACGTAGGAACGGCGAAGGCTATCGCGATGCCGCAGCTCGCCGCGGTCTTCGAAACCCTCGGCTACACCGACGTGCGAAGCGTGCTGCGTAGCGGCAACATCGTGTTCGGGGCCACGTCCGACCAGAGCGGCGCTGCCGAGCGCATCGAAGCAGCCGTGCTCGCCACGACGGGGGTGCAGTCGAGCGTGTTGGTGCTCACGGCGACGGAGTTCCGAGCGATCGCCGAAGCGAATCCGCTAGGTGGGGTGACTGCGGACGCCTCGGGGTCGGCTGCCGGCTCGAAGACCTTCATCACGTTCCTGTCCGAACCTCACGGCACGATCGAGGTGCCGGATGCCGCGGCTCTCGCGCCCGAGATCCTTCGTGTCGGCGACTCGGCCGTCTACCAGTGGATGCCTGACGGAAGCCAGCAGACGAAGGTTCCGAAATCCTTCTGGAAGCAGTTCTCCGGCCACGTCACCGCCCGAAATGCGAACACCGTTCGGAAGCTGCTCGAGCTCCTCGACGACTGATTCCGGCGGCACACTCGCTCCTGCCGCAGGCGGGCTGGACGCGGTGGGCCACCCGAGCGTGTCGGTAACGAAGTCTTCCCAGATTCGCGGACTAGCGTGAAAGTGTGGGTAATTTCACTGCGGTCTGGCGGTCTCGGATGCTGTCGGCCTTCACCGGCGACAGCACCGGACGACCCGACTGGGTGGCGCGCATCGAGCAGGGTGACGACGAGGGCTGGTTCGGTGTCGGATCCGCGTCCTGGGCGGTTCACGGCGGAATGCCGACCCTCGTGGCCGGTATCCGCGCGCTGCTCATGCAGACGCTTCATCCGGGGGCGATGGCCGGCGTTCACGACTGGTCGCGCTATAAGGAAGATCCTCTCGGACGACTGTCGGGAACCATCCAATGGCTCATCTCGGTCACCTTCTCCGACCGGGCGATGGCCGAACTCGAGTCGACAAGGGTCGGTCGCTTTCACGACCGCGTGAGGGGAACCTACCTCGACGCCAACGGCATCGAACGGGAGTATGCGGCCGGTGACCCCGAGCTCCTCTCCTGGGTGCACGTCGTCTTCACCGACGCCTTCCTCGGAAGCCATCTCGTCTGGGGAGGCCCGATCCCCGGCGGCCCCGATCGCTACGTCCGCGAGTGGGCGAAAGCCGGAGAACTGGTCGGTGTCGTCGATCCACCCCGGTCGGAGAAGGAACTGCGAGACCAGCTCGAGGCCTTCACCACGGCGGGCATCGTCAAGAGCGACGAGCGTGTCGCCGAGGCGGTGAGCTTCATCCGGTCACCCGGCCTTCCGCGGGGGATGATGCCGTTCTACCGTGTGCTCTTCGCGGGCGCCGTCGCCTCGATCCCCGTTCGCTATCGACGGATGCTCGGGCTTCGCCGAGCGTGGTGGCCCGCGATCACCCTCACGCGCGGTGTTCTCGTTCTGAGCGGACGCATCCTCGGGCGGGGATCGACGAGCGAGCAGGCCGCACGTAAACGACTCGCGCGACTCGGCCTCCTCGACCAGCAGGATGTCGCCGGCGCGCACTAGTTTGAGAGCAGGATGAGCAAACAGGACGGAAGTTCGCGACAGGTCAGCGCCGCCTCCGTCGACAGTTCAAGCTCTCCGATCCTCCACGTCGACCTCGACGCGTTCTTCGCCTCCGTCGAGTTGCTCG
>JANYGT010000037.1 GCA_025362355.1 Lacisediminihabitans sp. | reverse complement strand
TAGAACTCGTCGGAGTCGCGACCCGCCGCCTTGCGAAAGTAGAGTGTCGCCTCGTGCCCGTTCGACGTCGGCTCCATGACGAGCACGCTGCCGGTGACGGAATCGCTCGCCCAGCCGGTGAGGTAAGCGAAGGCCGAGTGCGCGCGATAGGCGTAGTCGGTGTCGTTCGAACGGGTCTTCGCGGCACCAGCCGGCACGATCAGCCGCTTGCCGACGTAGAGCTCCGAGAGTCGTTCGCGCCGTGCGGCAGCGAACGGAGACTGTTCCCGTTGCCGGGGTGTCTCCTCGGAGCGGTCAGCCCAGTTGCCGGAGATGTAGTCGCGAAACGCTGGCGATACCGGGGTCGTCGATCGGTTCTCGGTCGCGCGGGGAGCTTTGGTCGTGTCATCAGCCATGGTTCCATTGTCCCGCTCGGCGGTGGATGTCGCCATCCACCGGCACTCTCTGCGCCGCACGGGTTTTGTTACCCCGGTGGCGCGCGGGTCAGCCGCGCGGGCTCAGCTGCACCACGATAGGCCGATGGTCGCTGCCGGCCCCCTCGAGGTCGGTGACGACCCGCATCCCGCTCACCCGCCAGTTGTGGGTCGCGATGACGTGGTCGATCGGGGCTCCGAGCAGTGCCGGGATGCTGGTCGGCCACGTTCCGAGTGCCGCATTCTTCGACTGGAGGGCGGCATCCGTGCAGCCTCCGATGGTTGACGCGGTTCCCTCGTCGATGCGGCCGAGGCCGGCGAGGTGGTCGAGGGTCGCGTTGAAGTCACCGGTCATGATCACGTTCGGGTCGACGCAGAGACTCTTCAGGTAGTCGAGATCCGAGACCCAGCTCGGCAGTTCCTTCGGAAGCGGTGCGACGGTGTGCACGGCGACGATGACCGGTCCGGAGCCGTCATCGGAGCGCAACACGACCGTCGGCACCGTCGAGGTGTTCCCGATGGTCGTATCGATGCTGTACCCGCCGAGCGCAGAACTGATCAGCACAGACGTCGATTTCGACTTCGCGATGTGGTTGAAGGCCCTCGTGTGCACCGTCATCGGCTGGCCGTCGGCAGTGAGGATGGCGGCGACGGCATCCGCGGTGTGCTCGGTGGTCTCCGGCAGCGACACGATGTCTGCGCCGCTGTCGAGTGCGAGCTTCGCGATGGTAGGCGCCCCGGGAGCGCCGCCGAGGGTATTCCACTGCAGCACCGTCAGGTCGTTGACGGTCTTCCTCTCGAACATGCTGTCGCCGAAGCCCCGGCTCGCGAGAATCGCGGTGCCGGCGAGACCGAAGACGAGCAGGAGCAGAGAAGCTGATGCGCCGAAGCGGCGGAAGCGGCGGAAGCGAAGGCAGAGCACGAGCAGCACCACCATCGCCACCGCGGCGACTGCGATCATCAGCCCGCGGAAGGAGACCAGCTGAGCGACGTACTGCGTGCGCTCGAGGCCGACGAGCTGCGGCCAGGTCGCGACCACGAGGACGAGGGCAAGCACCACCAGGGTGACGGCGGCGACGATTCTCTGCAGCATGGCCCCTCAGGATAGGGGAGTGACACTGGGATATTAGGATTGGGGGATGCCCGGAGCCATCGACCTGCACGCCCACAGCAGCGTTTCCGATGGCACGGAGTCCCCGACAGAGCTCATCGCCGCGGCGCTCGCGGCCGGCCTCGGCACCGTCGCCCTCACCGACCACGACTCGACCTCCGGCTGGGCGGAGGCGTTCGCCGCGGCATCCGGTACCGGCCTGACCGTCATTCCGGGGATGGAACTCAGCACGAATTACGGGCCGGCGAGTGTGCACATGCTCGCCTACCTCTTCAACCCGATGGATGGAGGGGTCATCGCTGAGACGGCCCGAATCCGTGATGGTCGCCTGCATCGCGCGGAACGCATCGTCGAGAAGATCGGTGAAGACTACGACCTCAGCTGGGACGACGTGCTCGCGCAGTCGGCCGACGGCGGAACACTCGGGCGCCCACACATCGCCGATGCCCTCGTCGTCAAGGGCCATGTCGGAAGTCGCGAGGAGGCATTCGAATCGATCCTCGACTGGAAGGGACCGTACTACGAGAAGTACTACGCACCGTCACCGCTCGAGGGAGTGAGTATGATCGTCGCGGCCGGTGGGGTGCCGGTGCTCGCGCATCCGGCGACGCGGGGTCGCTATCGGGTCATCGAGGAGCACGCGATCGCGGAACTGGTCGACGCCGGTCTCGTCGGGCTCGAGATCTTCCACCGCGACAACACCGAGGACGGGAAGGTGCGACTTCACGAACTGGCCGAGAAATTCGACCTCGTCGTCACCGGTTCGAGCGACTACCACGGCACAGGAAAACCCAACCGCCTGGCCGAGAACACGACATCGCCGGAGTCGCTGCAGCGCATCATCGCCGCATCATCCGGAACGAAGCCGTTCCGAGGCTGAGCGGCGGCGCAGAAGCGCGTCGCTCAGATCTGGACAAGCCCGAGTTTCGCTCTCGGTGGTCGCGCTAGTCGAGAGCGGCTCAGGCCGCGCGCAACCGCTCGACGGCCTCAAGCGTTCTACCGGCCTCGAACTCGCCGACCCGTCGGGCGGAGTTCAGGCTCGGGATGCGGCTCGCGTCGGCAGCGTGCAGCTCGGCGTCGACCGACCACAGCACGACGCTCGCCCACCAATCGCCTCGGATAGTGTTCGTCGTGCGCACCGAGGCGAAGTAGTAGCCGGCCGCGAATCCGCCGGCTGTCGACTCCAGCTTCGCGAAGCTGCCGGAGCCCTGCTCTGAGATCGGGTCGAGGGTGGCGAGTTCTAGGTCACCGTATTCGGCGGGACCTCGAAAGAGGGCGATCGAATGCCGGTACTCGAACGAGGCGATGATCGGAACGTCGCGCGCCTCTCGCAGTCGCTTTGCGCTCGGAAACGTCTCGCTTATCCACTTTCCCAACCCCCGAAAAGCCACCGTGTCAGCTTGTCGCCGGGGGGGTGCTGCCCGAGCCCGGTGTGCGACGGCGGGTGCGGTTGCGTGAGCGAGGGGGGCGAGAGCCTTCTGCAGACGAGGCATCCGACGACGTCGTGGCCGCCGCGGGGTGCTCGCCGCGTCCGTGGGAACGATCGCCGCCCGACCGCTGGCCGGAAGGAGAGCCGCCGGACGGTGCGCCGCCCGAACGACCCCGACCGCCCTGGCCACCGGCGGAACGGCCGCCGCGGTCCCCGTCGGTCGCCCGCGGCTCCCGAGGACGCACGGGGCCGGCTGACGCGAGCCGACCCTTTGTGCCCTCGGGGATGTCGAGGTCGGTGTAGAGGTGCGGCGACGAGGAATAGGTCTCGACGGGTTCGGGCTGGCCCATGTCGAGCGCCTTGTTGATCTGCACCCACTTGTGCATGTCATCCCAGTCGACGAAGGTGACCGCGATCCCGGTCTTGCCGGCGCGACCGGTGCGCCCTGCGCGGTGCAGGTAGGTGTCGTCGTCGTCGGGGATGGTGTGGTTGATCACGTGGGTGACGTCATTGACGTCGATGCCTCGAGCGGCGACATCCGTGGCGATCAGGATGTCTTTCTTGCCGGCCTTGAAGGCGGCCATGGCCCGTTCGCGCTGTTCCTGGTTGAGGTCGCCGTGTACCGCGGCTGCATTGAAACCGCGGTCGTTCAGCTCTTCGACGAGTTTTGCGGCCGCACGCTTCGTGCGGGTGAAGATGACCGTCTTTCCGCGGCCCTCCGCCTGCAGGATGCGTGAGATGACCTCGTCTTTGTCGAGGGAGTGCGCGCGGTAGACGACGTGCTTGATGTTGGCCTGCGTGCGTCCCTCATCCGGATCCGTCGCTCGGATGTGGATCGGCCGGTTCATGAAACGGCGCGCGAGGGCGACGATCGGGCCGGGCATCGTCGCGGAGAACAGCATCGTGTGGCGGGTGGGATTCGTCTGGGCGAACAGCTTCTCGATGTCGGATAAAAATCCGAGATCGAGCATCTTGTCAGCCTCGTCGAGCACCATCACCTTGACGTCTTTGAGCGACAGCATCCGCTGGCTGGCGAGGTCGAGCAGGCGACCGGGGGTGCCGACGACGACCTGGGCTCCGGCCTTCAGCTGCTCGACCTGGCCCTCGTAGGCCTTCCCGCCGTAGATCGCGGCGACCTGGGTGCCACGATTCGACGCGGCGAGGGTGAGGTCTTCCGCGACCTGGATGCACAACTCGCGGGTCGGGACGACGACGAGAGCCTTGACGCCAGGCTCCGGGTTCTGCCCGAGGGCCTGGAGGAGGGGAAGTCCGAAACCGAGAGTCTTTCCGGTTCCGGTCTTGGCCTGACCGATTATGTCCTGGCCGGCGAGTCCCATCGGAATCGTCTGGGTCTGGATCGGGAACGGCTCGATGATGTCCTTTGTCGCAAGAGCGTCGACCATGTCCTGGTCGATGTTGAGATCTGAAAACGTTGAAATGATGAATGCCCTGTCTTGAAGCGGCGACGCCCGCTTTGACCTGGGGCGTGCGTGAACCTCCACCAGAAATGGGAGGACTTCTGCCCAGTTTAGCTGCAGGGGCCTTGGGATGTCCCTCGTTCGCTGCCAGCGGCCTGTCGCATCCGCCGCCGCTAGTCTTGACGGGTGGTCTCTTTGTTCCGTCGTCGCTCCCAGCGCGCCGTCGTGCCGCGGCTGCACACTCGCGGCGAACCCGAGATCAACGTCAACAAAGTGGACTTCGCGGAGCTGACTCCGCCACTCGAGCAATTCCTCGCCCAGGCGGCATACCTGCAGTTGACCGTCTTCGAGACGCTCGCCGCAGCGGTCGCCGGGGCACCGGACACCGAGTCGAAAGAGGCCGTCAGCACCGCCGCGGCGCTGTCGCTCAAGAAACACCATGGACTCATCGCGGAGATCGCCCGCAAACGCAAGGACGCGGCAGCGGCGATGGCGCCCTACGCGGGACGGATCGACGAATATCGCAGCCGCACGATCGGCTCGAACTGGTACGAGACGATGGTCACGAGCTATGTCACGGCCGGACTACTCGACGACTTCTCCCGGGGCCTCGCGAGCGGCCTGCCGGGGGAGAGCGCCAGGCGCGTCTCCGACATCCTCGGCTCTGACGACGGCCATCGACTCATCGCGGACGAACTGAGGAAGGCCATCGGTGCAGACCCCCGCCTCGCCTCGAAGCTCGCGATGTGGGGCCGCCGACTCGTGGGCGACACGCTGTTGATCGCGCGGTCATCCCTCGCCATCCCGGCAAGCGGACACCCGGACGAGGCGAGACTCGAACCCGTCTTCACCGAGCTCATCGCCGCTCACACACGGCGGATGGATGCGCTCGGGCTGACCGCTTAGGCCCCGGGATGGCGGCGCGTCGGTCAGCTGGCGCTGCGACCGCCGAGCCGCGCGAGAGTGGCGACATCCGACTCGTGGCGACGACGGCTCGCGACCACGCCCACCAGCACGACGATTACGCCGGACGCGACCAGACTGATCACCCAGATCCACCCGCCGTCGAATCTCAGGCCCATCCAGGTCAGCGATGCCCAGACGATCGCGGCGATGCCGGCGCCGAGGGCGGGCAGCAGCAGCGCCCCCCGCGATTCACGTGAGGGCAGGACGTACTGCGCGATCAGGCCGAGGATGGCCCCCCCGAGAATGACGAACAGCAGTTCCATGACGGATGCCCGCCTCTCCTCAGGCGACGAAGCCGACGCGGCGGGACTCCTCTGAGCCCACCTCGATGTAGCCGAACGACTCGGTCGGCACGATGTAGAGCGTGCCTCGATTGTCGACGAGCTTCAAGAACTTGGCGCCACCGTCGAGAGCGGCGACGACGGACTTCTCCACGTCTGCGGCGCTTTGCGACGACTCGAAGGCGATCTCGCGGGGGCTGTTGGTAATGCCGATTCGTATATCCACGTGCTCAGATTACGACACCGCACCCGCGCATTTCGGACCCGTTCACCGAGAGCACAATGCGCGCCGGAAATGTCGCCGGCGGACGATAGCTTTGGGGGCATGGCGATCACCGGATTCGCGGCGGGAGTCGCTCGGCACGATGCGACGCCCGTCGTGCTCGATCCTTCGCAGGCCGCGGTGCTCGCGCTGGCCGACGACCTCTCGGCTGCCGTCATCGGGGCCCCGGGTTCTGGTAAGACGTCGACGCTCGTCGAGCTCGTCGCCGACCGACTGCTCGTCCGCGGCTGGGCACGCGACTCCGTCGTCGTGCTCACCTCGAGCCGAACGACGGCAACACGACTGCGCGCCGTTCTCGCCGTACGGCTCGGGATCCCGACCGACGGACCGCTCGCCAGAACCGTCAACTCGCTCGCGTTCGAGATCGTCGGCGATGCCGCAAGGGCGATCGGTGCGCCGCCCCGTCGGCTGCTCACCGGCGGGGAACAGGATGCCGACATCGCCGCGCTGCTCGAGGGGCACGCCGAGAGCGGTACTGGTCCCGCCTGGCCTCCGCAACTCCCACCGGAGGTTCGTGGGCTGCGGCAGTTCCGCACCGAGCTGCGTGAACTCATGATGCGAGCGACCGAATTCGACGTGTCGACTGTGCGACTCCGTCAGTACGGCCGCGAAGCCGACCGACCCGAATGGGCCGCGGCAGCAGACTTCATCGACGAATATCTGCAGGTCATCAGCTCCGCAAGAGAGGCTCAGGTCGACCCGGCAGAGCTCGCCCGATACGCCGTCGAGGCGATCCGTTCCGACACGCCCGGTCTGCGGGTCGCCTCGTTGCGCCTGGTTGTCGTCGACGACCTGCAGGAGGCGACTGAATCGACCCTCGCCATCCTGCGCGCACTCGCCGCCCGCGGAACGGCGATCATCGCCTTCGGGGATCCGGATGTCGCGGCCAACGCATTCCGCGGCGGCGAGCCCGACGCCCTCGGGCGCCTCGCGTCGGTACTCGGTATCCCGTCGCTGCGGCAGCTCGTGCTCTCGACGAGCCATCGGCAGGGGCCGGAGCTGCGTGAGTTCACCCGGGTTATCACGGCGCGTATCGGGGCGGCGGCGGCCGGACTGCAGCGTCGCGCGGTCGCGGCAGGCGGATCAGAGTCCGAAAACCCGCTTTCGACGATCCTGGCGGTCAGCCCGGCGCGGGAGTGGTCGGCGATCGCCCGGGTGCTGCGGGAGCAGCATCTCGAACACGGCGTGCACTGGAACGACATGGCCGTGGTGGTGCGAAGCGGTGCGCAGGTCGAGACGATCGCCAGGGCCCTCGCACTCGCCGAGGTTCCGACGCGCACCGCGGTCGGCGGCACGGCGCTGCGAGACGATCATGCCGCCCGCGCCCTGCTGACGCTCGTCGATGTCGGAGTGGGTCGCACACCCCTCGACGCGGAGCTCGCGACGGAGTTGCTTCTCGGTCCCTTCGGCGGTCTCGATCGACTCGGGTTGAGGCGGTTGCGTCTGGCGCTTCGCGCCGAAGAGCTGGCCGGCGGTGGCACACGCCCGGCCGACGCGCTGCTCGTCGAGGGCCTCTCCGGCCCGAATCGCTTCGTGACGATCGATCACCGGGTCGCGCGAGCGGCGGGTCGACTCTCCGAGACCCTCGCTCTGCTGCGCGGGGCGACCGGCGAGACCGGCGGCTCGATCGAGCAGCTGCTCTGGACCGGCTGGGAGCGAAGCGGTCTCGCGAAGTCGTGGTACGACCAGGCGCTCGGCGCGGGTATCGGAGCCGCGGAGGCGAACCGCAATCTCGACGGCGTCGTCGCGCTGTTCACCGCGGCGAAACGCTTTGCCGAGCGGCGTCCGGATGCGGCACCGGGGGTCTTCCTGGCGGAGGTCCTCGACGCCGACGTACCGGAAGACACTCTCTCCCCTCAGCCGAATGACGAGACGGTGCTCGTGACGACCGCATCCGGAACGGTGGGCCTCGAGTTCCACACCGTCGTCATCGCCGCGCTCCAAGACGGCGCCTGGCCGAACCTCCGGCTGCGAGGATCGCTCCTCGCGGCCCAAGAGCTCGTCGCCAGGGTCACCGGCATCGACCCGCAGAGCGTCGACGACCGCAAACAGGTGCTCGGCGACGAGCTGCGGATGTTCGCTCTCGCCGCGTCCCGAGCGCGTCGCCGCCTCATCCTCGCGGCTGTCGCGAACGACGACGAGGCGGCGAGTCCATTCTTCGGCCTGCTCCCCGAGGGCACGCCGGCGCTCGACGCCTCGGCGGCGCCGCCGTTGTCGCTCCGCGGCATGACCGGGCGGCTCCGCGGTATCGTCGTCGCCGGCGACAACGGGAGACGCACCGCGGAGGCCGCATCCTCCCTCGCAGCGCTCGCCGCCGAGGGCGTTCCCGGGGCGGATCCCGGCGAGTGGCACGGGCTCCTTCCGATGTCGACCACCGGTCCGCTCTACGAGGGCGACCAGATTCCGGTGTCCCCGTCCTCGCTCGAAAAGCTGGTCGACTCGCCGCTCGACTGGTTTCTCGAGATGATCGCGGGTGGCGAATCCGGGGTCGTGGCCGACGTCGGCACGATCCTGCACTGGGCGATGGAGACCTCAGTCGACCATTCGGCCGATGCCCTCTGGGCGGCTGTGCAATCGCGCTGGCCCGAACTGCTGTTCGACGCGCCCTGGCTCGCGGAGCGTCAATCCCGGATCGCCCGCACGCTCACGGAGGCGCTGGCCGAATACCTCGGGGACTTCAGCCGGGAGGGCAAGCTCCTCGTCGGTGCGGAGAGCCGGTTCGTGCTCGAGCTCGACGACATCGTCGTGCGCGGCTCGATCGACCGCGTCGAACGAGCGCCGGACGGCTCCGTCGTGATCGTCGACCTCAAGACGGGCACCCCGGTGACGGCGCAGGCGAAGATCGACGAGCATCCGCAGCTCAGTGCCTACCAGCTCGCCTACGCCGACGGCTTCCTCGACGATCACCTGGCCGAGCACGGGCTGCATCGTTCGGGCGGAGCGAAGCTGCTATTCGTCAAAGAGGGCATCGACGGCCGCCTCTATCGCGAGGCGGTGCAGGCGCCGCTCACCGATCAGCAGCTCGCCGACTTCCGTGACCGCATCCGCCTGGCCGCGACGCTCATCGCCGCGGCCGAGTTCGACGGACCGCTGGAGCTCAGCAATTTCGGCCTCGGCGATGTCGCGCGCCTCCGACTGCACCGGGTGAGGGCGGTCAGCAGTGAGTGAGACGATCAGCGCCTACGACATCGCGGATGCGCTCGGCCGACCGAGACCGACCGAGCAGCAGCGGGCGGTGATCGAAGCGGATCTCGCCCCGGCGCTCGTCGTCGCCGGGGCCGGAAGCGGCAAGACCGAGACGATGGCCAACCGGGTGCTCTGGCTGCTCGCCAACGGACTGGTGCGCCCGTCGGAGGTGCTCGGTCTCACCTTCACGCGCAAGGCTGCCGGGGAACTCGCCGCGCGCATCCGTGAGCGCATCGCGCAGCTGAACGGAGTCGGGCTCCTTCCCGGCGACTACGACCCGTTCGAGGCGCCGAACGTCTCGACCTACAACTCCTATGCCAACTCGCTGTTCCGCGACAATGCGGTCGTGCTCGGGCGCGAGAGTGACGGCTCGGTGCTCGGCGAGGCGGCGGCTTGGCAGCTCGCCCGACGGGTCGTGACGCGATCGACGGATCCGCGACTTCCCGACCTCGGCAAGAATCTCGAGCCGGTGACGCGCGCCGTGCTCGGGCTGTCGCGGGCGATCGCGGAGAACGACGTCGACGCCGAAAAGCTGCGGGAGTTCGCAAAGGGGTTCCTCGCGATCGAGAGCCTCCCGAACGGCGGACGCGGCGAATATCGGGAGATCGTGGTGCTGGCCGAGACCGTCGGCTGCCTCGATGTGCTGATCGATCTCGCCGCCGAATTCCAGTCGGTGAAGGCGACGCGCGGGCTGATCGAGTATTCCGACCAGGTGTCGCTCGCGCTGAAGATCGTGCGAACCCAGCCGCGGGTGGCCGTCGACGAGCGGGAGCGCTACCCGGCCGTGCTGCTCGACGAATACCAGGACACCTCGGTCATGCAGACCTGGCTGCTCGCCGAACTGTTCGCCGGGCATCCGGTGATGGCCGTCGGCGACCCCAACCAGTCGATCTACGGATGGCGCGGCGCGAGCGCATCGAACCTCGACGACTTCGTCGGCGCCTTCGCCCGCGAAGGTTCGGCGACGCAGACGCTCCGGTTCGCGCTCTCGACGAGCTGGCGCAACGGTCACCGAATTCTCGAGGCCGCGAACGAGGTGGTGTCACCGTTCGTGGCGACGTCGCGCGTGAAGGTGCAGAAACTGGATGCGCGGGCCTCGGCCTCCGCGAGGCCCGTCGATTCCGCCTTCTGCGAGTCGGTGATCGACGAGGCGGATGCGGCGGCCGCCTGGCTCGCGGAACGCCTCGCCGCGAAGACCGCGGCGGGCATACCGCCCTCCGCAGCGATGCTGTTCCGCACCCGCAAGACGCAGGCGTATTTTCTCGCCGCGCTGCGGAGAGCCGGCCTCAGGTACCATGTGCTCGGGCTCAACGGACTGCTCGCTGAACCCGAGATCGCCGACCTGGTCAGCGCGCTCAGCGTCGTCGGTGATCCGGGAGCCGGGCTCGAGCTCGTGCGGCTGCTCGCCGGGTCACGCTGGCGGATCGGGGTGCAAGACCTGCACGCCCTCAATCGCCTCGCCTCCCGACTTCGCGATCTCGACTATGCGCAGCATCCGCTCGACAAGGAGGTCAGGGAGCGGATGCGGCAGTCCGTCGCAGAGGGGGAGGGTGGCTCGATCGTCGACGCGCTCGACTTCATCGCGACGGCCAGGCAGGGTCACAGCTTCCTCGGGGCGTTCAGCGAGATCGGTGTGGCCCGACTTCGGAATGCCGGGCAGTTCTTCTCCCGCCTGCGTTCGCGGGTGGGACTCGACCTCCGTGATTTCGTGATCGTCGTGCTCCAGGAGCTCCAGCTCGATATCGAGGTGATCGCGAACGACTACCGCGTGCTCGGGCAGGCTCCGGTCGACGCGTTGCTCGATGCCCTGTCCGGCTATCTCGCGGTCGACGAGAATGCGAGTCTGCGCGGCTTCCTGACCTGGCTCCGCGAGGCCGAACAGCGGGAAGACCTGTCGCCTCGGCCCGAAGATCCGGAGCCGGGCACCGTGCAGATCCTCACGATCCACGGCGCGAAGGGTCTCGAGTGGGATCACGTCGTCGTGCCGAGATTCGTTGAAGACGACCTGCCGGCGAGGCCACTCGAGGGCTTCAAGGGGTGGGCGGCTTTCGGCCAGCTGCCCTGGCCGTTCCGCGGTGACGCCGACGAATTGCCGGTCTTCGACTGGCCGGCGGCATCGACCCGAAAAGAGCTGGTCGACGAGCTGAAGCGATTCTCGGAGGCCGTTCGCATCCGCAGCGTCGATGAGGAACGCCGCCTCGCCTACGTCGCGATCACGCGGGCGCGCCACGGGCTCTTGCTCACCGGATCTTTCTGGGCGACGCAGAAGAAGCCGCGGCGACCGAGCGCCTTCCTTCGAGAGCTCGCAGACGCCGGAATCGTCGCGGCGCTGCCCCCGGCCACCGAGCACGACGACAACCCGCTCGGTGATCATCTCGAGCGGGTGACCTGGCCATTCGATCCACTCGGATCGCGGCGACCGGCGGTCGAGCGCGCCGCACAGGCGGTTCGGGATGCCGCGCCGGAGACGGCCGGATTCCTCAAACCTCAGCTCGACCAACTGCTTGAGGAGCGCCGCGCCCGGCTCGGGGCGGGTGGACTCGTCGCGCTGCCGACGCGCGTGCCGGCATCCCGCTTCAAAGACTTCGTGACGGATCCGGCATCCGTCGCCTCCTCACTCCGCAGGCCGATGCCGCAGAAGCCGTATCGGGCGACGCAACTCGGCACGATCTTCCACAGCTGGGTCGAGAACCGTTACGGCCAACCGGGTGCCGCCGATGATCTCGACGCCTTCGACACCGAGCTCGACGGACGGGACCTGGTCGACGACGAGGCGCTCGCCGGGCTCAAGGCGATCTTCGAGGCCAGCCCGTGGGGATCGCGCGCTCCGGTGGATGTCGAGCGGGAGATCCACCTTCCCTTCGACGGCCAGGTGGTCATCTGCAAGATCGACGCCGTCTATCAGAACGGTGACCGGTTCGAGGTGGTCGATTGGAAGACCGGGAAGCCGCCGCGGGATGCCGAAGACCTCGAGCAGAAGCAGCTGCAGCTCGCGCTCTACCGGCTCGCCTACGCGAAATGGCGCGGCATCGACCCCGACCTGATCGATGCCGTGTTCTATTTCGTGGCCAGCGACGAGGTCATCCGGCCGCAGCACATCTTCTCGGAGGCCGAGCTACTGGCGCGCTGGCGCTCCTCCGTGACCTCCCCGCGGCCATAGCTCCAGCTGTGGCGCGAGAGACCCCCGTACGCAGGGGTCCCTCGGGTCGTGACGGGGTCTTTCGCCGCGGCGGCCGACGGGCGAGCCGACCGTGACCGGTCAGGCGCGCGCCGCCACGGCGTTCTGGCGACCGAGGATCGCCGAGATGAGGGCGTCGACCGGTTCTCTCGGCGCTGAGGGGTTGTCGAGCAGACTGAACTCGACCTCGCCGAGGATCGGGAGTTTGAGGGATGCCGGCAGCTCTACCAGGTCGGGTGGGATGAGGCTCTGCGGGAAGGCCGCGACGCCGATGCCCGCCCTCGTCGCCGCAAGCACCCCGTTGATCTCCCGCACGTTGCAGGTGATGCGCCAGGTGCGCCCCATCGACTCGAGGCCGTCGATCATGATCGTGCGGCTCAGACTCGGTGACTGGTAGACGA
Organism: Lacisediminihabitans sp.; assembly: GCA_025362355.1. GTDB lineage: Bacteria > Actinomycetota > Actinomycetes > Actinomycetales > Microbacteriaceae > Lacisediminihabitans. The sequence goes on along the minus strand of JANYGT010000037.1, from coordinate 9,037 downwards.
TCAGCGGGACGGCCTGGTCGGGCTCGACCGTGAGGGTGCGATGGCCGACCCAGACGAGCCGGTCGCGACGCACGACCCGGCCGTCGTGAGCATCCGAAGCCTGGCGCACGAACACGAGGTCGAGCTGCCCCGCCGCAAGCCGCCGCGTCAGCACCCCGCTCTGGTTGACGGTGAGCTCGAGGTTGATGTGCGGATACAGCTGGCGGAAGTCTCGGAGGATCTGGGGCAGCTGGGTGAGCGCGAGGTCATCCGCCGATCCGAAGCGCAGCCGGCCGCGCATCGCGGAGCCGGTGAAGTAGCTCGACGCGTGATCGTGGGCGGCGAGGATGGTGCGGGCGAATCCGAGCATCGCGTCGCCGTTGTCGGTCAGGCGCACCTCGCGGGTGTCCCGCAGCACCAGCCCGCGGCCGGCCTCGATCTCCAGCCGACGGATGTGCTGGCTCACGGTCGGTTGGCTCAGCCCGAGCAGGTTGCCGGCATTCGTGAAACTCAGCGTTTCGGCGACGGTGACGAAGGTCTTCAGCAGAACCGGATCGAACACTCGACTCCTGTCATAGGCAAACGCAATGAGAGTTATAGCCTCGATTCTAGAAGTGAATGATGCGATAACCAATACCGTAGAGAGCGACGACAGACCCATACGACACAGAAGCTCGACGCAGGAACGCCACGTGACCACCGAAACAACCGCCATCAGCCCGCCGACCGAACCGATTCCCGTTCTTCTCGAACGCCCGCGCTGGCGCGACACCTTCGACTCACTCCGCGTCTACAACTACCGCCTCTACGTGATCTCGCAGACCATCGCCAACACTTCGGCGTGGATGCAGCGCATCGCCATCGACTGGCTCGTCTTCGAGCTGACGAAGAGCATCACCGCCGTGGGTCTCACCGTCTTCCTCCAGTTCTCGCCGGTGCTCTTCTTCGGCGTCTGGGGCGGCGTGATCGCCGACAGGCTCGACAAGCGCAAGCTGATGATGGCAACGCAGTCGGCCGCGTTCCTGCTCTGTGGTGGGCTCGCGGCCCTCACACTCGTGGGGGTCGGGCACGTCGCCGAGGTCTACGCGGTCGCCTTCCTGCTCGGCTGCGCCGCCGTCATCGAGGGTCCGGCACGGTCCGCGTTCGTCAACGAGATGGTGGGGCACCGACGACTGCGCAACGCCATCAGCCTCAACGCGTCGATCTTCCACCTCGGTGGGCTGCTCGGGCCGGCGATCAGCGGAATCCTCGTCGCCGTCGTCGGCGCAGGCTGGTCGATCGGAGTGAACTCCGTCGCCGCCGCGATCGTCGTCATCATGCTCGGTCGGATGCGCGTCGCCGAGCTCTTCCCCTCACCGCGCATCGAGCGATCACGGGGGCAGATCCGTGAAGGACTCCACTACGCCGGCTCGAAGCCGACGATCCTCTGGTCGATCGTCATCCTCGCGTTCGTCTCGACGTTCGGGATGACCCTCCCGGTGCTCCTGGTGTCATTCGCCGACACGATCTTCAAGACCGGTGCAGCCGGCTACGGGCTGTACAGCTCCGCCGCGGCCGTCGGCGCACTCGCCGGAGCCCTTCTGTCGACCCGACGGATGACGGTGCGGCTCCGGTCGATCATGCTGTTCGCCGGGCTGTTCGGCCTCGCCCTCATCGCCACCGGGTTGGCTCCCGTACCCGGCATCTTCCTCGTATTCCTCATCGGCATCGGGGTGACCCGACTGCTGTTCGCCACCGGAGCGGAATCGATCGTGCAGCTGTCGACCAATCGTGCGATCCGCGGGCGGGTGATGTCGCTGTACGCCATGGTGCTGCTCGGCGGCCAGGCACTCGGCGGCCCGCTCATCGGCTGGGTCGCAGAGACCTGGGGCGTACGGAACGCGATGGTCGCCGCCGGTGTCGTGCCTGCGCTCGCGGCGGTGGCCGTTGCTCTCGTGCTTGCGAGATCCGGTCGACTGTCGTTGCGCATCCGGCTCAGGCAGCGGGTTCCGCGCCTTGCGGTGGTCCGCAGGCCGAAGCCGCTGAAGGGCCTCTAACCGTTCGAACGCCGATCGCGATCGAGACGGTTATCACGATCGAGCATGGCTTCGACCTCGTCGACGGCCATCACCGGCATGGTGTTGTGCCCGATGGTGCGGTCGAGGTCGTCGTGAACGCTGTCGATGAGCCCCTGCAGCATCTCGACGGCGTCATCCACGATCTCGGTGCTGCGCTCCTGGGTGCCGTGCAGCAGCCACTTCGCGATCTCGAGCTCGGAGTAGAGCATCGCCCGCCGATGCACCTGGCGGTCACTCGCCCCGCGCGCCGCCGTGTAGGAGTCGAAAGCGGTCGCCGTGACCTCCTCGGACTGGGCGGCGAGAAGCCAGTAGAGGTCCCGCGCCGGGTCGCCCACACTGAGGCTGTGCCAGCCGAGCACGCCGGTCACCGCATGATCGGCGGCGAGGAACGAACTCGCGCTCAGCGTGCCGTTCACGACCGTCGGCGCGAACTGCCAGAGGGCGGAATCTTCGGTGGCTCGCTCCCAGCGCCCGAGAAGGGCGGCCGGCACGAGGGCGGTCGCCGATGCCCGATCCATCACGGTGACGAGGCCGCGGAGGATCTCGGTCGGGGTGAGCATCGGAAGGCCGGCGTCGGTGACGAAACTGGTCGGGAGCGAATGGATGGCCGCAGTCGCCCGTCCGATCGAGGCCGCGAGGTCGTTGTCTGTGGTGAGTGCGCCGATCGGCACCCGCGACCCGGTGAGGAACGAGTAGACCACCGCCCTGGTGCCGCTGATCGGAGCCTGTCCGGCGAAGGTGGAGACGTCGAAAGGCAGACGGGAACGGACGCCGGTGCTCAGTGCTCGGAGGGCGACGAGATCTGCGGACTGCTCGGCCTCCGCGCGTTCGGAGGTCGGAACGCGGATGATCCAGCGCCCGCCGTCGCGTGTGGTGAGCAGAGCTGACTCGAAGTCGCCGTCGCTGCCGGAGCCGAAGCTCTCGGCGCCTACGACATCCATGCCGGCCACGGCGGCTGTCGCGAGCGCGGCTAGAGTGAGGGGGGATCTGGCCATACCGACAGGGTAAGTCGTCGGCCGTGAGTGGCGTCGAACGCCACGCTGGTCCCCGCCCCCCGCATTTGATTGGTCGATACGTGTCCCGAGAGTTCCTTTCGCTGTTGCCGCTGTCCCGTCACGACCTCGACCGCGACTATCTCGCCCGCAGCCGCCCGGAGCTCTTCGATGGACTGTGGGCGGATGACTCGACCCGGGTTCTCGTCCTCCACCGCGGTCTTGCGCTCCTCACCGACGAGGGGGCGCTCCGCCTGTTGCCGACCTCACACGTTCCGCCCGCCGACCTCCGCCTCTACCTCGGGCGGGCGCTCGCCGAGCCGGTGCTCGGCGCACCGATCGTCGCCGTCGTACTCAGTGATGAAGCAGCCGAAGCCCTCGAGCTCGACCCGGCGAAGTGGGGGAATCTCCGCGCCCTCGGCAGTCGGCTCAGCACCCTCGACGCCGGCCTGTTCACGGCGGCGCTCGCGCTCGCGAACTGGCACTCCTCGCACGGCTTCTCCCCGCGCACCGGTGAGCCGACGACTCCGGAGCTCGGGGGCTGGGTTCGCCGCGAGGCCGAGGGAAAAGAGATCTTCCCGAGAACGGACGCCGCCATCATCGTCGGCATCGTCGACTCGAAAGATCGCATCCTGCTCGGCTCGAACGCCCTCTGGGAGAGCAACCGTTACTCGCTGCTCGCGGGTTTCGTCGAGCCGGGGGAGTCCCTCGAGAGTGCCGTGATCCGCGAGGTGTTCGAGGAGTCCGGCATCCGCGTCGTCGATCCGGTCTATCTCGGCTCACAGCCCTGGCCGTTTCCTGCGAGCCTGATGGTCGGATTCATGGCGACCGTCGACCCGGCGGTCGAATCGACCCTCACCCCGGATGGCGCCGAGATCCTCGACCTCCGCTGGTTCAGTCGCGACGACCTCACCAACGCACTCGGCGAGATCGCGCTCCCCGGACACACGTCGATCGCCCGGGCGATCCTCGAGCACTGGTACGGCTCGCCCATCGACGACAAGATCGACTGGTGACCGCGTTCGGAGTGACACGACGATGACCGGGGCGGAGTCCCTCCTCGCCGGACTCGACGAGCAACAGCGGGTGGCGGCGGAGTCGCTCCTCGGCCCGGTCGTTCTGCTCGCCGGCGCTGGAACGGGCAAGACCCGCGCCATCACCCATCGCATCGCGTACGGGGTCGCCACCGGTGTCTACGCGCCCGAACGCGTGATGGCTCTGACCTTCACCTCGAGATCCGCCGCCGAGCTCCGTGGACGGCTCCGCCACCTCGGCACCACCGGGGTCGCCGCGCGCACCTTCCATGCGACCGCGCTGTCGCAACTCGGATTCTTCTGGCCGCAGGTGATCGGCGGGACGATGCCGCGCATCCTCGACAGTAAGGGGCGGATGCTCGGCCACGCCGCCGAGACGCTGCGGCTGAAGCTCGACACGGCCACACTCCGCGACCTCGCCGCCGAGATCGAATGGCGGAAGGTCTCGCGGCTCACCTTCGACCAGTACGCGGCGGCGATCGACGGGCGGGTGATGCCGGCGCTCCTCGACGCCGACAAGATGCTCGCGCTCCATCGCGCCTACGAGACGATCAAAGACGAACGACGCCAGCTGGACTTCGAGGATGTTCTGCTCGCGACCGCGGGAATGATCGAGTCGGAGCCTCGGGTCGCCCAGCAGGTGCGCGAGCAGTACCGCTTCTTCGTCGTCGACGAGTACCAGGATGTCTCGCCACTCCAGCAGGCGCTGCTCGACCTCTGGCTCGGCGATCGGCAGGATGTCTGCGTGGTCGGTGACGCGAGCCAGACGATCTACTCCTTCGCCGGGGCATCCGCCGACTATCTGCTTGGATTTCCCGCCCGGTACCGCGAAGCCACTGTCGTGCGACTCGAACAGAACTACCGATCGACCCAGCACATCGTCCATTCGGCGAATCGACTGATGCGCGCGCGCCCCGGTGCGCTCACGCTGCACGCGGCCGTCGAGCAGCCGGGCACGGCGGCTCCGACGATCGACGTCTATCCGAGCGAGATCGCGGAGGCGCGGGCGATCGGGCAGCGGATCGCCGAGCAGATCGCTGCGGGTACCCGGCCGCAGGACATCGCCGTGCTGTACCGGATCAATGTGCAGGCTGCCGCGATCGAGTCGGCTCTCGGAGACTCCGGAGTCACCGTTCAGCTTCGCGGGGGAACTCGATTCTTCGACCTGCAGGAGGTGAAGCAGGCGCTGATGATGCTGAAGGGCGCGGTCGTCGCCGGCGCGAAGGAGCCACTCTTCAAGACGGTGAGCGATGTGCTGCGCTCACTCGGCTGGACGCAGGATCCGCCGGAGCTGCGCGGGGCCGTCCGCGACCGCTGGGAATCACTCAATGCGATCATGGGGCTTGCCGAGGCCTCGCTGCCCGGCACGACGCTGCGTGGATTCGTCGACGAGCTGAACGAGCGGTCGGCGGCCCAGCACGAGCCGACACTCTCCGCCGTCACCCTCGCGACGCTGCACTCGGCGAAGGGCCTCGAGTGGGACACGGTCTACGTGGTCGGCCTGAGCGAGGGCTACGTTCCGATCACCTACGCGAAGACCGCCGAGGCCGTGGATGAGGAGCGCCGGCTGCTCTACGTCGGCATCACACGCGCGCGGCGGCGCCTTCATCTGTCGTGGGCGAGAACGACGACGGGTCGGGGGCAGGAACGGAAGCCCTCCCAATTTCTCGAGGAGCTTCGCTGAGCCCGTCTGAAGACCCGAGCTCGTCTGAAGACCCGAGCCCGCTGCATCCGCAGTCCGCATGTCGCACCCAGACGCGAACGGTGCGCGCTCCGGTGAGAACGTCGAGGTCGATCGACGATGACGTGCCGAGTGCAGAAGTTTCGGCCGATCCCCGCTCGATCCTCGCGAGCACGATGCGCGTCGCCATCGCGGCCACCTCGCGGGCGATCAACGGTGTCTCAGTGGCCGAACGCCTGCCGAGAAGTTGCGCGGCGATCGCCGGCCACGCCGCATCGGCGTCGGTGCGGTGCAGTTCGAGGCAGTAGAGGCACGGACCGTCGCCCGGCTCGACGAGTGGACCGATGCGCACCGTCACATCGCCGAAGACGATCGGAAGGTGCGGGATGTCGCGCCGAAGCCAGCCGCCGTGCTGTCGCGGATCGATGACGTGGTCGGCGATGATGACGGCGAATCCGGTGCCGGGAGTCGCGGCATCCGCGTGCTGAACCCGATGGCCGAGTAGACGGGTGATCTCCTCGGCTGTCGACCCGGTTCCCTCGATCGTCACCGCGACGGAGATCTCGGTCGGCGGCCTCAGGAGGGCCGATTCGAGCCCCGAAAGCAAGCCCTCGAGATCGAGACCGCCGGCACTCCGCGAGATCATGTCGAGCCCGGAACGGCTTACGCCGGTGACGAGGGCTGCGATCACCCTCTGCTCTCCGATCGTGACATCGGGCAGCACCATGAGGGGCACGTCGACACCGACCTGCAGGGTGTCGGGGTTTCGCCAGACGACCGGAATCCGTGGATCGAGCTTCAGCACCATCCGGCGATCATCGCGCACCGGACGAATTCGCGGAGCGGACGTTCCACAGGCACCCTCGTCTAGGAGGCCGTCCCGTCGTCCGCCTCGCGCGGGCGGTCACCCTGTTCGTCGTTGAGAAGGTCTTCGATCGCCTGGTCGATGTCGTCATGGTCGGGCTCTGCCCCGGTCAGCCGCATGACGAGGCCGACGGGGTCGTCGATGTCTTGTGAGGTCGGGATGAGGTCGGGATGTGACCACAGCGCGTCCCGCTTCTCCGGCCCGATCTCCTCGGTGAGCTTCTGCCACATCGCGGCAGCCTCGCGGAGTCGACGCGGACGGAGCTCGAGTCCGACGAGGGTCGAGAACGCCGACTCGGCCGGCCCTCCGGCGGCGCGGCGACGGCGAACGGTTTCAGCGATCGCACCGGACTTCGGCAGCCGGGTGGTCGCCTGGGCCGTGACGACATCCACCCACCCCTCGATGAGGGCGAGCGTCGTCTCGAGGCGACCGAGGGCGGCGAGCTGTGCCTCCGACTTCGGCGGGATCAGGGCACCGCTCACCATGGCCTCGCGAAGTTCCTCGGGATTCGACGGATCAAACCCCTCGGCGAGCTGCTCGAGCCGATCGGTGTCGATGCGGATGCCGTTGGCGAACTCGGTGATCGACGACATGAGCTGCAGGCGCAGCCACTTCGCGTGACGGAACAGCCGGGCGTGAGCCAGTTCGCGCACTGCCATGTAGAGCTGCACCTGATCGTGTTCGATGTCGAGTCCCGCGCCGAATTCGGCCAGATTCTGGGGAAGGATGGCTGCCTGCTGGTCGTTCTCCCCCGTGCCGAGCAGTGGAATCCCGATGTCTCCACCGGAGACGACTTCGCTCGAGAGCTGGCCGACGACCTGGCCGAGCTGCATCGCGAAGAGCGTTCCTCCAACGTTGCGCATCAGTTTCGACGCACCGTCGAGCATGCCGGCCATCTCTTCCGGTGCCTGTTCGCGGAGCACATCGGTGAGCGAGTTGGCGATGCTGAGGGCGACGGGCTCTGCCAGCTGCGTCCAGAACGGCATGGTGGCGGTGATCCACTCGGTGCGGGACATCAGCCGCGGAGTCGAGGTGAGCTCGGAGACGTACGTCGCCTCGTCCAGCCAGAGGGCCGCGACATGGAACGACTGCTCGACGGATGAACGCTCGGCGGGGGTGGTGGAGACGACGTCTTTCGCCGCGATCGCTTTGGCCTGGTCGGAGGCGAGGGTCCAGTTGATGCCGTCGCCACTCGATTGCATGGCGCTCTGCAACTGGCTGATGAGATTCTTGATCATCTCGGGGTCATTCGGTAGTCCGGCGGCACTCGCCAGCTTCGCCGGATCGATTTCGCCGTTACCGGACAGGAACTTGCTCAGCATCTCGCGGAACTCGTCCTCAGGGCTGTTCGCCGAATCATCAGGCATAGCAACTACGCTAGCGGCTGCACAGCGAACGAGGCTGTGTTTTGGATACGGCGGTGGCCGGGGCGATGCGCCCGTGGCGAACGACCCCCCGTGAGCGCCCCGGCACAGGGGAGTGCGAAAGGACGTGCGGTGGTTTTCTTCCCCGACGAAAGCCCGGCGAGGATGACGAAGCGTCGGCGGTTCCGGTGGGTCGGACGCACGCTGCTCGTCGCCGCGCTCCTCGGCGGATTCGCCTTCGCCGCGGTGCCGGCACCCTACGTCATCGAGCAGCCCGGCCCGGTGTACAACACCCTGGGAACCGGTACGCCGATCGGCGCGAAGCCGGTGGATGCTGCCGAGCGACAGCCGCTGATCGAGATCCCGAGCCAGAAGACCTATCCGACCTCCGGTGCGCTCGACATGCTCACGGTGAACCTGGTCGGCGACCGGGCGAACGCGCCGAGCTGGCTGGAGATCGCTCAGGCCTGGCTCGATCCGAGTCGGGCCGTCGTTCCCATCGATTCCGTCTACCCGGCCGGAACGACCGTCCAGCAGTCCGACAAGCAGTCGGCGGTCGACATGCAGAATTCGCAGAAGGACGCCATCGCCGCCGCGCTCAGCACACTCGGCTATCCGCTCACCGGCGTGCTCTCGGTCGGCGGATTCTCGCCGAAGTCCCCAGCCGAGGCCGAACTGAAGGAAGGCGACGAAATACTCAGCGTCGCCGGCACCCCGGTCGACAGTGTGGTCTCGCTGCGTACGGTCATAGCGAAGACCGGAGCCGGAACGCCGGTGGATGCCGTCATCTCGCGCGCCGGTGTGACGCGCACGGTGCAACTCACCCCGGCACTCAGCGCCGGTGCGGGGTCTCCGCCGATCATCGGCATCTATCCCTCCATCGCCTATACCTTCCCCTTCGAGGTCAAGATCCAGCTGGAGAATGTCGGCGGCCCGAGCGCTGGACAGATGTTCGCCCTCGGCATCATCGACAAGCTCACGCCGGGCATGCTCAACGGGGGAGCGCACGTCGCCGGCACGGGCACGATCGACGCGGACGGCAACATCGGGGCGATCGGCGGCATC
>JANYGT010000024.1 GCA_025362355.1 Lacisediminihabitans sp. | reverse complement strand
CGATGCCGGGCCAGGTCGGCAACTTCGCGACGGCGGCCCACCGAACCACTCGCGGGGCATCCTTTCGCGGACTCAACGACCTCCAGGTCGGCGACAAGATCTACGTACAGACGAAAGACGGGTACTACACCTACATCTTCCGCGGTCTCGAGTACGTGAAACCGTCGGGGGTCGGTGTGGTCGATCCCGTTCCGCAATTCGCCGGGGTCGCTCCCACCGACCGCATCATGACGATGACCACCTGCACGCCGATCTTCACGTCGACCGAACGATTGATCGCGTATGCGTCGATGGATTCCTGGCAGCCCACGTCTGCCGGCGCCCCGCAGGCGATCGCCACGACCATCGCGACGGTAGGGTGAACGGATGTACGGCGCGCTCTGGCGGATCATGCCCGGACCCCTGTGGCTCCGCATCATCCTCATCGTCCTCTTCTTCGGCGCGGTGCTGGCCGCACTCGTCTACCTCGTCTTCCCCTGGCTTAATACGTTCGTGAACGTCAATGATGTGACGGTAGGAAAATGACCCGGATCCTCGTCGTCGACAACTACGACAGCTTCGTCTACACGCTCAACGGCTACCTTCTCCAGCTCGGGGCCGAGACCGACGTCGTTCGCAATGATTCCTTCCCGCACGACGAGATCGCCGCCAGGATCGCCGAGTACGACGGGGTGCTGCTGTCGCCCGGGCCCGGAACGCCGGCCGCCGCGGGCATGTCGATCCCGATGGTGCACGCGGCCCTCGCCACGGGGCTTCCTCTTCTCGGCGTCTGCCTCGGTCACCAGGCGATCGCCGAGGCGCTGGGGGCGACCGTCACGCACGCCGACGAGTTGATGCACGGCAAGACGTCTCTCATCAGTCATGATGGGAGCAATTTCTACGCCGGAGTCCCGCAGCCGTTCACCGCGACGCGGTACCACTCGCTCGCCGTCGTCGACTCGACCGTTCCCGACAACCTGGTCATCACCTCGCGAACGGCCGGCGGAGTGATCATGGGAGCGCGCCATGAGTCGGCGCCGATCTTCGGGGTGCAGTTCCATCCAGAATCGGTGCTGACCGAGGGTGGATACCTCATGCTCGCCAATTGGCTGGCGGTCGCCGGGCTTGCGAGCGCCCAGGCGGCGGCGAAGGGCCTGACGCCCCTCGTCAATCTCGGTTAGCCGCTGCTGCAGAACCGGATCGTGATCGTCGACCGCTGCGGCTGGTTGGCGCCCGTCAGCGACTGCGACGTCACTCTGCCCCCCGAGCAGCTGGGATCCTGGGTCAGAGTCACCTGGAGCAGAAGCGCCGACAGTGCCGTGTTGGCCGCCCCGACATCTTGACCGACGACGCTCGGGATGTCGATGAGGCCGTCTGAAACCGTGAGGTTCACCGTGTCGCCCTCCCGCGCCGCTGTACCAGCCGCCGGCGTGGTGCCGACGACGATACCCGCGGCGACGGAGGGCGAGTGGCTCGGGGTCGAAACCCCGTAGACGAGCTTCTGTGCGGCGAGGGTCGCCTTGGCGGCATCCTCGCTCATGTTGTTCAGACTCGGAATGGTCGTCGCGGTCTTTCCCGTCGAGACGGTCACGTCGATGCTCTGGCCCTGGCCGACGGAGGTGCCGGCGCGCGGGCTGAGGCTGATGATGCGGCCGTCCGGAACGGTATCGCTCGGCACGAGAATGGGCTTGTTAGTTTTGAGTCCGGCCGCGTGGAGCTTGTCTGCACCCTGATTGAAGGGTTGCCCGGCGACCGCGGGTACCTTCACCGAGAGATCGTTTCCGAGCGTCGTTGCCGGCAGGTGAAGCAGCCAGAACGTCACACCGACGAGGATCACGGCGAGGGTGGCGATCCCGACCCAGATCCAGGCGACCGGTGGGCGGTTCTGAGTGCGGACCACCCGTTCATTGTCGGGAGCCGCGAGCTGGCGAAGGGTGGCCTCGGTGCCGGCTGCAGCGTTCGGATTCACCCCGAACAGGGTGGAATTGAAGTCTTTGGCGGCGGCCGGAGCCCGACGGGCCATGACCTCCCCGTCGCCTGCGGCCTCGAGCTCCACGCGGAATTCCGCGGCGGTCTGGAAGCGGTCGAACTTGTCTTTCGCAAGGGCGTGCAGCACGACGGCGTCGAGCGCCGGCGAGACCTTCGGATTGAGCGTGCTCGGCGCGACGGCCGCCTCGCTGATGTGCTGGTAGGCGACGGCAGCGGCGCGGTCCCCACGAAACGGAGGGCGGCCGGTGAGGAGTTCGAACAACACGACACCGGTGGAGTACAGGTCGGTGCGGGCATCCACAGTCTCACCGCGAGCCTGTTCCGGCGAGAAGTACTGCGCTGTGCCGAGCACGGCGCTCGTGTCGGCGACCGTCGAGGAGTTGTCGGAGACCGCACGGGCGATACCGAAATCCATCACCTTGACCTGGCCGTTCTGCGTGACCATGACGTTGCCGGGCTTGATGTCCCGGTGCACGAGAAGCGCACGATGGCTGTACTCGAGCGCCGTCAGCATGCCGGAGACGATCCGGACCGCCTCCTTCGGCTCGAGCGGACCATCGGCGACGATGTCTTTGAGCAGGCGCCCGTCGACGTATTCCATGATGATGAACGGCGCCTGCGATTCGATGCCGTTCGCCTCGGCGACCGTCTCCTCGCCGGCGTCGAAGACACGGACGATCGTCGGATGCGCCATCCGAGCCGCCTTCTGCGCCTCCTCGCGGAAGAGCATCCTGAATCGTGGATCGGTTGCGAGAGAGGGCTTCAGCAACTTGATCGCGACGCGACGACCGAGCCGGGAGTCGGTGCCGACGTGAACGTCGGACATTCCGCCGCGACCGATGAGCGCGCCGACCTGGTACCGGCCGGCAAGTACGCGGGTACCGTCGTCAGTCACGAGTCATATCTCCGTCGGTAATGCGGCAAGTCGGTGGTGCGGGAAGGTCGAAAGCAAGTGTAATGCGTGACACGTCAGAGGCCGATGTGAGTGGCCGGCTTGCTGTGCGAATGCCAGCTACTGGCCGGTGACCGTCAGAGTCGGCGACACAGTCGACGGGGTGCCGGAACAGAGCGCCATGTACGAGATGGTGTTCTGGCCGGCCGTGCTCGACAGCGTCCACTGGACCGTCGTCGTGTTCGCCGGAACCGCGGTCGTTGGGCTCACCGTGGTGCCGTTGGCGGTGACGGTCGATCCGGTGCTCGCCGTGATGGTGTATCCGGTGAGCGTGGACTTGCCCGGGCAGGAGGTGTAGCTCGGAACCCCGAGCGGAACGTCGCTTCCCGCGGGCGCCGAATACGGAGGGCCGGTAAGGGTTGTCGTCAGGGGCCCCGGCGCCGGCGGGGTCGGGAAGTCTCCGTAGAAGTCGACCTCGACTGTCGATCCCTTGATCACATTGCCCGTCGGCGAGACGGCATACGCGGTGCCCGCGTCGGCCGGCAGTTGAGCGGGCGCCGAGTCGGGAACGAGCTTCCCCACAAGGCCGTACTGGGTGAGAAGAGCGCTCACCTGGTTCGGCATCTTTCCCTTGAACTGGTCGAGTGTGATGGCGACCGTCGAACTGGCCGGAGTGATCGACGGAGTCGGTGTCGAGCTCGGAGTGACAGACGGCGCCGGGCTGGTCGCCGGTGGAGTCGGAGCGGGTTTCGTTCCCGGATTCGCGAACACGGCGATCAGGGTGATGACCACGGCGAGGATCAGCAGCACGGCAAGGCCGATCAGCGGGATCGTCCACGGGCTGCGGCTGCGGGTCTCCGTGTGCGGCACCGGCTGGTCGGGCGGAGGCGCGCTCGGCAGCAGCTGGGTCGCCATCGACGTTCTGCTCGTCTGGTTGAACGCCGCGGCCGACACCCCGGCGAGCACACCGGGCACGGATGCCGCGGCTCCCGCGACATCCCCTCGACGAAGCGCCTGCGCGGCCCTCGCGAGATGTGCGGCGGAGGCCGGACGATCTGCTGGATTCTTGGCGATGCAGGCCATCACCAGATTGCGCACCGGCTCCGAGACCGTGACCGGTAGATCCGGTGCCTTCTCGTTGATCTGGGCCATCGCGATGGCGACCTGCGATTCGCCGGTGAACGGGCGCCGGCCGGCAAGCGCCTCGTAGGCGACGATGCCGAGGGAGTAGATGTCGGTCGTCGGGGAGGCCGGATGTCCGCTTGCCTGCTCCGGCGAGAGGTACTGCACGGTTCCCATCACCTGGCCGGTCGCCGTGAGGGGCACCTGGTCGGCGATCCTGGCGATACCGAAGTCGGTGATCTTGACCCGGCCATCCGGGGTGATGAGGAGGTTACCGGGCTTGATGTCACGGTGCACGAGGCCGGCCGAGTGGGCAGCGTGAAGGGCGTTCGCGGTTTGGGCGACGATGTCGAGCACACGATCGGTCGACAGCACGCGTTCGCGCTCGAGGATGGTCGACAGCGCCTCACCGGGCACGAGTTCCATGACGAGGAACGCGCTGCCGTCCTCCTCGCCGTAGTCGAAGACGTTTGCGATGCCCTCGTGATTGACGAGTGCCGCGTGCCTGGCCTCAGCGCGGAACCGCTCGAGGAATCCCGGGTCGCCGAGGTACTCGTCTTTGAGGATCTTGATGGCGACGGTGCGTCCGATGACGAGGTCGGTCGCCTGCCAGACCTCGCCCATCCCGCCGATCGCGACACGGCTCGACAGCTGGTACCGACCACCGAAGGTGAGGCCGCTCGTGGGTCTCATTTGCTCAACACCGCCTGTATTACTGATTTGGCCATCGGGGCCGCGACAGCATTTCCGAAGCTCGTATTGTTTTCGACGACCACCGCGATTGCCACCTGCGGGTCATTCGCCGGCGCGAAACCGGTGAACCAGACGGTGTAGGGCCGCCCGACGCCGTTCTGGGCCGTGCCGGTCTTGCCCGCCACATCGACCCCGACAATTCTTGCATTATTCGCGGCGCCGGTCGCGACGTCGGCGACCATCAGCTGCGTCATCGTCGCGCTGGTCGCGGCCGTGATCGGATGCCCGAGCGACACCTGCTGGAACGGCTGGATGACCGTCAGATCGGGGGCCGCGATCTGTTGGATGAGGGTCGGTTTCATGAGGTCGCCACCGTTCGCGATCGCGGCGGAGGTCATCGCGACCTGTAGGGGTGTCACGCGATCCTCATCCTGGCCGAAGGAGGAGAGTTCGACCCTCGCGGCGTCGGTATTCAGCGGGTAGATGCTGGGAGTGACCCGCATCGGTATGCCGAGCTTCTGTCCGTAGCCGAATGCAGACGCGTACTTCGAGATCGTGCTCGACCCCAGAGCCGAGCCGAGCTGTGCCATCGGGATGTTGCAGCTGAGGCGAAGAGCGGTCGCGATCGTCGCCGTCGGGGTTCCTCCGCAGGTGCCGCCCTCCGCATTGTTGATGAAGGTGTTGGTGCCGGTCAGTCTGAGCGTTGCCGGGTTCGGAAATGCGCTGTCGGCGGTGAACTTGCCGCTGTCGATGGCCGCGGACGCCACGACGATCTTGAAGACGGACCCGGGGTGATAGAGGTCGCCACCGATCGCCCGGTTGAGGAGAGGGCGCTGCGGCGAGGCGATCAGCTGCTTGTACGCCGCGATCACGTCTTTCGTGTTGTGTGATGCCAGCACATTCGGGTCGTAGGCGGTCTTCGAGACCATCGCGAGAATGGCTCCGGTCTTGGGATTGAGGGCGACGATCGCTCCGGTGTGAGTACCGAGAGCATCCCAGGCCGCCTGCTGGATCCGTGGATCGATGGTGAGCGAGACCGCCGCACCCTTCGGGCTCTGGCCGGTCAGCAGCGAGTTGACCTTGTCGAGGAACTGGTCGTTCGCCGTTCCGCTCAGATAGTCGTTGAGCGCGCCCTCGACGCCGGAGTTGCCCTGATTGAGCGTGTAGTAGCCGGTGACGGCGGAGTAGACCTGCGGGTTCGAGTAGACGCGCTGGAACTTGTAGGCGTCGGTTGACGGGGTCGACTGGGCGATCGGCTGCCCGCCGACGAGGATCGGCCCGCGTTCGGCGGAGTAGCTGTCGTAGATCGTTCGCACGTTGTGTGCGTCGTTTCGAAGATTGTCGACCTGGAAGACCGAGATGACGGTCGTCGACGCGAACAGCGCGATGAACATGATGAGTACCGCGAGACTGACTCGCTTCAATTCGCGATTCATGTCTGGACCACCAGGTTCGATTGGTTGCGAACACTGTCGGAGAGCCGGAGGAGAAGGGCTGCGATGATCCAGTTCGCCACGAGCGACGAACCACCGGCCGCGAGGAATGGCGTCGTCAGGCCGGTCAGTGGGATCACCCGCGTGACTCCGCCGATCACGATGAACGTCTGGAGGGCGATCGTGAACGCGAGGCCGACGCCGAGGAGGCGGCCGAAGTCATCCTGTCCGGCGAATCCGATGCGGAATCCGCGCGAGACGAAGACCAGATAGAGCGCGAGGATGGCGAACAGGCCGACGAGCCCGAGCTCCTCTCCGAGGCTCGCGATGATGTAGTCGCTCTCGGCGAGGGGCACGATGGTCGGGCGGCCCTGGCCGAGCCCGGTGCCGACGAGTCCTCCGTGAGCGAGCCCGAAGAGCCCCTGCACCAGCTGGTAGCTGCCGCCCGGCGCTCCGTAGATCTGCGGATTGAACGCATCGAGCCAGGCGGCGAATCGTGCGTGCACATAGCTGAGGCTCTGGCCCGCGGCCACCGCGCCGCCGACGAACAGCCCCAGACCGAGGATGACCCAGCTGATGCGACCGGTCGCGACGTAGATCATCACCAGGAAGAGCCCGAAGTAGAGCAGTGCCGTGCCGAGGTCGTGCTGGAAGATCAGCACACTCATCGCGGCTGCCCAGATCACGAGGATCGGCCCGAGATCGCGCGCGCGCGGGAACCGGATGCCGAGGATCTTCCGCCCGACCATCGAAAGGCTGTCGCGCGCGGTCACCAGGTAGCCCGCGAAGAAGACCGCGAGGGCGATCTTCGCGAGCTCGCCGGGCTGGAACTGGAATCCGCCGATGTGGATCCAGAGCCGCGCGCCGTTAACGGTCTGCCCGATGCCGGGCAGCATCGGCAGCAGCAGCAGCACGATGCCGACGAACATCGCCACGTAGCGGTACCGCTGGAGCACCCGATGATTACGGATGATGAGGATGACGGCCATGGCGAGCACGATCGCCATACCGGTCCAGGCGATCTGCCGGGCGCCTGCGCCCTCCCAGCCGGTGAACTTCTTGGCGATGTCGATGCGGTAGATTTCGGCGATACCGATGCCGTTCAGCACGAACGCGACGGGGACGATGAACGGGTCGGCCTGCGGTGCGGCGAATCGCAACACGATGTGCAGCGCAATCACCAGCACGCCGAGTGCGCCGCCGAGCTCGAGCATGTGCGGGAAGAGCGTGCCGAGCGCGCCGAGCTGAACGAGACCGATCGCGAAGACCACGATCACGATCCCGAAGATCAGCAGCACGAGCTCGAGATTGCGCAGTTTGGCCGGCACGCGGAGGCGCAGCCGGATGGTGTTGGTGAAGGTCGCGCGCGCGCCCGCATCGATGGCGGGCCCGGCGGGTCGGCCGAGCCGGGTGGTTGAGGCGGTATCGCTCGCGGTCATGGCTACTGTGAGCCGCTCGAGAGTCGCTGCACGATGCGTTTCGCGTCACCGAGGTTGTCGGCACTGATCGTCGCGACGACGCTCTGCTTCGCATAACTGGAGAGGTCGTTGAGCTGGATGCTCGTCTGCTGGTACACGCTGTGCAGCGAGATCGGGCCGATGTCCTGCTCGATCCCGCGATAGATCGCGACGGTCTGTCCGTCACTGCCGACGTAGTAGTGGGTCTGGGTCACGCGGTATCCGACGAACAGCGCGGCGATGATGACCAGCACGATGATGGCGGCTCCGACCAGCCAGGTGGTGCGTCGCCTGCGAGCACGACGACGATCCTCGAGGATCAACTCGTCGAGATACTCCTCCGACTCCGGCTCGAAATGGCTGTCCTCCTGCTGGGTGGATTTCAGCGGGTGCAGCAGAAGCGTCGGCAGCCGCAGGGGGCGGCGGCCCGTCTCCGCCTCGAACGAGAGCGGCAGGGCGGCCGATCCGACGATCATGACCGGGGACGCCGAGGAATCGGGGGTGTCGTCGATATCGACGAGCACGACGGTGACATTGTCGGGAGCGCCCTGGTCGAGGCTCTCCTTCACGAGGCGATCGGCCGCCTGGCCGGTATTCGCGAGACCGGTGAGCACCACCTCGATCTTCTCGTCGGAGACGTAGCTCGACAGTCCGTCGGAGCAGAGCAGCCACCGGTCGCCGGGAAGCACATCGTGCACCGTCGTATCGATCTCGGGAGAGGCATCCACATCTCCGAGCACCCGCATCAGCACCGACCGGCGGGGATGGACGGCGGCCTCCTCCTGGGTGATGCGACCGCTGTCGACAAGACGCTGCACGAAGGTGTGGTCGGCCGTGATCTGCTTGAGCGAGCCATTTCGGAGCAGGTAGATGCGCGAGTCCCCGATGTGGGCGATGGCGAGTTCATTGCCGGAGCGGAGGATGGCACTGACCGTCGTTCCCATTCCGGTGAGTTCCGGATGCTCGAAGACCGTCTCGGCGAGGATCGAGTTCGCCGCGATCAGGGACGCGTGAAGGGCGAACTCCGCATCGTTCGCCGAGGCGTACTCCTTGTCGGCCTCCATGACGCGTTTCAGCGCGATGGCGGATGCGACATCGCCACCGGCATGGCCGCCCATCCCGTCGGCGACGACGAAGAGCTGCGTGCCCGCATAGCCGGAGTCCTGGTTGTTCGCGCGGATCCTGCCCACATGCGAAACAGCCACGCTCGTGCCGGAAGCTGCCATTCACCTACCGCCGAAGTTCGAAACTGGTCGTGCCGATCCGGACCGGAGTATTGAGTGGTACCGGCGTTGGAAGGGTTACCCGGGTGCCGTCGAGGAACGTGCCGTTCGTCGAGTCTAGGTCTTGGACCACCCACGACTCGTCCCAGCGCATCAGCCGGGCGTGATGGGTGGATGTGTAGTCGTCGCGGATCACCAGGCCGCTCTCACTCGAGCGACCGATCGTGAGCGGTTCGTTCGGAAGGCTGAGCTCGAGCCCCTCCTTCGGTCCAGACGTGATGACGAGACGGGTGGCCGCGATGCTGGACGGGGTGGCCGACACGGGCTGGGTCAGAGGTTCGCCAGGGGCGGGGAAGAGCAGGGAGCCGGATGCGGCGGATGCCGAAGCGACGGCGGCGACGGGTGCGGGGGTGACGGCTGCCGGGGCGGTCGGTGCCACCGCCGACGCGATGAACGGGGAGGCGTTCGCCGGCGGTGTCGGCTGCTTGCGAACACGCTGGCCGAACAGGTCGGAACGCAGGGAGTAGACGATCGCGAAGACGAACACCCAGAGGATGAGCAGCAGACCGAAACGGAGCAGCAGCAGGGTCAGCTGGCTCATTGGGGGCCGCCGTTCTCATCGCCCGAGCGCAGGTCGGAGAACTGGTCGACATCCGCAGATTGGGCAAGCACTCGGAAAACAATACGGGTGCGGCCGATGTCGATGACCGAATCCGGGGGCAGCGGTGCCTTGGTGACGCGCTGCCCGTCGAGCTGCGAGCCGTTGGTCGAGCCGAGATCGTTGACCTCGGCTCGGTTGCCGTTCCAGAGGATCTCGACGTGTTTGCGGGAGATGCCGGTGTCATCGACGGTGATGTCGGCGTCGCTGCCGCGACCGATGATCGTGCGGGACTTGAGGATCGGATATCGCTTGCCCGCGACATCCAGTACCGGTGTCCAGCTGACCGTGCCCTTCACACTGACGGATTCGACCTGCACGACGCCCGTCGTGAGCGCCTGGTCTTCGACGAAGGTGATCGTGATGCCGCCGGAGAACTGGTAGTGCTGGGCGACGGCGTGCTGCTGCACGAGCTGGGTAAGGGAGTCGATCAGGGTCGGGCCGATGGCGGTCATCCGCTCGAAGTCGGCTGGCGAAAGGTGCACGCTGAAGCGGTTGGGAACGAGGATGCGGTCGCGAGAGACGACGGCCGCCTTCGTGTCGAGCTCACGGCGAAGAGCCGAGGTGATCTCGATGGGTTGCAGCCCGGACTTGAAGGTCTTGGCGAAGGCGCCGTTGACGGCTCGCTCAAGCCCGCGTTCGAAGCTGTCCAGTAGGCCCAATGGTCTCCCTTGCTCCGGTGCCCGTAAGTATCCGATGTTAGCTTGTGGCCCTGTGCTGGCGACGAATGCTCGGTCCGGGATCACCGGACGGTTTCACCGGGCAGCCGGCTCCGGATGCAGGGTTTTCGCTGTGGTAATGTCGCTAAGTCTGCGCGAGTGGCGAAATTGGCAGACGCGCACGGTTCAGGTCCGTGTGCCCGTGAGGGCATGGGGGTTCAAGTCCCCCCTCGCGCACGTAGTGCTGCATGCTGAATAACGGCCCCGGTGGATTGTCGCCGGGGCCGTTTTCCGTGATCGAGCCGACATCCGTTGCGTCCCACTTCCGCGTCCGTCGTCTCACGTCCCCTCTGCTCGTCCCTCTAGCCGTCTCCCCCGCCGTCTCCGAAAACGCAGGAGATACTGCGTAATTCGAGCAAAAGAGGCACGTTTTGCCAGGGAGGACGAGAATCTCCTGCGTTTTCGAGGGGTGGGCCACCTCGAGGGAGTCGCGTCGGGGTGACTCAGGGCAGGGTCGCCACCGTCGCGTGCCGATGCGCGACGAGCGACAGGGCGTACTTCTCGAACCAGTGGCCGGCGGAAGGGTCGCCGTTGCAGGAGCCATCACTCGATCCGGGCGTCTTGACCCAGAGCAGGGCATCCAGTGCCGTCTTCCCGTCGGCGATCACCGGATTCGGGCCGAGGGCCGCGCCGGGTGGGTTGCACCACGAGGGTTGCGCTCCGTTCCCATCGCGCGAGACATCGATGACGAAGTGCTTGCCGCCGAGCATCCCGCTGAGTTCGGTTGCGTACGTCAGCTCGGCGGACTGCGACTTGAAGTTCGAGACGTTGGTGAAGAATCCGCGTGCCCAGACGATACCGGCGCTCGACAGGCGGCCAGCCATCACGGATGCCGACTGCCAGTTGCTGTTTCCCGCATCGAGATAGACCGCGACACCGCTCTCGGCGTAGTGGCGGGTCACGGTGTTCACCAGCGCGAGCCGGTCGCCGACGATCTTCGAACACTGCGGCTTGCCGAGCATGGCGAGCGAATCGGGTTCCATGAGCAGCACGGCGTGGTCCCCACTGAGCGTCTTCGCGATGAGATCGCTCCACAGCCGGTAATGGGTGTCGCTATATCCGCCGGCACTGTATCCGCCGCAATCTCGATCGGGGATGGCGTAGCTGACGAAGACGGGGGTGCGGTGCGCGGCTTCGGCGGCGGCGACATCCGTCGTCAGGCGCAGCACGAGTTCGCTGTTCGTCCAGGAGTCGCTGAGCCAGACGGCGATCGGCTGCGAGGCGATCGTCGCGATGGCGGTCGCCTCGGCGGTGCGGCCGGATGCCCGCAGACTCTTCAGTTCGGCGGCAGGCTGTGAGGAGGGGTTCACCCATACCCCCGCGCCGTAGAGCTCTGCGGAAGTCTGCGTGTCCCACCACGGAGCGCTGGTGGAGTGCGGCGGAAGTGCGGGACTCGTGAGGTGAGGAGCAGGCGCCACGCCTCCCGACTCGCCCGTCGTGACGACGAACAGGGCAACGGCGGCGAGGGCGATGAGGCAGGCGGCAGACCCGATGACGACCGTCAGACGCATTGCGTGCCCTCCCCCCGAGGGTTCCATCATTACAGCCGGACCCTCAGGAGTGTCGAATAATTCGGCGGTCGTCGACGGAAGCCGCGGAGACGCCGTTGTCAATGGCCCCCTTCTCCCGGCTGGCCATCGTCGTCGCGTGTTAGCGTCGCGGAATGGCGCGAATAGCAGCGGTCGCTTCCGCCCTTCCGGAGTATCGCTACCCGCAGCAACAGATAACCGACGTGATCGCGCCGATGATCACGTCGGATCCGACCCGCCAGGCCGTGCTGCGCCGACTGCACGGCGGAAGTCGCGTCGATACCCGGCACCTCGTGATGCCGATCGAGCGGTACCGCGATGCCACCACCTTCACCGAGTCGAACGGCATGTTCATCGAGGTCGCGGCAGACCTCACCGAGCGGGCTCTGCGTGACGCGCTCGCCGCATCCGGCCTGGTGCCGAGCGATGTCGACTACCTCATGTTCACCTCGGTGACCGGCATCTCCGCCCCCTCGATCGACGCGGTGCTCGTCGCGCGGCTCGGGATGCGAGCGGATGTTCGGCGCGTCCCGATGTACGGCCTCGGCTGTGTCGCCGGGGCGGCCGGCATCGCGCGCGTGAACGACTACCTGGTCGGGCATCCGGATGACGTCGGCGTGCTCGTGGCGGTAGAGCTCTGCTCCCTCACCTTCCAGCCGGGCGACGACTCGACCGCGAACCTCGTCGCGACCGGCCTGTTCGGCGACGGGGCGGCGGCCGTCGTGATGGTCGGCGACGAACGCGCGAAACGGATGCCGGTGACCGGCCCCGACATCGTCGACACCCGGAGCCGGCTCTACCCCGATACCGAGGAGGTCATCGGCTTCAACGCGAGCGAGACCGGATTTCGTATCGTGCTCACCTCCCAGGTCTCCGAGGTGGTCGAGCAGAACTTCGGAACGGATGTCGGCGACTTCCTCGCTGCTCACGGCCTCACGGTCGACGACATCGGAGCCTTCATCGCCCACCCGGGCGGCCCGCGCGTGCTCGAGGCGTTCCAGTCGGCGCTCGGCCTTCCCGATGGTGCGCTCGACAACAGCTGGGAGTCGCTCGCCGCGGTCGGCAACCTCTCGTCGGTGTCGGTGCTGCATATCCTCGCCTCGGAAGTCGGCCCGCATCCGTCCGGCCAACACGAGTTGCTCTTCGCCCTCGGACCGGGCGTCTCGGGGGAACTCGTGCTGCTGCGGTGGCCGTCGTGATCGCGCATCTCGTGAACGTGTGGCGGCTCGCGTGATCGCGTATCTCGTGCTCATCCTGCTCACCGGGGGCGAGCGCATCGTCGAGCTGGTGATCTCCCGGCGCAACGCCGCCTGGGCCTTCGAACGCGGCGGACGCGAGTATGGCCTCGGGCACTTCCCGTTCATGGTCACCCTGCACACCGGACTGCTGCTCGCCTGCGTCGCCGAGGTGTTCTTCGCGAATCGGCCGTTCATCCCGCTGCTGGGCTGGCCGATGCTGGCAATCGTGCTGCTCAGCCAGGGGCTGCGCTACTGGTGCATCACCACGCTCGGCAAGCAGTGGAACACCCGGGTGATCGTCGTTCCGGGGCTCGGTCGGGTGACCGGTGGGCCGTACCGCTTTCTGCCGCATCCGAACTATCTGATCGTCATCGCCGAGGGGATCGCGCTGCCGCTCGTCTACTCGGCTTGGATCACCGCGCTCGCCTTCACGGTGCTGAACGCGGTGCTGCTGTTCGGATTCCGCATCCCGACCGAGGAACGAGCGCTGCGCGAGTTGACGGCATGAGCACTGGTTCTTCGGCCCCTGACGCTTCTGACGCGCCTGACGCGCCTGCTGCTCCGGCCGCTTTGTCGACTTCGCGGGGTCCCCTTTTCGCGGCCCCGGATGTCGACGTCATCGTCGTCGGTGGCGGTCCCGTCGGTCTCGCCGCGGCAATCGAAGCACGGATGCGGTCACTCTCGGTCGTGGTCGTCGAACCCCGCAGCTCGGCGATCGACAAGGCGTGCGGCGAGGGACTGATGCCCGGGGCGGTGCCGGCGCTCGCACGACTCGGCGTCGATCCACAGGGGTTTCCGCTGCGCGGCGTGAGCTACCGGGATGCGACCCGTCGCGTCGATCACCTCTTCGCCTCCGGTGAGGGTCGGGGGGTCCGGCGCACCACTCTGCATGCCGCACTGCACGCACGGGCCGTCGCGCTGGGAGTCCAATTCGCGGATGCTCGGGTCGACTCCCTCTCGCAGGATGCCGAAGGGGTGACGGTGGCGGGCATCCGCGGCCGGTACCTCCTCGCGGCGGATGGCCTGCACTCCACCGTTCGGCGGCTGGTGGAGCTGGAACGCCCTGCCGCCGGCCGGGTCGGACCAGCCGCTCGCCACTTCGGATTCCGCCAGGCCGGTCGCCGCTACGGCCTTCGGCAGCACTTCGTGATGGAGCCGGAGAGCGACCTCATCGAGGTGTACTGGACGCCAACCGTCGAGGCCTACCTGACCCCGGTCGGCGATGGCGTGGTCGGGATCGCGATGCTGGGGCGTCAGGGTGCCGATTTCGCGACATCCATCGCGGCGATCCCGCAGCTGGAGCGGCGTATCCGCGGCCGGGAGACGGCGAGCACTCTTCGCGGCGCCGGCCCGTTCCACCAGCGCACGACCGCGCGGGTTGCCGGCCGGGTGATGCTCGTCGGGGACGCCTCCGGGTACGTCGACGCGATCACCGGCGAGGGCATCCGGGTGGGGCTCGCGCAGGCGACGGCGGCGATCGACTGCGTCGCAGCGGATGCCCCGCACCGGTACGAGCGCGCCTGGACGTCGAGTACGCGCGACTTCCGTGTGCTCACCGGCGGGCTCGTGGCCGCAGCGAACTCTCCGCTGCGGGGTGCGATAGTTCCGGCCGCGGCCCGGCTTCCGGGGGTCTTCGGCGCGGTGGTGGAGCGGCTGGCGCGGTAGCTGACCCGCTCGGCGGTGCAGCGGGCTAGCCCGCTGCCGCGATCAGCCGCGTCAGGTCGTCGCGGATCGCCTCGAGGTCGGCCAGCGGCATCCCGAGCCTTCGTACTATCTGCCCGGGAACGAGCAGCGCCTTCTCGCGCAGGGATTCCCCCGTGGTCGTGAGCGTGACTTCGAGCGCCCGTTCGTCTGTGACGCTGCGTTTTCGGGTGATGAGAGCGGCGGACTCGAGTCGCTTGAGCAGCGGCGAGAGTGTCGCGGGCTCGAGCGAGAGGGCCCGCCCGATGTCGGCCACCGTTCGTGGGCTGCGCTCCCAGAGCGCGAGCATGACGAGGTACTGCGGATGTGTCAGCCCGAGCGGTTCGAGCACCGGTCGGTACAGCCCGATCACGGTGCGGGAGGCGACGGCGAGCGCGAAGCAGACCTGGCGGTCGAGGGCGAGCGGATCCACTGGATGCGGCATCCATCGACTATATGTCGAAAATGACGCGTACACTGATAGTTAGTGTACTAAGGAGTGTCATCGTGGCAGGCAGAATTCCCTGGTGGGATCGGCTGAACAACCGGCTGCGGCCGTACATCGGGCCGCCGCCGCTCGGCCCCTACGGGCAGGCGCCGCTGCCGTCGACGGGGGCGAAGCCGTGCCCGATCTGCGGACGCGCGATGAGCGACCACGAGATCGAACGCCGCGACAGCCGCCCGACGCAGGTGCACTGCCCGGTGTGACCGACCCTGTCACGACAAGCGCTACCGAGGCGATGCGTGCATCCGGGGCCAATACGTCGGCCCGCCCAGCACGCATTGGCCCGCAATGCCCCGGTCGCGACGGCGGTGCGCCGAGCGGTGCGCCGAGAGGGCGACGGCGGTAGGTCCAGCGACGGCGGTAGGCCCAGCGACGGCGCCTAGCTGAGCAGCAGCGCCTGGAGTTCCGCTGCGCTCGCCACGGCTGCAATGCTGCCGGCCTGCTCGGATATCGACCCGTAGCCCCACTCGACGAAGATCGTCGGCACCCCGTGTTCGGCAGCACCCTCGACGTCGTAGTCGCGGTCGCCCACCATCACGGGACGCGAGATGTCGGCCCCGGATGCCGCGAGCCGCCGCAGGGCCTCCTCGACGACATCCGCTTTCGAGCTGCGCACCTCGTCTTCCGATGCCCCGGTGAGCACGTCGAAGCAGTGCGCGAGCGAGTAGTAGTCGAGCGTGACGAGCGCGAGCGACTCCGGCTTCGAGGTGGCGAGGGACAGCGGGATCGGGCTGACGGCGATGGTCTGCAGAAGGTCTGCGACGCCGGGGTAGACCCGGCTGTTGAAGATGCCGGTCGCGAGATAGTGCGGGCGGTAGGTCGCGAGGGCGTGCTCGGCCTGCTCCTCAGACATACCGGCTCGATCTCGAAACGAATCGAGGATGGGCGGGCCGACCCAGTGCAGCAACTCCGTCTGGCTGGGCACAGGGCGCTCGAGTCGCTCGAGGGTCCACGCGAGGGACGCCGTGATACCCGGCGCCGAGTCGGCGATGGTGCCGTCGAGGTCGAACAGTATGCAGGTCCAGTCGGGTGTCATCGATGCAAGCCTATGGTTCCCCGGTGAGCTTGCTGCGCAGGCGGGGGCGTTCATGGGTGCCGGGTGCCGGTTGCCGGGCACACCGATGCTCGCGCGCCTTCGTGGGTCGGGTACCGGGTCAGAACAGTCGATGGTGGCTGTCGTCGAGTCCGCGCATCGCGTCGTAGTCGAGAAGCAGGCAGCGGATGCCCCGATCCTCCGCCAACGTGCGCGCCTGTGGTTTGATCTCCTGGGCGGCGAACACGCCGGTGACGGGTGCCAGGTGCGGGTCGCGGTTCATCAGCTCGAGGTAGCGCGTGAGCTGTTCGACCCCGTCGATGTCGCCGCGGCGTTTGATTTCGACGGCGACGGCCGCGCCGTTTCCGTCACGGGCGAGGATGTCGACGGGCCCGATCGCGGTCATGTACTCACGGCGAACGAGCTGCCAGCCGTCGCCGAGGAGTTCGATCTGTGCGGCGAGCAGTTTCTGCAGGTCGGCCTCGACGCCGTCTTTCTGTAATCCGGGGTCGATGCCGAGCTCGTGGGCGGTGTCGTGGAGGATCTCGTGGATCGAGATGACGAGCAGGTCGGCGGTCTTGGCCTGAGCCACCCTCCAGATCTCGGAGACGCCCGCTTCGGCCTGGTCGGCATCCGGCTGCATCATCGTGAGGATTGCGGGCGGACTCATCCAGTTCAGCGGTTTGTAGCTGAGCGAGTCGGAGTGCACGAGCACGCTGCCGTCGGCCTTGAGCATCAGCAGTCGGGTCGCGAGCGGGAGATGCGCGCTGAGTCGTCCGACGTAGTCGACGGAACACCGGGCAATGACGAGACGCACCCGACGAGTCTAGGTCGGCGTTCCCGTAGCTGCTCGAGGACGCGATGCGGAAGACTTCCGGTGCCGACGGCACTGGCGACCGACGGCACTGGCGACTGACGGCACTGGCGACCGACTCCGCCCGGGACCAATTTGGCCCCCGACCCCGCCCGGGACCAACTTGGCCCCCGACCTACCTACCTGGCGACAGAGTCCTCGGGTGAAGTGTGGGCGGCATCCGCATTCGAACGCCCGCGCCGGTAGACCGGGTTCTTCGGGATCAACGGAGTCGCCCGGCGATGCAACCGGTCGCCGGGTGGCGGTTCGAGCAGATAGTTGCTGCCGTGTCGCCGCACTCTCCAGCCGTTGTTATGCACGAGCAGGTGGTGATGTCGGCACAGGAGGATGCCGTTGCTCACGTCGGTGGGTCCGTCGTCTCGGTCCCACTCCTCCATGTGGTGGGCCTCTGTCCAGGAGGGTGGTCGATCGCAATTGCTCATGGCGCATCCTCCCCAGATCGCGGCCAGAACGGTGCGCTGAGCGTCTGAGAAGGTGCGTCGACTTCGGCCGTAGCGGAGGGCCGAGCCGGGGTTGGTCGATCCGCTGCTGAAATCGATGGCGACGAATCCGTCGCTGCAGGCGAGGCGTTCGACGGTGGCGACGGAGACTGCGGATGTCTGGCCCTCCACGTGGCCGACTCCGGTGCCGCCGGCGAGGTCTGCGGCCGTGACGTGCACTCGAACGGACGGCTTGCGAGTGCCGAAGACGCGACCGTTGTCGACGGCGATGGAGATGCGGACCATCTCGACCAGGGCATCCAGTGCCAGCTGCTCGGTGGTGCGTTCGTCGTCGACGATGGCCTGCGCTCGCGCAGCCGCCTTCGGATCGACGAAGCGGGGGCCGCCGCGCCGGGGCGAGGTGACGGCATCCACCGCGTCGGTCACCAGAGCCGCCGACTCGGGGTCGAGCAGACCGATCATGCGCGTCATCCCGTCGGGCTGTCGGGTGAGACGGAGGAATCGCCGCTCGCGCAGCTCTGCTTCCCGATCGATCACACCGGCCTCGTCGAGTTCGTCTCGCAGTTCGCGCGCCTGGCGAGCTAGCTTCTCAGGCGGCTGCGCGCTCGCGGTCTCGAGCAGGGAGTGTGCCGCATCCGCCAAATCGTCGGCAGCGACGGTGGGTGAGGGCGTGCCGAGCCCGGTCTGGATGGCGGCGGCAACACCGATCGAGAGCTCGCCGGCCGTGACTTTGGTTGCAACCTCGCCTAGCCAGGCCGCCGGGTCGATCATCATCGTGCCGACGGCGGTGATCGCACGCGCCTCGGGCCCGGACGTGCCGGTGAGTTGGGATACGAACGCTTCGGCCGTGCGCGCGCCGGCCCGCTGAGCGAGCCCGTCGTAGCCCAGCTCGAGAGTGGACCGCGCCGCCACCACGCCCGCAAGGATGGCGAGCCCGGCGTCCACCGCTCGCCGTGCCTGCGCCCACTCGCGCATGGTCTCGATCAGCTCGAGGTCGCCGGCGCGCGAGATCTCGTCGAGAGCGGGAACCTCGAGCGAGAAGGTGGCGGTGATGGGCATGAGTCCATTGTCGCCCAGTTAGAACGTAAATGCGATAGATAGTCAGGTATCTGTGGATAACTATCGAATGTCTGTCTGTGCAGGAGAGGACGAAAGATAAGCAACCCGCCCGGAAAACAGCTACCCCAGCATCCCCACCCCCTGCATGCTCTCCACGGTCTCGACGATCGTCTCCTCGGCCGGTCGAAAACCGAGCCCGAGTTCCCGTTTCGCGAGCTCGTTGTGAATGACCAGCGGCGGCAGGTCGTCGCCCGGCACCTCCTCGGTCGGAGCGTTGGCCGCGAGAGAGCCGAACTTCGCGCGCAGAACCTGGGCGACCCCGAGCCAGCTGATCGTCGGCCCATCGGCGAGCACGAGGTACCTCTTGCCCGCCGCCTCGGGAACGCGCATTGCGGCACGGTGGGCGTCGGCGACATCCCGCACATCGGCGATTCCGAAACGCTGCCGCGGCGCGAGCGGCATCTGCCCGCCGAGCATCGCCGTGAACACCTGCAATGAGGAACGAGCCTCGGATGTCAGCGTCGGCCCCGCGATCCAGGTCGGGTTGATCACCACGAGCTCGGTGTCCCCACCCTCACGCTCGATGAAGTCCCAGGCCGCACGTTCGGCGAGGGCCTTCGACAGCGGATAGGCAGGAAGGCCGGGCGTGTCGGTGGCTGTCCAATCGGATTCGTCGTACTCCCGCACCGGTTTGGGCGAGTACCCGACCGCGGCGAACGACGAGGTCAGCACGACCCGTCGCACTCCGGCGTGAACGGCGGCCCGCAGCGCGCGGAGGGCGCCGTCCCGCGCAGGGGGGACCACCTCATCCGGATCCTGCGAATGGATCATCGGCGACGCGAGGTGGTAGACGCCGGCGACGTCGGCCGCGGCATCAGCCCACCCGTCATCGGACGTGAGGGAGGCGACCGCGAAGGTGAGGCCCGCGGCATCCGCTCCTCCGCGCGTCACCGCCCTGCGAACGGACTCGGCGCGATCGAGCGAGCGGATGCTGGCGCGCACCGGAGTGCCGGCGAGCAGGAGGTCGGTCATGAGGCGGG
The DNA here is from genome assembly GCA_025362355.1 of Lacisediminihabitans sp. Lineage (GTDB taxonomy): Bacteria > Actinomycetota > Actinomycetes > Actinomycetales > Microbacteriaceae > Lacisediminihabitans. The sequence continues at coordinate 6,202 of JANYGT010000024.1, read as the reverse complement.
TGGCGAGGTAGCCGGATCCGCCGGTGACGAGCACGGTGTCTGAAGTGGTCATGGCCTCAGCAGACCACACCTCAAGCGCTTAAGGTCAAGCTCGTCCAAATACTGCTTTATCGCAGCGTGCTCTCCAGCTGCGGCAGGATCTCGTGCACTCGCAGCTGCGCCTCCGCCTCATCCGCCGCATCGCCGCGCTCGCGGGCATCCCAGAGTCCGGCCTTCGCCTGCAGGTACTCGAGGTGCACGCGCAGGGTCGCGATCTCGAGCTCGACGCGTTCCGCATGCCGGTTCAGGATGTCGCGCTGCTCGCCCGCGGCCGCATTCCCGATCGCGCGGTTGGCCTGGTACATGCGCATGTCTTCGATGCCGACGCCCATCGCCCGCAGGCAGGCGAGCGCCTGCAGAGCGTCGATCTCGCTCTCGCGGTACCGGCGATGGCCGCTACTCTGGTCCCGCGTGATGGGTCCGATCAGCCCGACCTCTTCGTAATAGCGCAGCGTCGGCTCGCTGAGACCGGTGCGCTGCGAGGCCTGCTGGATGGTGAACATGGTCATGTGTCCAGTGCAGCACACCTCAAGCACTTGAGGTCAAGCTCCTGGGAAGCCGGTTGCCGGAGCCGCCGACCTCATATCGTCACCACCAGCTTCGCCGCCGACACTCCCTTGCGCAGCTGTTCGATGGCGCTCGGGATGGCCCTGAGCCCGTCGCCGACGATGGTCGCCGCCGGCTCAGCGCGGTAGCTGCCCGCCGCGAGCGCCTCGCCAACGAAGCCGTACACCGCGGGGCCGATCTCGTTGTCTTTCAGGGTTCCGCCCCAGATGTAACTCACCTTCACTCCGGGTGCCCGAACGAGGCCGGCCTGCAGTTTCGACAGCGGACTCGGCATCGATGACGCGACACGTTTGGCTCCGGCGACGCGAGCCGCGACCTTCATGCACGGAGCGATCGATCCGGCACCGATGGCGACGGTTCCCGCGAGGAATGCCGTGCCGATCAGCCCGACCAGTTCATCCACCACTGTGCTGCTCGAGCGGTCTGCCACCGCGTCGGCGCCGAGCGCCCTCAGGTAGTCGAAGTTGCGCGGGGACGCCGTCGCGACCACCCGGTATCCGGCGTTGTGGGCGAGCTGGATCGCATTACTGCCAACGCTGGTCGAGCCGCCCCAGACGAGCACGGTCTGATCGCGGTCCGGCGTGCCGACCGCAGGCAGGGTGAGGCCGAGCTGGTCCCGCTGGAAGAGACCGACGGATGCCGTCGAAAGGGTGAGCGGCAACACCGCGGCCTGGCTGAACGACAGAGAGTCGGGGATCGGCGCGACCAGATGCGCCATCAGCACGACATAGCGCTGGAACGCCCCCTCTGCCGGTCGATTGCGGGATCTCTCGAGTCCGACGGCGTGGCCGAGCACGCGGTCACCGGGCGCGAAGGTGGTGACTCCCGGGCCGACCTCCACGATCTCGCCCGCAACATCCGTCCCGAGGATCGCGGGAAAACGCAGCCAGGGCAGCACGAACGGATACGCGATCGGCGGCATCGCATCGATCGGGTTGACGGCGACAGCGCGCACGCGCACCACCACTTCGCCGGGGCCGGCAGCGCTGCGCGGGGCAGCGCCGATGGTGAGCGCGCCCCCACGCCGGGTCAGCCACAGGGCGAGATTCTCTTCGGTCGTGTTCACCGCAGTCGTGCTCGCTTCGCTCATGGTCGCTTCGTTCATGGTCTCTTCACTCATGTTCTCTTCACTCATGAGCGCAAGTCTAGACAGTGTCTAGTTATCTAGTCAATGTCTACTTTGGACGCCGCTACTGGCTAGACTGCCGGTGTGACCGAGCGTCCGTTCCACCACGGCAACCTCCGCGCCGAGTTGCTCGAACGTGCCGAGATCATGCTGCGACAGCGCGGCGTCGACGAGCTGTCGCTGCGCGAACTCGCGCGCGAGGCCGGCGTCAGCCACGGTGCCCCCCGCACGCACTTCGTGGATCGGCGCGCGCTCCTCGACGCCCTCGCCGTGCGCGGATTCGAACGGCTCTCCGCGTCGATGCAGGCGTCCGGATCGCGCGAGCCCGACGACCACATCGCCGGTCTGACGGCCAGCGCGCACGCCTACGTCGAGTTCGCGACGGGCGATGCGGCCCTGCTCGAGGTGATGTGGAGCGCGGTGAAGGAGAAGGATGCCGCAGCCGAGGTTCTGGCGGCAGTCGGCCAGTTCTTCGCAACGGTAGAGGCGCAGGTCGCCGCCGGAATCGCCTCCGGATCCCTGATAGGGCACGATGTCGAGCGCATGACCCTGCTCATCTCGGCGACCATGCACGGGATCGGCGCGTTCGCCTCGGCCGGCCGCACGACCCCCGAGCAGAACGACGCGTTGATCGACGACGCGATCGCGGGTTGGTCGGCCTGAGCCGCAGCGCTCGCGCGTCCGGTGGTGAAGCCCATCCCTCGACGGTCGAGCCCGTCTCTCGGTGGTCGAGCGCGTCTCTCGGTGGGCGAGCTCGTCGAAGCCCGCCGGCGCGGTGCGTTCAACATCAGTTTTTGCCCGCCTGAAGCCGTCAACATCAGAATTCGGGGCAATTCGGCCCTCCGTTGATGTTGTAGGACTCGCGGGCCTGTCGACCCCCCCGTCACCCCAACTCATCCCGCCGCCGCCGCAGGTACGCGGACTCTGCCGTGTTACCCGCCAGCTCGATCGCCCGGTCGTATGCGTCGCGCGACTCGGAGTCACGGGATGCCCGCCGCAGCAACTCCGCGCGGGTCGCGTGATACGGGTGGTACCCGTCCAGGGAGGCGAGCCCGTCGACGAGCGCGAGCGCGACATCCGCCCCGTCGAGCTCTCCGATCGCGATCGCCCGGTTCAGCGCGACGACCGGCGACGGATCGAGCCGCACCAGCTGGTCGTAGAGGGCGACGATCTGCGACCAGTCGGTGTCGAGAGCCGAAGGAGATGACGTGTGCACCGCATTGATCGCGGCCAGCACCTGGTATCGCCCAGGCGCTTCACCCGAGCGCAATCGCGCCCGCACGAGCGCGTGACCCTCAGCGATGAGCGCAGCATCCCACAGAAGGCGATCTTGCGAAGCGAGCGGCACGAGCTCGCCCGATAATGCAACGCGAGCCGGGCGACGCGCATCGATGAGCAGCATGAGCGCCAGCATCCCGGCGACCTCTCCGTCGTCAGGCAGCAGCCCACGAAGAAGCCGCGTCAGGCGAATCGCCTCGGCGGTCAGGCCGGGGCGCAGGGGATCGGTGTCGGATCCGCTCGCCAGATAGCCCTCGTTGAACACGAGGAAGAGCACGCCGAGCACCCCGGAGACGCGGGCCGGCAGATCGTCGGCCGACGGCATCCGATAGGGGATGCGCGCTGCCGTGATCTTGCCCTTAGCCCGGGTGATCCGCTGCCCCATCGTCGGCTCTGGCACCAGGAAAGCGCGAGCGATCTCGGGCATGGTCAGTCCGCCGACCATGCGCAGGGTGAGGGCGATGCGGGCTTCCATCGACAGCGCCGGATGACAGCAGGTGAAGAGAAGTCGCAGCCGGTCGTCGTCGATCGCGCCGAGTGGTGCGGGAGTGTCGACATCCATCACCAGCAGCGCCTCCCTGTACTTATCGTCACGTTTGTTCTCGCGACGGATGCGGTCGATAGCCTTGCGATTCGCGGTCATCGTGATCCAGGCGCCCGGGTTCGGCGGCACACCGTCCGTCGGCCAGCGCTCGACTGCGGTCGCGAATGCCTCGGCAGCGGCCTCCTCGGCGATGTCGAGATCGCCGAAACGCTTGGTCAGCGATGCGACCATCCGCGCCCACTCGTCTCGGTGGGTGCGGATGATCGCGTCGCTCACACCTCCAGGAACGGACGCACCTCGATCTTGCGGTTACACGCCTTCGAGCCTTCGGTGGCCAGCGCGAGTGCGACATCCAGATCGGGTGCCTCGATGATCCAGAAGCCGGCCATGAACTCCTTCGACTCGACGTACGGTCCGTCGGTGATCACGGTCGACTCGCCCCGGTTGTCGACGGTCGTGGCATTGTTCGGGTAGCCGAGGCCGCCCGCGAACACCCAGGAGCCCTGCTTCTGCAGCTTCTCGTTGAATACGTCGATGGCTGCACCTTCCTCCGCAGTGCCCGAGATCTCGCTTCCGGCGGAATCGGCCTGGCCATCGTCGATCACTGAAATCAGATACTGCATGTGGATCAGCTCCTGTCGGTTGCGGGCCGCCCATTCTGAGCCGCCCTTCACCTGCACTACGAACCACTCTTGCGCAATCCGACAGCACGTACGAAGAAAGTTCGGATCACCGGATGCCGGTGGCCGAGCCCGGCGAAACCAGTCGGCGCGGTGCGTCCAACATCAGAATTTGCCCCCCTGAAGCGTTCAACATCAGAATCTGGGGCAATTCGGCCCTCCGTTGATGTTGACGGCCCCGCGGAGCGGCACTTCGGTGGCCGAACCACCCTCGGTGGCCGAGGCACTTCGGTGGTCGAGCTTGTCGAGACTGCCCCTCTGGCTTGAGAATGTGGGTGGACGGATACCCTGATGTGGCCGACTGGATGTCCTTACAGCTCGACGACGAGGTCAGCCATCGAGGCCCTCGCCGGGTGGTTCGACGGTCAGGGTGAGGCCGGTGGCGGCGAGTATCGGGAACATCCGATGCGCGTATTTGGTGGGCGACCCCGATTCCATGTTGTACACGTCTCGCTGCGTTATACCCAATCGATCGGCAAGATCGCGTTGGGTCATTCCTTGTGACTCGCGGCCCTCACGAAGCATCCTGCCCAGGTGCGCGGCGTCTCGCACTGTTGGTTGCAGTCCCATAGGTCCACTCCGCTGACGTTTTTTTCTACGTCAGATCAACCGGATCCGCTGAGCTACTCAACCTTGCATTTCGTTCGCTACCGTACGATACTTGTCAGGTACCGAACGATAAGTGGAAGAAGCACCTCATGAGCGACCCGCGCATCACCCTCGTCACCGGAGCCAACCAGGGGGTCGGCCTGCAGCTGACCAAGGAACTGGTCGCTCACGGGCACACCGTCTACCTCGGCTCGCGTGATCTCGCCCGCGGCGAGCAGGCCGCCGCCGGCATCGCCGAAGTCGAGAATGCGAGCGGCGGCTCCGCCATCCCGATCCAACTCGACGTCACCGAAGCGGATTCGATCGCGGCCGCGGCCGCCCGCATCCGCGCTGAGCAGGGGCGGCTAGACCTGCTCGTCAACAATGCCGGCATCTCGAAGACCGTCGACCGCGCGCTCGGCTCGCCCGAATACCGCGCCCACTCGCTGGCCAGCAACGCCTCGCTCGACGAGATCCGTGCCATCTGGGACGTCAACGTCTTCGGCGCCCTCGCCGTCTACCAGGCGATGCTGCCGCTGCTGCGAGACGGCAATGATGCGCGCATCGTGATGGTGTCGAGCGGCGTTGGGTCCCTGACGACCAATGCCGACCCGAGCTACGCGTACCACTCCATCTACGGGCCCGGCTACGCGGCATCCAAGACGGCGATGAACGCCATGGCGCTCACGATCATGATCGAGCTCGAGAACACCGACATCAAGGTGAACATCGTCTCGCCAGCGTTTACGGCGACCGCTCTGAACGGATTCGCCGGCACCGAGTCGATCGAGGACGGATCGCGCGAGGTCGTGCGCGTCGCCCTCCTCGGCCCCGACGGCCCGAGCGGCACGTTCACGCAGTGGGAGAACACCCCGATCCCGTGGTGAGTTGCGATGAGCGTGACGACTCGGCTCGTCATCTAGCCTGATCCTGTGGCCGACGACAGTGAGACCGAGCACACCCCAGACGTGCACCAGTCGGTCGGGGCGTGGGCGAAGCGCTACTACAACGCGAACCGCGCCGCGATCGACTCGGTGCTGCGTCCCTACGACGTCGGCACGACCCAGTGGTACGTGCTCTATCAGCTCGCGACCGAGGGTGAGACGTTGCAGCGAGACCTCGGCCCCCTGCTGCACCTGGAGCGCGCGACGCTGAGCGGCATCGTGGCCGCGCTGGTGCGCAAGGGCTGGGTCGATCAGTCGCCTGACGCGGTCGATCAACGACAGCGGATGCTGCGCCTCACGGATGCGGGTCGCGAACTGTGGGGCCGCCTTCCGGATCCGGTCGCGGTGATCCAGGCGCACTCGTTCCAGGGCTCGAGCCTCGAGGAGCAGGCCACGGCGATCCGGGTGCTCGAGTCAGCGACCAAGACGCTGAACG
>JANYGT010000015.1 GCA_025362355.1 Lacisediminihabitans sp. | reverse complement strand
TCGATCTTCGCGATCATCGTCGTGCCCGCGATCTACAAGAAGTCGATCGGCACGAGGAACCCGACCGTGCTGCCGCTCGACTATGCGCCGGCGCTGTTCATCCTCTGGGCGGTGCTGGTCGTGCTGACCGGCGTCGGCATCGCGCTGTACTACCGCCTGCGGCGGCGCCGCGCCTGACGCTGCCCAAGCCCGGCCACCTACAGTTTTTCCAACCACTTACCTGTGCGCACGCGACAGTGGTCGGAAAAAGGGGAAGTGGATGCCGCGGGGCGATGTGCTACGCCGCGGCCGGCTTCACGAAGCGGCAGAACGAGCGTCCGTCGGTGTCCCACGACTCCTCGAGCTCGAGCCCGAGGGGGTAGGCGCGACGCTCTAGGGCCGCGCGGCCGATCTCGGCCCACGGGAATTCGTCGCTCTGGTAGCCGTGCATGTCGACGACCGTCCCGTCATAGGAGAGGTCGCGCTGCGGGTCGGAGTGCACCTCGACGACGATCGAACCGTCATCGGCGATGAGTTCGGCGCAGCGCCGCATCATGATCGTCGGGTCTCCGCCGATGCCGATGTTGCCGTCGACGAGCAGCGCTGTGCCCCAGGCGCCCTCGCGGGGGAGGCGTTCGAACACGGAGCGGTGCAGCACCATGAGTCCGGCCTCGCGGGCGATCTCCACCGCGGTCGGCGAGACGTCGATGCCTAGGGCTGCGAGGCCGAGGCCCATCGCTGCCTTGACCATGCGACCCGGGCCGCAGCCGATGTCGAGAACGGCGCCGGTGGCGGAAGCCAGGAGGCTGACATCGGTCGCGTCGGCGTCGTCACTCCAGCGCGAGACATCCATCGCGAACGACGGCGAGAGGGAGTCCGACCGCGCGTCGCGAAGGTAGAGCATCTGGTTGTCGCGACGCAGCGCGCGAGCGTAGGGCTCTTCTCCGCCGGAGCCGAAGGTGGCGAGTACCGAGCTCACAGCACGACCCCTTCGAACGAGGCGAGGGTCTGGCCGAAGCGACCGTCGGGAGCAATCGCGGCGACTTCGCGGGCATCCACAATCGTGTCGACGTCGATCAGCTCATCGAGGAGCCCGACCCGGAGGCCCGCGGTCTCGAGGCTGGCGAGCTGCCGTGCGCCCGTGTCGTCGAGCGACATCGGGACGCCGCGGATGAGGGATCCGTCGGGCTCCCGCATCGCGATCGCCCAGTACCCTCCGTCGTTCGCCAGGCCGAGCCAGGCGTCGATGTCAGCGGGCCATTCGTGGAAGACCGGGGCGAGATTCGCGGCCGTCAGCTGCGGCGTGTCCATGCCGACGAGCACGGTCGGACCGGTGCATTCGTCGAAAATCGCTCCGAGGCGCATGTCCAGGTCTCCGCTCACTTGATGAATCACTTCAAAGGATTCGGAGCCGAGCGGTAATAAGTTGCCGTCGAAGGCGAGAATGCGTCGCGAAGCGGGAAGCGCTGCGACGACGGCCAGCGTGTCGGCCAGGCTCGCGGCGGCCAATTCGGCCGCCTGCTCGAAGCTGAGGGGCGGATGCAGGCGCGTCTTCACCCGCCCGGGCACGGTCTCCTTGGCGATGACGATGATGGTCGTCACTCGCGTTTCTCCCTCAGCAGCCTCGACATGTCCTTCACGGCGATGACAGTACCCCTCAGTGTGCCGGTCACCTTGGAGCGCCCGATCCTGGGCGAATACGGGGTGTCGAGCTCGACCACTCTCAGGCCGGTGGATGACGCCCGCAACACCATCTCGAGGGGATACCCGCTTCGGCGATCCGTCAGGTCGAGGGCGAGGAGTTGTTCGCGGCGCGCCGCCCGCATCGGCCCGAGATCGTGCAGCGGGATGCCGGTGGCCCGGCGCATGAGGAAAGCGAGCGACAGGTTCGCCGCCCGGGCGTGGAACGGCCACGCGCCCCGCGTGGTCGGTCGACGTCGGCCGAGCACGAGGTCGGCGGATCCGTCGTCGAGGAGAGCGACGAGCGTTGGGAGCACGGCCGGATCCATCGAGGCGTCCGCGTCGCAGAAGGCGACGATCGGGGCGGTCGCCGCGAGAAGTCCCGCGTGGGCGGCGGCACCGAAGCCGCGCCGCGACTCGCTGACGACGAGCGCACCGTGCTCGCGGGCGACATCCGCCGACCGGTCCGTCGATCCGTTGTCGACGACGATGGCGCGGTAGCCCTCGGGAAGGCGGGAGAGCACCCAGGGCAGCGCGAGCTCCTCGTTGAGGCAGGGGAGAACGACGTCGACGGAGGGTGATGACACACACCGAGCGTAGGAGAGAGGGCGCCGACCTCGGCGGCGAAACCCTTACGAATCGCTGACCACTTGGCGGAGGGGCCCATTGCCAGCCGGTTCTGCAGCAGCCGGTTCTATTCTGAGGGGGTGTCATCATCGTCCGCAGCGAGATCCGACCCCCTCAACGGTCGGCGCGTGCTCGTCGTGGATGACGACGCCACCGTCTCGGAGGTCGTCTGCAGCTACCTGCGCTCCGCCGGCTTCATCGTGGATGCCTGCGGTGACGGCCTCGAGGCCGTCGAACTCGCCCGCGACCTCCGCCCCGACCTCGTGGTGCTCGACCGGATGCTGCCGGGCATCGACGGCCTCGAGGTGTGCCGCCGAATCCGCTCCGGCCGCATGGTTCCGGTGATCATGCTGACCGCGCTCCGCGAGCAGGACGATCGCATCGACGGACTGGAGGCCGGAGCCGACGACTACCTCGCGAAGCCCTTCTCCCCGCGGGAACTGGTGCTGCGGGTGCAGTCGGTGCTGCGGCGGACACTCACCGATTTCGCCCCGGAGGCGGTGCTCGAGGTCGGAACGTTCCGGCTCGACATTTCCTCTCGCCGGGTCTCCCTCGGCGGCACCGAACTCGCCCTCACGGTTCGGGAATTCGACCTGCTCGCCTTCCTGCTGCGGCATCCGCGACAGGTGTTCAGCCGTGAGGAACTGCTGCGCGCCGTCTGGGGCTGGGAGTTCGGCGACCTCTCGACGGTCACGGTGCACGTGCGGAGGCTGCGCGAGAAGATCGAGCCCGACCCGGCGCATCCGACGCTGCTCAATACGGTGTGGGGTGTCGGCTACCGATTCGACACGGAACCGGTCGCCGCACGGGCGTCCGATGCTGCGTATCCGGTCGGGACGGTGACCTCGTGACCGCCGCCGAATTCGGACTCGTCGCCCTGATGGCGCTCGCCTGCGCACTCGTCGTCGGGGCACTCGCCGCCGTCGCGCTGAAACTCATGTCACGTACCTCCGTCGTGCTTCAGCTCTGCGTGATCGCCCTCGCGACCGTGCTCTCGATCGGCGGCGGGATGTGGTTGGCCGCATCCCACATGTTCGTCATGCCGGAAGACCTCACCGTCTTCGTCTCGGTCGCGATCATCGCCGGCATCGTGTCGCTCGCGCTCGCCGCGCTGCTCGGGCGATCCCTGGTGCGCAACAGCCGTGAGCTGATCGCGGCGACACGGCGCATCGGAACCGACAAGCGGTCAGCCGGGCCGGTGAGGCACATCAGTAACGAGTTCGCGGAACTGGCCCTCGAACTCGGTGCGACCGACGGCAGGCTGATCGAATCCCGGCTACGGGAAGAGCGCGCCGACAAATCCCGTCGCGACCTCGTCGCCTGGATCTCGCACGATCTGCGCACGCCCCTCGCGGGCATCCGGGCCATGGCTGAGGCGCTCGAAGACGGAATGGTCGACGAGCCCGAGCGGTACTACACGAAGATCCGCACGCAGGTGGACCGGATGAGCGGCATGGTCGACGACCTTAACGAACTGTCGCGCATCCACTCCGGATCCCTCGACCTGCGCATGGAGCGCGTCTCGCTCTACGACCTGATCAGCGACATCGTCGCGGAGCTCGGGCCGCTCGCCTCGTCGCGCTCCATCGAGCTCGTCGGCGACGGCGCCCGGGAACTCGTCGTGCTCGCCGATCCGCGCGAGCTGTCGAGAGTGGTCGGCAACCTCGTGATGAACTCGATCCAGCACTCCCCGGTCGGCAGCCCGATCACCGTCACCGCGCGGGAGACCTCTGACGGCCAGGCCGTCATCTCCGTGGTGGATGCGGCGGGCGGCATCCCGGAGAAAGACCTCGGCCGCGTCTTCGAGGCAGGCTGGCGCGCAGAGAATTCGCGCACCCCCGCCGAGGCGACCAACCGCTCTGGCGGAGCGGGCCTCGGGCTCGCCATCGTTCAGGGCATCGTCAGCGCCCACAGCGGACGGGTCGTCGTGCAGAACGTTCCCGGCGGATGCCGCTTCGACGTGTTCCTCCCGGTACCGGCGTGACCCCCCGGACTCTTCGCCTGCTGGCGGCGCTCAGCGGGGTCGTCTCGGCGGTCATCGTCCTCGGTGTCGCCGAGATCGCGGCACTTTTCACCGGCAACGCCGGCAGCCCGCTGTTCGCCGTCGGATCCCTCGTCATCGACCTCGCACCGCCCGGGGCGAAGGAGGTCATGGTCGGCCTGTTCGGAACCGGCGACAAGGCCGCGCTCCTCGCCCTACTCGCCGTGATCATCATCGTGGTGTCGGGGCTCGCCGGCATCCTCGAACTCCGCCGCGATCCGGTCGGTGTCGTGATCTTCGGTGCCGCGAGCCTCATCGCCCTGATCGCGGTGCTGACGCGGTCGGGGGCCGGGGGATTGGATGGCGCACCGACGATCGTCGGGGCCATCGTCGGGATCATCGTCTTCCGCATCCTGATCCGGCGTCTCAGGGCCTGGAATACCACGGCCGAGCGATCCACGACGGCGACGAGCGGCCGCGTCCCGGATCGTGTCGTCACGGGCGCGCCGGTCGAGCGTCGCAGTTTCCTCCGCCTCGCCGCGGTCGCCGGAGGCATCGCATTCGTCGCGGGAGCCGGGGCGAAGGTCGTGAACTCCACGGCGAGCGTCGCGACAGAGGTGCGCAAGAAGATCAAGCTCCCTGCCGCGACGACACCGGCTGTCGCCGTGCCATCGGGTGCCTCGCTCGACGTGAAGGGCATCACGCCGATCGTCACCTCGAACGCCACGTTCTACCGCATCGACACGGCGCTGCAGGTGCCGGCGATCGACTCCGGCACCTGGAGGCTGAAGGTGACCGGGATGGTGGAGAACCCCATCGAGCTGTCGTTCGCCGAGCTGCTGAAGAAGCCGCTCGAAGAGCACTACGCGACGCTGACCTGTGTCTCCAACGACGTTGGCGGCGACCTGATCGGCAACGCTCTGTGGCTCGGCTGGCCCATCCGGGAACTGCTCGCGCTGGCGGTTCCGAAGTCCGGCGCCGACATGGTGCTGTCGACCTCGAGTGACGGATTCACCGCCGGAACGCCGCTCAGCGTGCTGCAGGATGCCAAGACGGATGCCCTCCTCGCGGTCGGCATGAACGGTGTGCCGCTGCCGGTGGAGCACGGCTTCCCGGTGCGGATGGTGGTGCCCGGCCTCTACGGCTACGTGTCGGCGACGAAGTGGGTCGTCGAGCTGAAGGTCACGACTTTCGCGGCGGACCAGGGTTACTGGACACCGCGCGGCTGGTCGGCGAAGGGCCCGGCGAAACTGGAATCCCGCATCGACACACCGGCCGCGGGCTCGACCCTCTCGAGCGGATCCGGCACCGTGCCGATCGCCGGCGTCGCCTGGTGCCAGCACGTCGGAGTGTCGAAGGTCGAGGTGCAGATCGACAACGGATCGTGGCAGACCGCAACCCTCGCCGACTCGATCTCAGCTGACACCTGGCGCCAGTGGGTCTACCAGTGGAAGCCGACGAAGGGGCAGCACCGCCTTCAGGTGCGGGCGACCAACGCGAACGGCGAGCGGCAGACCCAGACCTACGTGCAACCGGCGCCGAATGGTGCGGAGGGCTGGCACAGCATCACCGTCAACGTGAGCTGAGGCATCCGCGGTCCCGGCCCGGCGTGCTGCTCTCGTCACCCCGGCTCCCCTCCATGCGGCTCCCCTCCGTGCTGCGCTGCTCAAAACGCAGGAGATATTGGCCGTGGCGAGCAAGACGTGCCTCTTTTGCTCGAATTACCGCGAATCTCCTGCGTTTTCAGTCACCGGAGGAGGGCAGCGGGGGGCGTGCTCGTGCGATGGGAGGGCTACTCCACGGGGGCGCGCAGCGGCGCCGTCGCGAACTCGCGCATCCCGTCGTCGAACGAGACGCGTGGCGCCCAGCCGAGCTCGGTGCGGAGGCGTTCGGATGACGCGGTGATGTGCCGCACGTCGCCGAGCCGGTACTCGCCGGTGACCTCGGGCTCGGGGCCATCCGATTCGCGCGCGAGCGCCGCCGCGAGGTCGCCGATGGTGTGGACGTCGCAGCTTCCGACGTTGAACGCCCGGAAACCGTCGTGGTCGCCGGTCCACTCGACGGCCGCGAGGTTGGCGGAGGCGACATCCGTGACGTGAACGAAGTCGCGGCGCTGGCCGCCGTCCTCGAAGACCTTTGGTGCCTCACCGCGCTCGATCGACGACCGGAAGAGCGACGCGACGCCGGCGTACGGTGTGTTCTGCGGCATCCCGGGTCCGTAGACATTGTGGTACCGGAGGGCGACCGCGGATCCGCCGGTCGAGCGAGCCCAGGCGGCGGCGAGGTGCTCCTGCGCGAGCTTCGTCGCGGCGTACACGTTGCGCGGGTCGAGCGCGTCGTCCTCACCGATCAGCTCCGGATGCAGCTCCCCGCCATTCTCATCCAGCGGCTCGAAGCGGCCGGCGTCGAGGTCGTCGACGGTGCGGGCAGCCGGCCGGCGCGGCCCGTCGTCGCCGCGGTACGCCCCCTCGCCGTAGACCACCATCGAGGAGGCGACGACAAGCCGTTTCACGCCGGATTCGACCATCGCTGCCAGCAGCACGGCGGTGCCGAGGTCGTTGCTTCCGACATAATCGGGGGCGTCGGAGAAGTCGACGCCGAGGCCGACCTTCGCGGCCTGGTGGCAGACGATGTCGACGCCGAAGAGGGCGACATCCAGCGCATCACGATCCCGGATGTCGGCCTCGACGAATTCGACCCGCTCATCGAAGTCGGGGCGCCCACCGTGCACATCGGCGCGGAGCGAGTCAATCACGCGCACGCGCCAATCCTTTTCGAGGGCGGCTGTGACGATTGCCGAGCCGATGAACCCGGCACCGCCGGTGATGAGAATGGTGGTCATCGTGACCCCTCCTTCACGGGCCGCGCAAGCACGGCCGCCACCTCCGTCGGCGCGATCGATTCGCGCGGGGTGTAATCGTCGGGCATGGCGCGGATGATCGTCTCGATCGCGGCGACGATGCGCGGCTGGGCTTCCGCGAGTCGCTGCATGACGAGCTGGTGGCTGACGGCGTCCGGGTCGATGACCCCGGGCAGCGGACTGAGGCCGGCGTCGCTGTCGGTGACGAACGAGAGGTTGACCGTGTCGATGTTGAGTTCGGCGGCGAGCGCCACCTCCGGATACATCGTCATGTTGACGGTGTGCGCACCCGCAGCGGCGAACCAGAGTGACTCCGCCCGGGTCGAGAACCGTGGACCCTGGATGACGACCACCGTTCCCGACGCGGCGAACGTCTCGCCGGCATCCGTCAGCGCCTTCTTCGCCAGCTCATGCAGCTCCGGAGCGAACGGATCGGCGGCGGCGAGATGCTGCACCGAGCCCTCGTCGTAGAAGGTGTCGGCGCGCCCGCTCGTTCGGTCGATGAACTGGTCGGTGAGCACGAGGGTGCCCGGCGGGTAGTCGGCGCTGACCCCGCCGACCGCGCTGGACGAGAGGATGACCCGCACCCCGAGACTCGCGAGCGCCCAGATGTTCGCCCGGAAGTTGATCTGGTGCGGGGGAACGGAGTGGTGGATGCCGTGCCTGGTGAGGAACGCGGCCCGTCGCCCACCGAGGTCGCCGATGGTGACCTCGGCTGATCCGTAGGGTGTCTCGACGCGTAATGTCTCGCTCGAGTCGGGGTCGAAGAGCGTGTAGAGGCCCGAACCGCCGATCACGGCGACCGTGGCGCGGGGGGCGTCAGGTGTCATCCGTCCATTCTCCCAGAATCGGGCTCGCAGGGCACCCGCCCGTGCGCGGGCGGGCGCGGCGGCGCTGACGCTACCAGCAACTAAACTCGTCTGAATGGCACATCTCCTCGGCGCAGAGTCACTCCACCTCGAATATCCGACTCGGGTCATCTTCGACAAACTGACCATCGGACTCGACGAGGGCGACCGCATCGGCGTCGTCGGCCGCAACGGCGACGGCAAGTCGACGCTGCTGCGCCTGCTGAGCGGCCGCATCGAACCCGACTCCGGGCGGGTGACCCGTCGCAACGGCGTCACGCTCGGGATGCTCGACCAGGCCGATCTGCTTCCTGAAGACCTGGTCGTCAGCCACGCCATCGTCGGCGACAAAGACGAACACGAATGGGCGGGGGACGCCCGCATCCGCGATGTGATCGACGGGCTGCTGCTCGACGTTCCATGGGAGGCGACCATCGGGGAGCTCTCCGGTGGGCAGCGCCGCCGCGTCGCCCTCGCACAACTCCTCGTCGGAGACTGGGACGTCGTCTTCCTCGACGAGCCGACCAACCACCTCGACGTCGAGGGCATCGCCTGGCTTGCCGGTCACCTGCGCAAGCGCTGGTCGCCTAATGCCGGCGGGCTCATCGTCGTCACCCACGACCGGTGGTTCCTCGACGAGGTCTCGACCGACACCTGGGAGGTGCACGACCAGCTCATCGAGCCATTCGAGGGCGGGTATGCCGCCTACATCCTGCAGCGCGTCGAGCGCGACACGATGGCCGCGACGATGGAGTCGAAGCGCCAGAACCTGGCCCGCAAAGAGCTCGCCTGGCTGCGTCGGGGTGCGCCGGCCAGAAGCACGAAGCCGAAGTTCCGGATGGATGCCGCCTACGACCTCATCGCGAACGAACCGCCGCCGCGCGACACCGTCGCCCTCAGTCAACTCGCGACAGCCCGCCTCGGCAAAGACGTCGTAGACCTGCTCGATGTCGGCGTCACGTTCGGCGGAACCAAGGATATCGACGGCCACACCACCGGCGGCAAGGAGGTGCTGAAAGACATCGAGTGGCGGGTCGCCCCCGGAGAACGCACCGGAATCCTCGGTGTCAACGGTGCAGGCAAGTCGACACTTCTCGCGCTCATCGCCGGCACACTGCAGCCGACCAGCGGCCGGGTCAAGCGCGGCAAGACCATCCGCGTCGCCATCCTGAGCCAGCAGCTCGGCGAGCTCGCCGACATCCTCGACGACCGGGTGATGGACGTCATCGCCCGCCAGAAGAGCTCTTACGTGACGGGCGGAAAAGAGCTGACCCCTGGCCAGCTGCTCGAGAGGATGGGGTTCATGAGCGCCCAGCTCAGCACCCAGGTCAAGGATCTCAGCGGTGGCCAGAAGCGTCGGCTGCAGCTGCTGCTCATCCTGCTCGGCGAACCGAACGTGCTCATCCTGGATGAGCCGACGAACGATCTCGACACCGACATCCTCGCCGCCATCGAAGACCTCCTCGACTCCTGGCCGGGCACCCTCATCGTCGTCAGCCACGACCGGTACCTGCTCGAGCGGGTCACCGACAACCAGTACGGCATCCTCGACAAGCGGATGCGGCACCTCCCCGGCGGCGTCGACCAGTACCTCGACCTTCGCTCGAAGCAGGGCACCCGCGGGCAGACGGTGACGGAGTCGCATCGCGAGGAGAAGTCGACGGTCACGACGATCAACTCGAAGGGCCACACGAAGCTGACCGGGGCGGAGCTGCGCAACGCCCAGAAAGAGCTCGGATCGGTCAGCCGCCGTCTCGAGAAGGTCACCACGAGCATCGACGCCGTGCACACGCAGTTCGCGACCCACGATCAGGGCGATTACGCGGGTCTCGCCCGATTGCAGAAAGAGCTGTCGACCCTCGAGGATTCGATGGCCCAGCTGGAGCTGCGCTGGCTCGAGCTCAGCGAGGTGCTCGAGGCCTGAGGCCCGCTGGTCGACGCACTCCGATCACCGGCGCAGCAGGTGCGCCCAGGTCGACGGATTCTCGGCGAGGAAGTAGTCGAACGCCAGCGCGTCGTGCCCGGTGACGGCGAGCACGTCCCCGGATACCCCCGCCGTCTCGCCCTTCGCGATGGCGACATAGGTCGAGACCCAGCCATCCACCTCGAACGCTGGCGCGCCGAAGTGCGCCCGTGATGCGTAGGCCTGCTCGACCGTCTCGTCGAGGAAGGTGACCTCGCGTCCGGATACGCGGGAGAGGGATGCCGCGACGTCGGTCATCGAGAGCGCCTCCGGGCCCGTGAGGTCGTAGGTCGCGCCGCTGTGTGCCGGGTCTCGCAGCACGGTGGCTGCGACATCCACGACGTCCTGGTCGGCGACGGCACTGACGAGTCCGGAACCGGCCGGACCGCGGATGACACCGGTCGCATCCGCGAAATACGGGAGGATCTTCTGGTAGAAGTTGTCGCGCAGGAAGGTGTAGTCGAGGCCCGTCTCGATGATGCGCTGCTCGGTGTGGAAATGATCGCGGCCGAACGTGAACGTGCAGTCGGCGGATGCCCCGTAGAACGACGGGTAGACGACGCGCTTCGCCCCGGACGCGACGATGGCGTCGATTGCGGAGTAGTGGTCGGCCAGCCGATCGGCGGATTCGCGGGCCGAGGCGAGGAAGACGGTGTCGACGCCGGCGAGGGCCGCGGCGAGTTTCTCGGTCTCGAGGTAGGCGGCATCCGCTCGGGTGATCGGGCGGGCATCCGTGCCGAGTTCTCGCATCAGTTGGCTACCGATCGAGCCGTTCGCACCGGTGACGGCAATGGTCATGATTCTCCTGAGGCTTGTGCAGACAACCATAAACGCGTTGGGCCGGGCTCGTCGCTAAGGTCGAACCGTGCCATCCATCAGATCCCGCGTCGCCGGCCTCGGCGTCTACCTTCCGGAAGACACGAGATCGACGGCGGAGACCGAGCGGGAACTGCGCAGGCGAAATCCGGAGCTGGTGCTCGCGCCCGGGTTGATCGCGCGGCTGACCGGTGTGAAGACGGTGCACCTTCGGCCAGAGGGCTGGCAGACCTCCGACCTCGCGGTGGCGGCGGCGAAGACGGCGCTCGCGGATTCGCCGGGCCGGATCGACCTTCTCATCTTCGCCAGCGCGAGCCAGGATCTCATCGAGCCGGCCACCAGCCACATCGTCGCGGCGAAACTCGGTCTCGACTGCCCGGTCATGGACGTGAAGAACGCGTGCAACAGCGTGTTGAACGCGATGCAGGTCGCCGATGCGCTGATTCGGAGCGGCCAGTATCGCCGGGTGCTGATCGCGAGCGGGGAGCAGCCGTCTCATGCGGTGCGCTGGCAGCTCGACAGCAGGGAGCAGTTTCTGCGGTCGTTCCCCGGCTACACGATGAGTGACGGCGGGGCGGCGGTCATCTTGGAGGCATCCGAGGGGGAATGCGGCATTCTCGGCTCGACCTTCGTCGCCGTCTCGAGCAATTGGAAGATCGGAACGCTCGGTACCGGCGGATCGATGGACCCGCACGCTGCCAACGGCAGTCACTTCGACATGGACGGGCCGGCGCTGCAGCGGGCGTTCCTCGCCCTCGGACCGGATGCCGTGCTCGGCACCCTGCGCGAACTCGACCTCGAGTGGAGCGACTTCGATCTCGTCGCGATCCATCAGGTCGCGCTGCCCTACCTCACGCCCATCTTCGAGCGACTCGGGGTCGCCGATGACAAGACCATCGTGACCATCGAAGACCACGGCAACCTCGCCTCCGTGACCCTTCCGCTGCAGCTGGTGCTCGCCCGCGAGGCCGGAACCATCTCCGCGGGCAGTCTCGTGGCACTGATCGGTCTCGCCGGCGGTATCAGCCTCGGCGTGATGGTGCTGCGGCTGTGACCGCGGCTCTGCCCGCCGCTCGCCCGCTCGCCGTCGTCGTGCCGGTCTACAACGAGGCCACCGGCATCCGCGCGACGCTCGACGCGCTGGCGGATCAACTGGACAGTGACTTCGACGTCGTCTTCGTCGATAACGGATCGACGGATGACTCCGCCGCGATCATCGCAGAATTCTCCCGTGATCGACCGCGCTGGCGCGTCATCAGCGAGCCGCAGAAGGGCACCGGGGCCGCTGCCGACACGGGCATGCGCGCGGCGATCGCGGCCGGCGCCGTGCTGCTCGCCCGCACGGACGCCGACTGTCTGCCGCGGGCCGACTGGACGGCATCCGTCCGCCGTGCGCTGTCGACCCTCGACCTCGTCGGAGGCGAACTCGTGCCCCGCAGAGACGAGGGGCTCGGCTGGCCGACCCGCGTCGCCCTGCGCGCCGCCGTGCATCTCGCCGAGGGCTTCGGGCGCATCCGTCCGGGTAATCGGGGCGGCGACTACCTCGGCCCCTATCTGATGGCCGCGGGCTGCAATGTCGGCATCACCGCGGCGCTGTATCTCGAGGCCGGCGGCTTTCCGCGCACTCGGATCGAGGAACTGCACGAGGATCGGGCGCTGGTGAACGCGGTGCGCATGCTCACCAGCCGGTACGGGCGCCGCGGCGATGTCGTGGTCTACGGATCGTCGCGCCGCGTCACCGCCTGGGGCCTCCGAAACACGCTGCTCTGGTACAAGGATCACGCGTACAGGCCCGACCACGTGGACATCCGATGACGGTGGTGGCTGCGGCCCCGCACGCGCTCGCCGCGCGGTGGGAGGAGCGGGTGATGCGGGCGGCGCATCCACTCGCCTATCCGCTGCTGAAGGCGTCTCGCAAGCCGGTGCGACGAGTGCCGGGGCTCGGTGTGCTCGTCACCGATGCCGCCATGCTCCGCGCGACGCTCCTGAACACCGCCAGCTTCACGAAGACCGGGCCGGGGTCGCCGGCTGACCTGTGGACACCGGTGCTCGGCCCGAGCGTGCTGCTCAACATGGAGGGGCCGGATCACGCGACCCTCCGGCGCAGGCTCGGCCCGCTCTTCGCGCCGTCGTACGTCGATGGGCTCGTGGCCGAGAGCCTCGCGCCCGCACTGGGCGCCCTCGCGCGATCTCTTCAGGACGACGAGCAAGTGGACATCGTCGATGAGGTGCGCCGGTATGCCAGTATCGCGATCTCGCGGCTCGTCGGGCTGGGGGAGTCGGTCGTCGACGACGAGCTGTTCCGACGGGTGTCGTCGATCACGGCGATGGTCCGACTGTCGCGGCCCCGCCTGTCGCCGACGCAGATCATCGCCGCGAAACGGGTCATGGACGACCTCGGAGTTCACGCGCAGGCGGCGTACCGTGGCGGAGATGAAAACACTGTTCCCGGACGGATGCGTGCATTCGGGCTCACCGAGTCCGAGGCGATGGGAGCCGTCGGCGCGTTCGTTCTCACGGGAACCGAGACGCTCGTCTCGTATATTCCCCGATTGGTATGTCTCCTCATCGACAGCGGTTGGTTGCCCATGATCGCGGCGGACCGCGCGCTCGTCGAGCCGGCCATCGCCGAGTCGCTGCGGGTGACGACGCCCTCCCCGGTGATGCTGCGGTCGGTGGTGGCGGATGATGCGATCGGACCGGTTCGCGTGCGCCCGGGCGACCGCGTCATCCTGGCCACCTTCGAGGCGAACCGATCACTCGGACCGTTCGATCCGGCGGCCAACACCGCCGCGGTGCTCAAGCAGCTCTGGTTCGGAGCCGGCTCTCACTTCTGCCTCGGGGCGCCGCTCGCGATGGCGCAGATCCGGCTGGTGCTCGAGACGCTTCTGGATGCCGCCCCGGATTCTCGCATCGTGACGCGCAGGGCGGCTCGCGGAGTGCTGATCCCGGGGTATTCGACCGTCGTCCTGCAGCGGCCGTGAGCACCGAAAAGTGAGCACCGAAAAGTGAATACCGAGATGACGACTGACATCCTCGTCGCACTGCTCGACGCCTGCCGTGTCAACGCCGACGCGCCGGCGGTGAGCCATGGTAAACGCACCCTGACGTACGGCGAGCTCGAGGCTCGGCTTGCCTCGGTGGCCTCGTCGCTGAAACGGATGGGATTCCTCCCGGGTGACCGGGTGCTGTTCTCGGTGCGGCCGAATCTCGACGGCATCTCGCTCGCTCTCGGCATCATCGCCGCCGGGGGAACGGTGGTCTTCGCCGATCCGGGGGCGGGGGAGTCGATGTTCCGCGCACGGGCGGCGCTCGCTGCCCCGCGCTGGGTCGCCGCCGAGTCGGTGCTCTACGCCGCGTCATCCCGAGCCCTCCGCGGCCTCGCCCGCCGCCGCGGGGTCGAGCTTCCGCCCTACGGAGCCGTCGTGCCGGATGCGCGCCACCTTTACGCCGGACGCTGGCTGCCCGGCGTCCCCCGCACCGCCACGAGCGTCGCCTCCCTCCT
The DNA here is from genome assembly GCA_025362355.1 of Lacisediminihabitans sp. GTDB lineage: Bacteria > Actinomycetota > Actinomycetes > Actinomycetales > Microbacteriaceae > Lacisediminihabitans. Next base: position 13,810 of record JANYGT010000015.1, on the reverse strand, counting down.
CGACGACGCTTTTCGCTCGTCCAGCCTGTCGCGGCCCCCGGTCGAGCCGACCGTCAAGGCCGACCACGAGGCGCTCATCATCTTCACCAGCGGCACGACCGACGCCCCGAAGGCCGTCGTCCACTCCCGCGCATCGCTCGGCACCGGGCTCGCCGGATTCGCCGCGCACGCGAGGTTCCGGCCCGGCGACCGTCTGCTGACCGACCAGCTGATGATCGGCATCCCGGCCCTGATCGGCGGTGCCAACTGGCGGCTGCCACTCCCGGGAGCCGACCCGGGCGCCACGCCGGAGAAATACCTGGCCTCGCTCCCTGAAACGGACGCGCTCTTCATGGTTCCGGCCGCCCTCGATGCGCTCCTCCGCCTGCTCGACGCGACGCCGTCGAAGACGCCGAAGCTCGCAACGCTGCTCATCGGCGGTGCGCCGGTGCTGCGCCCGCTGCTCGAGCGGGCGCGGGCGCGCTGGCCGGCCGCGCGCATCCTCGCCATCTACGGTATGACCGAGATCCTTCCGGTGGCGATCGCCGACGGTGACGAGAAACTGGCCTTCACGGCGCCCGGTGATTTCGTGGGGGAGTTGCTGCCCGGAGTCGCCGCCAGAGTGCTCGACGGAGAGCTGCTGCTCGGGGGGCCGGGGCTCGCGATCGGCTACCTCGCCGACCTGCCGGAGCATCCGCTCACGGAACTGCGCACTGGCGATCTCGCCGCGATCGACGAGAATCGAATCGTGCTGCTCGGACGTTCGAAAGACATGTTCATCCGCGGGTCGACGAACGTCTATCCGGGACTCTACGAGCCGGTGCTCGCCGGTATCCGGGGCGTCGCGGAGGTCGCGATGGTGGGTGTGCCGGCAGCTGATATCGGCAACGAGCGGGTCGTACTCGTGGTCGTGCCGGGAAGGGATGTTCCGCCGACGCTCACCGCGCGGCATCCGCTGATCGCCGTGGTCGCCGCAGCCCTCCCCGGGCTCATCGACGCCGCGGTGCTCCCCGACCTGATCCTCGCGGCCCCGGCCCTGCCGCGCTCCGGTCGCAGTGGCAAACTCGACCGGGCGGCACTCACGGCCGCCGTCGCGTCCTTCGAAACGGCCGACCGATGAGGATCGCGGTCACCGGCGCAAGCGGTTTCATCGGCGGGGCCATCGCGACCGCACTCGTCGCCGACGGTCACTCCGTGATCGGATTCGGACGTCGTCCCTCCGGCTGGAATGGCGACTACCGCGAATGGGATCTCGCCCGCACCCCGCTCGCCGACGCCCCAGAGGTCGACGCGGTCATCCACGCGGCCGCCGTCACCGACGACCGTGCGCCGCTCGCGGTCGCCATGCGCGCCAACCGCGACGGCACCTTCCGAGCGCTCGTCGCCTTCCCCGGCGCTCGGTTCGTGCACCTCTCGACCTCGAGCGTGTACGACGCGTTCACGCCGACGATCGATGCCGTCGAGTCCGATGGGCCGGCGGAGGTCTTCCTCAGCACCTACTCCCGGTCGAAGGTCGCCGCCGAGCGGGAGGTCGCTCGCCTCGGCGGCATCATCCTCCGTCCGCACGCCGTCTACGGGCCGGGTGACACCACGCTGCTCCCGCGCGTTCTCGCGGGAGTGCACGGTCGACACCTCCGACTGCCGAACGGCGCGCGCGTGCTCCACACCCTCACCAACATCGACAACCTGCTGCAGGCGGTGCGACTCTCGCTCGCCGCGCAGCTCGAGCCGGGTGCCTCGCGCATCTACAACGTCGGCGACGATGCACCGGTCATGCTCGACGAGGTGCTTGCCGAGCTGCTCGCGAAGCAGGGACGGGCGGATGTCACGCTCGCCAGCATCCCGTACGGTGCGGCGTTCGCGGCGGCAGCCGTCTCAGAGCGGCTGAATCGCGCAGGCCTCAGCAGGTACGCGGTGAGCCAGGTCGGTCTGCAGCGCACCCTCGACCTCACGGCGGCGCGAAGCGAGCTCGGCTATCGCCCGGCCGCGACCTCGCTTGCCGGCGCCGAGCACTGGTAGCGCGACCCCCTTTCTCCCCACACTCCGCGAGTCGTGTGAATTGGTCGCTCAACGCGCCCGGAAGCGACCGTTTTCGACGACTCGCGCGCGTGAACACGGGAGCCCCCGACTCAGAGCTTCTGCACCACCAGCGACCGATACGCGGGGATCAGCACGCGGTGCCCGTAATCACGGGAGACGACGCGATAGCCGACTCCGTTGCCGACGAGCAGCTCGATCATGGCGGTCAGCTCGGCCCGGGCGAGAGGCCCGCCGAGGCAGAGGTGTCGACCCGCTCCGAACCAGAGCTGGCGATTCTGCGGAATGTAGGGCCGATCGATCCGGTACTCTCCCGCGACGTTGTTGGCCGTCCAGGTCAGCACGATGATGCGTTCGCCGGCTCTCAGTCGTCGTCCGGCGATCTCGAGATCCGCGAGCACCGAGCGCCCGATGATCGGCGCCGGCGACGTCACCCGCAGCGCTTCCCGCACGGCGTTCTCGGTCAGCGAGCGGTCGGCGATCAGCCGGTGCTGCTCGCCGGTGTCGTCGAGCAGTGCGGCCATCCGTGCCATCGCCGAGGCCGCCGTCTCCGTTCCGGCGACCATGAGCAGGGTCGAGAGCCCCTTCGTCTCCCGGATACTCAGACCGAGTTCGCGGCAGCGCCCGATGATCGTCGACACCGGCGCGGTGGCGAACGACGCGTCGATGTGTCCGGTCAGGCGCTCCACGATACGGCGAGCCTTGTCGATTTTCTGCGGCGGAAGCACGGTATCCGACGTCGTGCCGAGGGCGATGGCCGCGAGCTGCTCGCCCGTTTCGAAGATGTCGCGGTAGGTGTCATCCGCTGCCCCGCCCGGCACGGCCATTCCGAGCAGGGCGACGACCATCTGTCCGACGAGGATGCGGCTGAGGTCTGCGACATCCAGCGGCTCGCCGGCCTCGAACGACTTCCTCGCGGCAGACATCCGCTCTCCCCAGGCCGCCTCGACGAACGCGACGCTGGTCTTCTCGGTGAAGAGTTCCCGGCTGCGGGTTCGGAGGTCGTAGTGCCCGGCCCCGTCGAAGAGCTCGTAGACCCAGTCTCCGAGGATCTGCGCCCAGAGATGGCCGACCCCTCCCTCGCTGAGCAGCGTGAAATGGTTCGGATCGTTCAAGACGGCGCGGGCGGTGCGCGGGTCCGCCGTTATCCAGCCGAGCTTCGGAACCCTGAGGAGTGGATGCGCGAAGGTGCCGATCCAGTTCAGCCACGGAAGCGCCGGGCGCGCGGCGGACAGCAGGCGATGCTCGTGCGCCGCGGCACCGGATCCGAACCCGTCACGCCACGGTGCAAGCCGTCGTTCGCGGGCTGGGGTTTCGAGATCCTCGGCGACGGGCATAGCTCAACCTATCGTTGCCATCATCCGCCAGTCAGTAGGGTGAGAAGCATGGGCGACGCTGACGACCGGTACAAGGCGCTCCTCGCCGAAGACACGAACACCGATCGACTCCAGTTCTTCAGTGACGCCGTCTTCGCCATCGCGATGACGCTGCTCGTGATCGAGATCACCGTTCCGGTGCTCACGAATCCGAGCAACCGGCAACTCGATGCCGCCGTCGCCGACCTGTTTCCGAAGTTCCTGGCGTACGCGATCAGCTTCGGCGTCATCGCAATCAACTGGGCCGGCCACCATCGCAAATTCTCGGTGACGCGGCGATTCGACGGCAGGCTCGTCTGGATCAACATGCTCCTGCTGTTCCTCATCGCTTTCCTGCCGTTTCCGACGAGCCTGCTGAGCAACTATGCGGGCCGGATCGTGTCGGTGGTGCTGTACGCGTCCGTGGTCTCCGCCATCAGCCTCGTACAGTTCTGGATGTGGTCGTACACCTACCGCAAGGGCTTTCTCGATGACCGTGTCGACGTCGGCATCTATCGCCTGATCCGACGCAATCTGCTCGTCGTGCCCGTCATCTTCCTCGCCTCGATCCCGATCGCGTTCATCCCGGGAACAGAGGTCATCTCCGGCGGCACCGTCGCCATGTTCTTCTGGGCGCTCGTCGGCCCGGTCAGCAGAGTGGTCGGCGGATTCGATCGGTCGAGCGCTCGTTCGAAAGCGACGCTGAAGGATGCCGCCCGCTCGAAGCGTCGCTGACCACCGCCAGAGTCGCGAGGGCCCCGCCTGCGCGGCGACCGAAGGAGTGCCCTGCGGCCGTTGTTCATCCGCACGTAGGCCGTAGTAAACATTCGAGCTATCCGACGTTTGGCGGCCACTCATTGACTTCACTCGCTGCCATCGCCCGATTGGCAGTGAGAAGGATTCCGCCCGATGTCGAACGGTCCCCGCATCATCTTCCTGCGGTTCACGAGCAGCGATTCGCCCAAGCTGCTGCCGTGGAAAGCACACTATGCCCGCGTGACCGGACGATCGGTCACGGCGCCCGCAGACGTTCGACCCGCCGGAGAGGTGCTGCCCGTGACCTGGCACCTCGCCTCCGCCAACAACCGGATGCTCGCCCGGAGCGCGCAGATCTTCCTCGGATTCGACGAGGCGGAGGCGGATGCGACGGCGACGGTGATCAGCGGCGCGGCCTTCGACGTCAAACTCGTGAGCGACGCTGTACGGGGCCTCTACGGCTGGTACGCGCTCCATGAGGAAGCCCCGCGGATGACCTGCGCACGCTGGTACACCACCGAGCGTGACAGGAGGCAGGCGATCGCCCTGGCCCTGGTCTCGATTCCGGCGGCCGAGGTCAACACCGGTTCCCGACTCGTCTCTCCGATGACCGGGGGGAGATCGCGGTGACGACGACCGTCACACATCGAGAGACGGCATCCCCGACCTCTCCCGGTCCGGTCCGGAGATCCCTGCTCTCGGTGCCGTCCCGATCCGATTCGGTATTCAAACTCGTCTCCTTCACCGCGGGCATGACGACCGTCGGGATCATGCTGGCGGTCGGTCTCTTCCTCTCCCTCCGTGCAAGCGATGCCCTCCGGGTGTCTGGGTTCTCCTTCCTCGTGCAACAGCAGTGGTCGCCGGAGACCCACGTCTTCGGCATCGCGGCAGTGCTTTTCGGCACCGTGACCATCGCGATCATCGCCATGTGCGTTGCCGTCCCACTCGCACTCGGAACGTCGCTGCTGATCTCGGAGGTGACGCGCGGACCCGTGCGGTCGATCCTCGTCTCCCTCGTCGACCTCATGGCGGCGGTGCCGAGCGTCGTCTACGGGCTCTGGGGGCTGTTCTTCCTCCAGGCGAACGTGATCCCGATCTCGTCCTGGATCTCCACCTACTTCGCCTGGATTCCGATCTTCGCCGTGACGGGCGGATCCGGCGAGCACCTCACCGAGGCGAGCGCGTACACGTCATCCGCCTTCATCGCGGGGATCGTCGTCGGTCTCATGGTCGTGCCGACCCAGACCTCGGTGATGCGGGAGGCGTTCTCGCAGGCGCCCGTCGGTGAAAGGGAGGGCGCTCTCGCTCTCGGCTCGACCCGCTGGGGCATGATCCGCACCGTCGTGATCCCTTTCGGGCGCGGCGGGATCATCGGCGGCACGATGCTCGGGCTCGGGCGCGCGCTCGGCGAGACGATCGCGGTCTACATGATCATCTCGCCGATCTTCACGATCAACTGGCAGGTGCTGAAGACCGGCACCAACTCGGTCTCGGCCCTCATCGCCCTCCGGTACGGCGAGGCGAGCGACTTCGGCCTTTCAGCGCTGATGGCAGCCGGGCTCGTTCTGTTCGTGATCACGTTGATCGTCAATTTCACCGCGTCATCCATCGTCGCGCGATCGCGTTCCGGCGCAGAGACGGGCTGACCCGTGACCACAGTCCTCGACCCCCCGACGCTCTCGGATACGGATGTCGCGACCGACAACGACACGTCGCTGATCGGTTCCTCGATCACGCACCTCCCGTCACCGGGCGAGACCCCGGTCGGGCCGCGGAGGAGCCTCCGCAAGGCGACCCTCGATGACAAGTTCAATATCGTCGGCGCCCTCGTGGCGTCGGTCGCCCTCACCAGCCTGCTGTTCGGCTGGTTCACCCCGCTCATCGGAGGCGTCGGATACGTCGTGGTGGCGTTCGTCCTCTTCGTCGGTTTCTACATCATCCTCGTTGCGCTGCGCGCCGACCGCCAGGAGGTGAAGGATCGGGTCATGACGGCGCTGATGGTCAGTGCTGGCGTCATCCTGTTCGGCGCGCTCATCTTCGTGGTCGGGTACACGCTCATCCGAGGAAAGGATGCTCTACCCCACCTCAACTTCTTCACACAGACGATGGAACTCGCCGGACCGCTCGATCCGCTCAGTATCGGAGGAATCCTTCACGCCATCGTCGGATCACTCATCCAGATCACCATCGCGCTCTCGATCACCATCCCGCTCGGTATCACCACGGCGGTGTTCCTCAACGAGATCGGGGGTCGATTCGCCCGATTCGTCCGCACGATCGCCGACGCCATGACCGCGCTGCCGTCGATCGTCGCCGGACTGTTCGTCTATGCCGCCATCATTCAGCTCATCACTCATCAGCGTTCCGGTTTCGCGGCGGCGATGGCGATCACCGTGATGATGCTTCCGATCGTGATCAGGGCAGCCGATGTCGTGCTGAGGTTGGTACCCGGAAATCTCCGCGAGGCGTCCTATGCCCTCGGATCGACCCGGTGGAGCACCGTCTGGAACGTCGTGCTCCCGACCGCCCGATCCGGGCTTGTGACCGCGGTGATCCTCGGAACCGCGCGGGGCATCGGTGAGACCTCTCCGGTTCTGCTCACCTCCGGCATCACCTCGGTGATGAATTTCAACCCGTTCTCCGGCCCGATGATCTCCCTTCCCCTGCAGGTGTTCGATTTCGTCAAGTCTCCTGAGCCCAACATGATCGCGCGGGGTTTCGGTACGGCGGCAGTCCTGCTGCTTCTCGTTGTCGCGTTGTTCACGGTCGCCCGCATCATCGGTGGGCGCGGCCCTGGGCAGCTCTCCGACAGTCAGCGTCGCCGACTAGCCGCGGCATCCCTTGAGGACCTGGCCCGAATGAGCCGCACCACCCCGAACCGTGACGCGACCGACGTCGATCACGCCGCCAACCCTGAGGAGACGTCACGGTGACGCCACGAATCCGACTCATCCGCCTCATCAGCATCCTGTTCGCCATGACGATCTTCGTCGGTGCTGCGGCGACAGCGGTTCCCCAGTCGGCGACGGCCGTGACCTACACACCGATCAGCGGCACCGGGTCCACCTGGTCGCAGAACGCGCTCGACCAGTGGCGTCGAAATGTCGCGACGAATTACGGAATGACGGTCAACTACTCGGGCACCGGGTCGTCTGCCGGGCGTAAGGATTTCATCAACGGCACCGTCGATTTCGCCGTGAGCGAGATCCCCTTCCAAGCAGCGCCGGAGGATGGTTCCGCTCCGGAGAAGCCGGCGAACGGCTATGCCTACATGCCGATCGTCGCGGGAGGCACCGCCTTCATGTACAACCTGAAGATCGGCGGAAAACGGGTCACCAATCTCCGGCTCGGCGGCGAGACGATCACGAAGATCTTCACCAACAGGATCACCAACTGGAACGATCCGCAGATCCAGGCCGACAATCCCGGACTCGCGATGCCCAACAAGCCCATCGTGCCGGTCGTCCGTTCCGACGGATCCGGCTCGACGGCCCAGTTCACCCTCTGGATGTCGAAGCAGTACTCGGCGCTGTGGTCGGCGTTTTCGGGACGGTCCGGCCTCACCTCTCAATACCCGGTCAAGGGATCGGCGAAAGCCCAGAGCGGATCTCTCGGTGTAGCCGGCTATGTCAGCCAGGCATACGGCGAGGGGGCGATCACCTACGTCGAGTATTCCTATGCTCTGAAGTCGGGGTTCCCGGTCGCCAAGGTGTTGAACGCCGCCGGCTATTACGTCGAACCGACGGCGTCCTCGGTTGCCGTCGCGCTGTTGCAGGCCGCGATCAACCCGAGCGATCTGACCCAGATCCTCGATGGCGTCTACAACAACGCGGACAAGCGCACCTACCCACTGTCCAGTTACTCCTACATGATCGTGCCGACGAACATCCCGGCGACCGGCTCGATCTTCACCCAGGCAAAGGGTGCGACGCTCAGCACTTTTGCCAGCTACATGCTCTGCGAGGGGCAACAGCAGGCGGCCGCCCTCGGATATTCCCCGCTTCCCCTCAACCTGGTGAAGGCCGGCTTCACACAGATCGCGCGGATCCCCGGATCGACAGCCACGAGCGGAGACCTGTCGAAGTGCAACAACCCGACCTTCGACCCGGCGAACCCCGGCAGCAACAAACTCGCGACGATCGCGCCCCAGCCGGCGCCGTGTGACCAGAGGGGCCCGAACCAATGCACTTCGGGTACGGCCGGCGCAGCGTCAACCCCCACGGGGGTCACCGGGAGCGGCTCCGGCGGGAAGGCGGCGGGATCGAGCGCAACCGGCGCGGTCGCGGGATCGACGGGCGCCGCGGGAGCGGGAACGGGAACGGATGCGGGCCAGGCCGGCGGAGCGCAGCTCGCGAGCTCTACCGGCTCCGGCGAGGCCGCGGTCTCATCCCCCTTCAGCGAGCCGGCGGCGCCTTTCGGTGCCGGGCAGCTTCTCATGCTCGTCTCGGGCGTGCTCGTCGTGCTCGCGATCGTACTTCCACCGGTGTTGTCCAAGTCTCTCCGGGCTCGCGGATCGGGCAAGAACAGCTGACCTCGCCCTCCCACTAACCGCTTCACCGGGTCGATTCGACCGCTTCGGTGACAGCGGTTTTCGGCGTGTGTCCGGGCGAAATCGTGTCGCGCCTGAGCGTCGGTTGCGCGGGCACCGTAGTTCGTTATCTGTTCATCGAGTCGACATCATCCGCCAATAATTTCATCCTCATCCCCCCTGCAAGCCGCTGAATTTCCTCTTGGAGTACGCAGTGCATCCCTCCCCGCGAACCCGATCGCGAGCCACCTGGTGTGCCTCTCTCGCAACCGGACTTCTCGTCTCGCTCACGATCGCCGTAGTCTCGACCGTCGGGTCGCTCTCGACGCCCGCAGCCGTCGCCGACTCATCCTCGTCGATGACCATCACCGCAGCTGCGGCCGATCCCGATCTCGCCGATGCCCCACTTCCGGGTCTCGCAGTCACCCTCTCCCAGACCGCGGACCTCACCTCCCAGGGACTCGTCGTGAGTTGGACCGGCGGCAAACAGTCGACCCAGCCGGGAACCGACAGCGGTGGCGAGAACTTTCTGCAAGTGATGCAGTGCTGGGGCGACGATCCGTCGATCGCCGCTGGACAGCCCGCTCAACCGGACCGCACCACCTGCCAGTACGGCGGTTTCCTCACCCCGGGTGCAACCCGCGACAACTTCGTCACCGACAACGAGGTAGCGCCGGAAGACGCGAAATACACGGCGCCGGGGGACGGGTTCGCAAACCCGACGTACACAGCGATCACCTTTCATCCGCCGGCCGGCGACGATGTCGCCGCTGTGCAGAACCACAAGAAGATCGAGAACGTCAACCCGAACACGAATCAGTACTTCACCGGGTATACCTCCAACGAGGTCAAATGGGCCGGATCCGGGTCCAACGGGGCCGGGTCGGTGAAGTTCGAGGTGCAGACCGCGCAGCAGTCATCCGGCATCGACTGCGGCGCTCCCGTCAAGGCCGCGGATGGATCGGTTACCGGCAAGTCGTGCTGGATCGTCGTGGTGCCCCGCGGATCAGCGGATGTCGGCGAGACCCACATCACCCACTCCGGACTGTTCTGGGATGTCTGGAAGCATCGGCTCGCGTTCCGGGTGGGGTTCAAGGCACTCGGTATCAACTGCCCTATCGGAGCCGCCGAGAAGCAGATAGCCGGAAGCGAACTCGTCGCAGGCGCCGTCGCCTCGTGGCAGCCGAGCCTCTGCGCCGCCGACGGAGGGTCGATCTACACGAACAGCACCGGGTCGGAGAGCGACGCACTGCGCGCGGCGAACGACCCGAGCGCACCCGCCGCCCTCGCGCTCACCTCTCGGCCCCTCGACACCTCCGGGGGGTTCACCGATTCGATCACGTACGCTCCCATCGCCGTTTCGGGGATCTCACTGGCATTCGCCATCGATCGCCAGCCGAAAGCGACGGCGTCGACTCCCGAGGCGGTCGTTGCCAAGGCGAACCAGGCATTCACCTCGCTCAAACTGACTCCGCGGCTGGTCGCCAAGCTGTTGACCAACTCCTATCTCGATTCACTGCCCGGGGACAAGAAAGACGTCAACTACAACGGGCCTAAAGACCCGGGTCACAACGCCCGCAACCTCACGACCGACCCGGACTTCCTCGCCAACAACGACCCGGAGTGGCAGGACGAAGCGCTCACCGGTCCCTCTCTCGCCGACCTGCTTGTGCCTCAGGGACGCTCGGATGTCGCGTACCAGCTCTGGCGGTACGTGCTGGCCGATCCCGACGCGAAAGCCTTCCTCGCCGGCACCCCGGACAAATGGGGAATGATCGTCAACCCCTGGAACTCGACCACTGCCGCCAAAAATCCAAGCGGTGTCGCCTTCACTCTCCCGGCAGAGAATTTCCCGAAGTCCGACCCGACAGAACTTCCCGCGACCACGTCGGGTGGCGGGACGACCATCACGGCGGGCCCCGTCAATCTGGTGACGTGGCGGCCATACACCAGCGACCTCGACACCAGTGGATACCTCACGCTTCGCGGAGACGGCCAGGTGCTCGGTGCCTGGGACCAGACCAGGCAGCCACCCGCCTACGTGAAGGCCCTCCGTTCGAACCCCGGATTCCAGACCGTTCTCGGCCTGACCGACACCGCCTCCGCGGCGAAATACCAGATCATCTCTGCCTCGCTCCTCAACGAGGCCGGCCAGTTCGTCTCACCCACGACCACGTCGATGTCGGCTGCGGCCGCGGCGATGACACCGACGGCGACCCAGAATCAGGTCTACGAGTTCGACCCGGCTGGATCGGCGGCCAAAGGGGCGCCGACCGCCTACCCGCTCACGATGCCGATTTACGCAGCAACCAACCCGGCCCAGAATGACACCGCTACCCGGTCGAGCTATGCGGCATTCATCACCTATGCAGCGACGACCGGTCAGACACCGGGCGCCGGGGTCGGGCAGCTGCCAGACGGATACGCGCCGCTTCCGGCCGGATGGCGAGCGGCGGCGATGGCGGCTGCGGCGAAGATCGCGGCGGGCGTGCCGGCAGGATCGACTGCCGGTGCGGAGTCAGAGCAGCCCAGCTCGTCCGGGGACTCGGCCGGGCTCGGTAACGCGCTGCCCGGTAACGCCGAGACGCCTTCCGCGCCGACGGCCGACCCGAGGGCCACCGGAGCCCTCGCTGGGAGCCTGATGGGCGCATCCACACCAAAGGATCCCGACACTGGCGGGATCGGATCCGTCGTGCCTCTCAGCCTGCTGGGCGGCCTCGCCTCTGCGGCGGTCGTTCCACTCGTCACCCGCTTCAGGAGGAAACCCTGATGGCCCAAATTCTTGTTCTTGCGACAGCCGCCATTTTCGTCGGCGATCGCACCAAGCCGAAAAATCCGGGCCTGCCGGGTGTTCGGAAACCCCCTCGAAAGGAAACGAAGTGAAGAACATCAAGGCAGCTGCCATCTGCGCAGTCGTCGGCGTCGCTCTTGCGGGTGTCGCCATTGCAGCACCGGCTTCGGCTGACCCGATCTCGAACAGCTACACCCTGGTCGGTTCTGACACGCTCCAGGATGTCTCGAACGCCCTCGTCAACGGCACCGCGATCACCGGTTCCCCCGTTCGAACGATCTCGGCGAACGGAACTCTCGGATCGTTCGATGCTTTCGGTTCGGCATCGGTCCAGATCAAGAGTGCCGGCCCGTACTTCGGTCGTCCGTCCGGCTCCGGCGACGGCGTCAAGGCTCTCAGCCGGTCAATCGACGGTGCTGCGTACACGGCGACGAACAACACGACGCCAGCAGCGGTCATCACCGGGCAGGTCGATATCGCCCGTTCGTCGAGCGGCCCCGGCGGGAACGCGAATGCGAGCGGCGTCCTCGCCTACGTGCCGTTCGCCCGCGATGCGGTCTCCTACGCCTACAACGGAACCGCGGCTGCACTCGGCTCCATCTCGACGGCCCAGCTCACGCAGATCTACTCCTGCGTGGCCGGTGCCAACGTCATCAACGGTGTGACCGTTCAGCCGCTGCTGCCACAGGCCGGATCGGGCACTCGCAAATTCTTCCTCGGCGCCATCGGGGTCACCGACAACGCCGCTCTCGTCTCCTGCGTGACGAACAGCGGCGCGAACCCGTCCTTCGCCGCGGTGAACGAGAACGACGGCACGGCGCTGTCGGCCGTTGGCATGATCGCCCCGTTCTCGGTGGCCAGCTACATCGCCCAGACCAATGGCGCGGCTTTCGACCGAACCGGGCCGGCTGCGCTCGGTTCGCCGATCTCCACCGCTCCCGTCACGGGCTCCGGTACGACCCTGGCTGCCAACCCCACGTACTACGCGAGCTCGGTCTGGGGCCGCGACACCTACATGGTCGTGCAGTTCAGCCGCATCGACTCCTCGAGCGCCCTGTTCGACCAAGGTCTCGCCGACCTCGTGAATCCGGCAAAGTCCAAAGGACTGACCAACTTCTCGAGCGGCCCGGCCACCTCGGGTGCTGTCAAGACGAAGTTCGGCTTCCTCGCTCCATCCAGCACAACCATCCTTCGTGCCAACGCCTCCTAGTCACCCCTCCTCACACCCCAAGAAAGGTATTCACATCATGCTCAAGAACAAGAAGTCCCGCGCACTCGTCATCGGTGCCGCGATGCTGACGGTATTGGCCGGAACGACGCTCGCCTCGGTGGCCAACGCCGCTGTCCAGCCCAACGGATCCCAGGCTCCCGTCTACATCGGAGACCCCGGTACCGAGGCCGTTTACCCGGCCGGCAGCACGCTCGGGTTCACGGACGACACCATCGGATTCCAGGACACCGCGAACGCCCGCACGCCCTACGTCTGCCCGGCGGACTCGACGGGGGCGAAGACCTTCATCGCGCCAAAGGGCCAGGAGTTCACCAAGGCGTCCTGGATCACCTCCACCGACTCCCCATTCGCGCCCGGAACGAAGAACAACATGGAGCCGACTCTCTCGCTCTATGCGATCGGCGCGAACACAGGGGCGGTCAAGTCCGCGGGTGGCGACCTGAGCGTCGGCCTCGCCTGCCTGAAGGACAACGGGGTGAACTTCGCATCGACCGGTGTCTGGTTCGCCTCGATCCATGTCACGGCGGGCACCGGTGCGTACACCTTCGATCAGCCGACCGTCGCCGGGCCGACTCCGACCCCGACCCCGACCACCCCACCGACCGGTTCGGCGAGCCTCACCCTCAAGGCGACCACAGCGGCCGCCCAGGATGGCGTTCTCAGCCTCACGGCACCGACCAACTCGACGGTGCTGATCGGCAGCCCCGTCGTCGACCCGACGACGCACCTGTCGACCTCGACCGGAAAGCTCGGCAACCTGACCGTTTCTGACGGCCGGGTACTCACCCACAAGGGCTGGGACCTCACCAGCTCGGTGACGGACTTCGCCCTCGAGACGGATGCCACCAAGACGATCCCGAAGACACAGCTCGGTTTCGCCCCGGTGCTCGTCTCGATCCCGTCGGGTGCCTCCGGCATCGTCGCGGCGGCCGGCCAGGTTGCCGGTAGCGCAAGCTACGTCGCGCCGTTCGCCTCGGCGGACAACAGCCCGGTCGTCGGTAACGGAAACACCGTGCTGGATGCCAACCTCACGTTCGTCGCCCCGGCGTCGGCCCCGGCCGGCACCTACGACTCGACGCTGACGCTCACGCTCACCAGCAAGTAGTCACCGGCAAGTAGTCATCCGCAAGTAA
>JANYGT010000007.1 GCA_025362355.1 Lacisediminihabitans sp. | reverse complement strand
CTTGCCGGAGCCGCTCACGCCGGTGACGGCCGTGAAAGTGCCGAGCGGGAAGTCGACGGTGACATTCTGCAGATTGTTGGCCCGTGCGCCTTCGACCGTGAGCATCCGCTTCTTATCGATCTTCCGACGGGTCGTCGGCGTCTCGATCGAACGTCGCCCCGAGAGGTAGTCGCCGGTCATCGAACGCGTGTTCTTCAGCAGGTTCTCATAGGAACCGGAGTGCACGACCTCTCCCCCGTGCTCGCCGGCGCCCGGCCCGATGTCGACGATCCAGTCGGCGGTGCGGATGGTGTCTTCATCGTGCTCGACGACGATCAGGGTGTTGCCGAGATTCTTCAGCTTGACGAGAGTCTCGATGAGTCGGCGGTTGTCGCGCTGGTGGAGTCCGATGCTCGGCTCGTCGAGAACGTAGAGCACTCCGGTCAGGCCGGATCCGATCTGGGTGGCCAGCCGGATGCGCTGCGCCTCTCCACCGGAGAGGGATCCGGCCGAGCGTGACAGCGAGAGGTAGTTCAGGCCGACCTCGATGAGGAATTCGAGTCGCAAACGGATCTCGCGCAGCACCTGGGCGGCGATCTTCGCCTCCCTCTCGGTCAGTTCGAGCAGGTCCATGAACTCGAACGCGTCGATGAGGCTGAGCTCGGAGACATCCGCGATGTTGTGGTCATGCACCGTGACGGCGAGCACCTCTGGCTTGAGGCGCTTTCCGTCACAGACCGGGCAGTTGATCTCGCGGAGGTAGGCCGAGTAACGCTGCCGTGCGGAGTCGGTCTCGGCCTCGAGGAACTTGCGCTCGATGTATGGCATGACGCCCTCGAACCCGGTCGAGTACTTCATCTCCCGACCGAAGCGGTTCTTCCACTTCACAGTCACCTGGAAGTCGTTGCCTTTGAGGATCGCCGTCTTGACCTCATCGGAGAGCTTCTCCCACGGGGTCTTCAGCGAGAAGTCGAGGTCGGCCGCGAGCCCCTCGAGAAGGCGCTGGAAGTAGTTGAACAGTCCTTTGCCCGACTGGGTCCAGGGAAGGATGACACCGTCGGCGAGGCTGAGCGCCGGGTCGCCGAGCAGCAACTCGGAATCCACCGACATCTTCGTGCCGAGGCCGGAGCATTCCGGGCAGGCGCCGAACGGGGCGTTGAACGAGAAGGTGCGCGGTTCGATCTCGGTGAGCTGCACCGGGTGGCCGTTCGGGCAGGACAGCTTCTCGGAGAAATTGCGCCAGGCCCTGTCGCCGGTCTCGTCGACGTAGTTGATGCTGACGAGGCCATCGGTAAGGCGCAGCGCCGTCTCGAGCGAGTCGGTGAGCCTGGTCAGGATGTCGTCTGCCGCAACGAGCCGGTCGACGACCACGGCGATGTCGTGCTTGATCTGCTTCTTCAGGATCGGCGGCTCGCTCAGCTGGATCTGCTCGCCGTCGACGATCGCCCGGGAGTAGCCGCTCGCGGCGAGCTCCCTGAACAGGTCGACGAACTCGCCCTTCTTCTGCGAGATGACCGGGCTGACGATCTGGTAGCGGATGCCGGTCTCGAGCGTCATGAGCTGGTCGGCGATCTGCTGGACGGTCTGGCGCTCGATCTTCTCGCCGCAGATGGCGCAGTGCGGGATACCGATGCGGGCCCAGAGGAGGCGCATGTAGTCGTAGATCTCGGTGATCGTTCCGACCGTCGAACGCGGGTTGCGGTTGGTCGACTTCTGGTCGATCGAGACGGCGGGGCTGAGGCCGTCGATGAAATCGACATCCGGGCGATCCACCTGGCCGAGGAACTGGCGGGCGTAGGCCGAAAGCGACTCGACATAGCGGCGCTGTCCCTCGGCGAAGATCGTGTCGAACGCGAGTGACGACTTTCCTGATCCGGACAAACCGGTGAACACGACGAGCGAATCGCGCGGAATCTCGATGTCGACGCTCTTGAGGTTGTGCACCCTCGCACCGTGGACCGACAGTTTTGCAGAGGAATTCACGGGGGTAATAGACACCTCTCAAGTGTACGGAAGGCCGCCGACATCCCCGGCCGGGTTCGCCAGCGGCGGAGGCGTCACCGACCTATCGGGTCGGCGCTGGCGATACGGTGCATTTCCCCGAGCCGGCATTCAGGTCCACACGAAAATCTTGAAAGTATTCCGGCTCGCCGCCGGTCGAG
>JANYGT010000005.1 GCA_025362355.1 Lacisediminihabitans sp. | reverse complement strand
GTCCGAGGATGAGGTGGCGCCGTGGCCCCACCTGGCGGCGAAGGGTTGCCGGGTTTGTGCGTTGACGATCTCTTCGAGGGCGGCCGCGTAGGTTTCATCGCGAACATGCCAGGCCTGCAGCCAGCCAAGTTTCGTGACAGTGATCCCGGGCGATGCTTCCGCCATTTTCCGAAGACCCAGATTGATGGCGTCGGAAAGAACCGCGGTCAGCAGCAGGGTGGTGTCCTTGGGCGGTTGGCCGGATTTGAGGTGGGTGAAGTGTTTGGAGAACCCAGTCCACTGATCGACTTCGAGGAGTAGCTCGGTAATTTTTACGTGCGGCAGCAGCCCGTAGCTGGCCCGGATTAAGGTGTCGGCCTCATCGGGCACCATGTTCGTCAGCGGGCTGATCCGCAGATGCCCGGCCGCCGTCATCGCAGCATCAGGTAGTTCACCGGCCGCGGCAAGATTCTCGACGACCGCGAGCTGCTGCTCCAAGAGCGTCGTGCGTGCGCCGAGGAACTGTTCGACGTCAGCGGCGATTGGCAGCCCAAGCGTGTTCGCGGTTCGGCGCTGTTGGAAGACAGTGGCGGGGACGAGATACTCGTCGAAGTCTCTATGCTGCCGGGAGCCGGCCACCCAGATATCTCCGGAGCGGAGCGAGTTCCGAAGCTCAGACATCACGCACAATTCGTAGAAGCGCCGGTCCAACCCTTCGGGCGTGCGGACAAGGTCGATCCAGCGTTTCCGGATGAACGAAGTCGGCGCGGTGTCAGGAACTTTCCGCGCCTGCCTGGCGTACAGGTCACGGAGCAGCACGACCCCGGCGAGGACGTCGAGGGCTGCGGGGGCGGCCTGGAAATCGAGGGCGTCAAGGAACCCTGGGGTGTAGCGGCGGAGCTGGCTGTACCCGTCGATCGCGTAGGCAAGGTGATCGAAGTTCGCAGGACCCGCGAGCTGTTCCGCTTCCGCGACGCTTTCCTCGAGCGCAGCCCAAGAGATCACCTTCTCGATCGCGGCGTAGGGTTCAGCGCCCGACTCTTTCGCGGCCAGCAGGGCGCGGCCGATCTGTGAGTACAGCCGCACCTTGTCGCTGATCGCTTTGCCCGAGTTCTGGAACTGTTCCGCGTGGGTTCGTTTCGCTTTGCTGAACACGCCGCCGAGGAACCTGTCATGAAGGTCGATGATTTCGTCGATCAACGTCGCCTGGGTATCGAGCACTACCGCTACGAGTGTCGCGTGTCGACGGATCGGCTCAAGATCACGCAAATGCTGAGAAGTCATCTGGCCGCCCTCACGTGCGAGTTTCGCGAGCCGACCGCTGTGCACAGCCTGCCCAGTTTCGGTCGGAATCCCGATGGCTCTGACCGTTTTCAACCTCTCTAGGTGAGCGAGGATATGCCTGGCCCGTGGTATCCCGGGTGGCTGACGAAGCCAACTGAGCCGGCTGACCTGGGCACCGCCAGCCAACACGAGGAGATCATCGAGCGCGGAACGCGATGTGTCAGAGACTGGCTCCATCAGGAGGGAGTACATCCGTCGGGTACCGTGCGTCAACGCTTCACCACAGATCCGCTCGATGACCTCCACAGAGGGAACAACGATGCTTTCACCTCGTAGTCCCGCAACGATAGCTTCGGCAAGGTCGGCACCACGGTCGGTGCGCTCGGCGAGTTCGGCCAAGGCCAGGGCCCAACGGCGATAATCAGACAGGTCGAAGGTTCGCAGCCCCAGCCAGGTTTGCAGCTCTGCGAAGTGCTCGACCCTGGTCTGTGGTCGCGTGGCGTACTCATCCCAGCTTTCAGCTCGAATGCCGAGCTGTTTGACGAGCAGTTCGAGCAGAGTGGCCTCGGGGATTTCGTCCACCCCGAGGGCGCGGCCGGGGAATCGGAGGTAGCAGAGCTGAACGGCGAATCCCAACCGGTTCCCTTCACCCCGGCGTTGCCGGATGATCGCAAGGTCGGAATCGCTCAACGTATAGTGCTGCACACGTTCCAGCTCATCGACCGGCAGAGCCAGTAACTCCTCACGTTCAATGACGGTCAGAACCGGACGACGCGGCATGAATACTCCTTCTCGAAAACGGAGGAAAACAAGAACCTAACCAACCGGTGCGACACGACCACGGAAAATCAGGGAAGCACCATTCTCGGAAACGGTTCTCAGAATAGGATTCTCGCATCATCACCGTCTCACGGCTTTCAAGAAACAGGAAAGAGTCCGATGCTCGTCGGTTACGCCCGCGTCTCCACCACAGACCAGAATCTGACCCTGCAACATGAAGCACTATCCGCGGCAGGGTGCGAGAAGATTTTTGACGACACCATCAGCGGTACCAAAATGGATCGTCCGGGTCTGGCAAAGGCGCTCGAGCACGTTCGCGCTGGCGATACCCTCGTCGTCTGGAAACTTGACCGGCTCGGCCGGACGGTGAAAAACCTCATCGACTTCACCGAACAACTTCACACTGAGGGTGTGGGCTTCCGAGCGCTGACTGACCAGATCGACACCACGACACCGGCGGGCCGGTTCTTCTTCAACATCATGGCCTCCCTCGCTCAGATGGAACGAGAACTCACCATCGAACGAACCCAAGCGGGCCTCGCCGCGGCCCGCGCCAAAGGTCACCTTCCCGGTCGGAAACGCCTGATGACAGAAAGCAAGATCGCCTCAGCGACCAAACTCCTCGACGGAGGTATGGCGCCGGCTGACGTCGCCAAAGACCTCGGCGTCTCCATCCCCACCCTCTACCGGTGGATCCCAGCCCACGGAAGGCCGTAATTCGGCGCACCAACCGGTGACGCCGTCAACAAAACGGCGGCATGAAAACCGGGACGGTTCAGGACGCCGATCGAGGGGACCACCCAGGGCGGCACAATTTGTACCTTCACCGGTACGAAGAGGTACAGGACCCGCGCGCCGACAACGGCACCAAGTACCGGGAGTCGATGTTCGTGCCGAGTGCAGGCATCGGACTGTGCACGCATGATTGCGAGTGTAAGCCGAAGCAGGAAGCCGACACTGACCGCTCACCGCGAACCGCGCACCAATGCCGACTGCCCGTCACCGCCTCATTCGCGGCAGGAACCGCCGCGGTGCTGATCGCGGGATTGAATCGAATGCAACCCATGAACCAATACCCTGAGGCGATAACCGTCCGCACTTCCACGTGAGGCCAAGATGAAGGAGCACAAGCCATGGATGCGACCTATGAATACAAGCAGCACGCCCGCGCCAAGGAGCGCCTCACCCAAGGGCCGCCGACCGTGGGCGAGGCCGCCAAAGCCCTCCACCCGCAGGACAAGCTGGTCAACCGGATCAACCGCAAAGTAGGGCTCGGGATCACCGCAACCGTAGGTACCATGTGGTGCGCATACATCTTCGCTGTGATCGGCATCCTGGGCATTG
>JANYGT010000260.1 GCA_025362355.1 Lacisediminihabitans sp. | reverse complement strand
TCCCATTTGTGCAGCGAAACCCACCCGGTATAGAGGAGTGGGAAGAGACCGACGACCGCGAACACGATGAAGAACGGCGAGATGTAGAGGTAGGGCGAGACCTTGACGTCCCATCGACCGAGCCTGTGGCTCATCGCGATCCGCCGTGGCGAGCGCTGGTCGGTGCGAAGCGCTGAAGTCGTCATCTAACTGTCCCTCTCTTCCCGGTGCTTCCCGGTTTTCCGTGCCTGCTGGTAGTACTCGCGCCTGCTGCTGATGCTGCGAGCGTGATACTGCGGATCGGGATGCTGCGGCTCGCACGCGTTCGTGCGAGCCGCAGCATCCGTTCCGTCGAGCGTCTGTCTGGTACCGCAGCCCTAGCTCAGTGCCTTGATCGCCGTGACGGTCTGCGCCCAGGAGGCGTCGATCGACTGGCTTCCGGTCTCGACGCGGGTCAGGCCGTCCTGCACGGCCTGCATGATGTCGCCGTAGTGGATGCCCTTGAACGGCAGCGAGGTGAACGCCTTCGCCCGTGACACGAAGATCGAACCGGTCGGTGCGTCGTTGAAGAACGCGTTCTTCGAGTCGATCAGGGCCGACGAGGTGTACGTCGAGATCTGGCTCGGGAATGTTCCGGCCTGCGTGAAGGCGGAGAGCTGCTGCTCCGGCGCGGTCAGCCAGTCGGTGAACGCTTTCGCCTCGGCGAGATGCTTGCCCTGGCTCGGAACGAGGAGGTACGAACCGCCCCAGTTTCCGCCGCCGTTCGGGAAGACGTCGGCGACCTTCCAGTCGGTCACCTTCGGGCTGTTCTGCTGGATCGAGCCGAGCATCCAGGGCGGGCAGAGCATCGTGGCGAACGCTCCGCTCGCCATGCCGGTGCTCCAGTCGGTTCCCCACTCCTGGAGGTGGGCCGAGTTCGTGGCGCTCGCCTTCAGCACCGAGGTGAAGGCTGCCTTCACATCGGGGTTGGTCGTCGCGATGACCGTGCCGTCGCTCTTCTCGAAGAAGTTCTTGTACTGGTTGGCGAGACCCTGGAAGGTGGCTCCGGCGGAGTCGAACCAGGCGGCGCCGGTCTTCGCCGCGGTGAACGTGTCACCGACGGAGTAGTAGTGGTTCCAGTCACCCTTGAGCAGTGTCGCAACGGCGGCCGGATCGGTCGGAAGCCCGGCCTTGGCGAGCAGGTCGGAGCGATAGCAGATGGCCTCCGGACCGATGTCGGTGCCGAGCCCGATCTGCTTGCCGGCGACCGTGCCGCCGTCCGTCTTGAAGGCGGAGTAGCGACCCTTGTTGTCGGCCGACGCGAGGTTTTCGAACTTCGTCGGGTACTGCTTGACCTTCGGCATCCAGTCGCCGTCGACGGCCTCGATGTCACCGAGACCCGAGCCCGCTGCGAGCTTGGTGAACAGGTTCGTCTGCGCCGCCTGCGAGGTCGCGGCGATCTTGTTCACGACGGTCACGTTCGGGTGGAGCGTGTGATACTTCGCGAGCAACGCCTTCGTGTAGCCGAAGTTGTTGAAGGTGGAGAGCGTCAGTGTGACGGGCTTGTTGTTGTCGGCCGGGGTTGCGGTCGATGCGCATCCCGTCATGACGAGGGCGAATATCGACGCTGCAGCGATGCTCGCCCCGATGGTGGTGCGTCGCGAGAATTTCACGGTCACTCCTTTGTGTGTGGATGGGGTTGTCCGTGGGAGCGCTCTCATCTGGTGCGGTGGGAGCGCTCCCACGGGATCGCGCTAACTATGACACGACCCCCCGGTGCTGTCAACATCAAAAAGGACCGCCCACCAGAATGCCTGGTGGGCGGCCCTTTCGGCGCAGCCTCAGTTCATGCGCCCGATGCTAGCGATCGCGCGCGGGGGTCGGATTCACGGGTGACGCCGGCGAGGTTCTTCTACTGGCTGAGGTGCTACCCGAGGACGTGCTACCCGACGACGTGCCACCCGCCGAGGCGGTCGCTCCAGTGGTCGCCGTGCTCGCCACCGGCTCGAGTGGCGCACCGGCCATCTCGGCTGCCTGCGTGGCGAGGATCGCGGCGTCGGCATCCGCGACCTCCTGCAGCGCCGACTTCTGGCGAAGCGGCGTCGCCTTCAGGAAGAAGCTGAGGATGAATGCGACGATCACGATCGCCAGGCTCACGTAGAAGCCCCGCACCATCGCGTCGGAGAACCCGTTGAGGAACGGGGCCGAGAGTGCGTGGCTCGCGTTGTTCAGGAAGGCCGTGTTCGAGTCGAGCGAGGTCGACGTCGAGCCGCCACCGAACGATCCGGACTGTGACCGCGAGACCGCCGCATCCACGACCTTGCTGCGGATGGTCGAGTTCGAGAGATCCGTTCCGGCGGGCAGGCTGCTCTTGATCGGACCGACGATCGCGTTGTAGATCTTCGACATGATCGCCTGGTTGTTGGGGGCATTCGCGACCGCAGGATCGAGCGCGGCGTTGAGAGCGGTACGCAGTACCGAGGCCTTCTGG
The DNA here is from genome assembly GCA_025362355.1 of Lacisediminihabitans sp. Lineage (GTDB taxonomy): Bacteria > Actinomycetota > Actinomycetes > Actinomycetales > Microbacteriaceae > Lacisediminihabitans. Next base: position 2,351 of record JANYGT010000260.1, on the reverse strand, counting down.
AACGAGGTGCTGATCAGTCCGCCGACGACACTGAAGACGACGGAGAAGATCACGGCGACGCCGAGCGTGCCGCCGACCTGGCGGAAGAAGGTGGACGAGGATGTCGCAACCCCGATGTCACGCGGCCCGACGGCGTTCTGACTGGCAATGGTCAGGGTCTGCATGAGCTGGCCGAGTCCGAGGCCCACCAACAGCATCGCACCCGCGAGCACGAGGTACGGGGTGTCGGCGCGCAGTGTCGTGAAGACGGCGAAACCCGCAACCATGAAGCCCGTTCCGAGGATGGGGAAGATGCGGTACTGGCCGGTGCGCGAGATCAGCTGGCCGCTGACGATCGACGAGATCATCAGGCCGAGGATCATCGGCAGCAGCTGGAATCCGCTCTCCGTCGGGGTCGAGCCCTTGACGATCTGCAGGTAGAGCGGCACGGTCGAGATCGCGCCGAACATGCCGAAACCGACGAGCACACCGAGGATGGTCGCCATCGAGAACGTCGGGCTGCGGAAGAGCTTCAGCGGGATGAGCGCGTCGTCTCCCATGAGGCGTTCGGTGAAGATGAAGGCGGCGATACCGAACGCGCCGACGATGTAGCAGGCGATGGCACCGGCGGAATTCCAGCCCCACTCGCGGCCCTGTTCTGCGACGAGCAGCAGCGGCGCGACGGCGACGATGACTGTCGCCGCCCCCCACCAGTCGATGCGAACGCCGCGGTTCACGCTTCGCGACGGCAGGTGCAGGAATCTCAGCACCATGAGAAGGGCGATGATGCCGATCGGCAGGTTGATGAGGAAGACCCAGCGCCATCCGGTGATGAACAGGATGAACGGTGCGCCGGCGAAGAGACCACCGACCAGCGGGCCGATGACGCTCGAGATCCCGAAGACGGCGAGGAAGTAGCCCTGGTACTTGGCGCGCTCGCGGGGGGCGAGCATGTCGCCCATGATGGCGAGCGGCAGGGCCATGAGGCCACCGGCTCCGAGGCCCTGGAGCGCGCGGAATCCGGCCAGTTCGAGGATCGAGGTCGAGAACGCCGAGGCGAGCGATCCGATGAGGAAGATCGAGATCGCGGTGATGAACAGCGGTCGGCGTCCGAAGATGTCGGACAGCTTTCCGTAGATCGGGGTCGCGATGGTCGAGACGATGAGGTACGCCGTGGTCACCCAGGCCTGCTGGCTGAGTCCGTTGAGGTCGTCGGCGATGGTGCGGATGGATGTTCCGACCACCGTCTGATCGAGGGCGGAAAGGAACATTCCGGCCATGAGGCCGTAGATGACGAAGAGGATCTGGCGGTGTGACATGACGCCGCCGGAATCTTTCACCGCCTGGATTTTTTCAGAGACATCGGTTCGTGACATGGTTCCTCGATCTGGAGTGTCGTGGTGGCGACAGGCTTAATGCGATATCGCCGCTGAAGGACGCACTCCCACAGCGGCGAATAAAGTTTGCGTAGTGTGCAAAGTTACACCCCAAGCAATGATCTGCGCAACTCTTCACGGGTTATCCTCTGACCATGACATCGCGCGTGAAACGACAGGCGTGCGCTGCGGCTTTCGCCGGTCTGCTGGTGCTGGTGCTCGCGGGATGTGCCCCGCACCCGGCGGCGACGTCGAGCCCTGACTCCGTAGCGTCCGTCCCGCCCACGCCGTCCAGTTCGGCTACGTCTTCGGCGAGTGCGAGTCCCTCCGCCAGTGCGAGTCCTCCCGCGCAGGCCGACGCACCTTCCTTCAACAAGAAGCTCTATTCGATCGACGACCCGACCAGCATTTGGGTCGTCGTCGATAAGCTCCGGCCGCTTAGGCCCACCAACTACATTCCGAAGCTGGCGACTCTCGCGGTCGCCCATACCTCGCCGCCGCAGATGACTGCGGAATCCGGGGCTGCCCTCGTCGCGATGTTCGCCGCCGGGGCCGCTGAGGGTGCCGGCGGAATGCAGGACCAGAACTCGTACCGTTCGTTCGTCACCCAGACGAACACCCATAATCGTCTCGTCGCGAGTCTCGGTGAGAAGGCGGCGGATGCCCAGAGCGCTCGTCCCGGATACAGCGAGCATCAGACGGGGCTGGCTGTCGATATCGGTACGGTGCCGAACAGGTGCGCTATCGCCGAGTGCTTCGGGCGGCTGCCGCAGGGCGTCTGGCTTGCGAAGAATTCGTGGCGTTTCGGATACATCCTCAGGTATCCCGCCGACAAGACGGCGATCACCGGGTATGTCTACGAGCCGTGGCATTTTCGCTACGTCGGGGTCGCGCTCTCGACAGAGATGCACACTACAGGGGTGACGACGCTCGAGGAGTTCTTCGGGCTGCCGGCGGCGCCCGCCTATGCGGGCTGAGGACGCGGTCGTTCTTCCC
>JANYGT010000255.1 GCA_025362355.1 Lacisediminihabitans sp. | reverse complement strand
CAGTTACAGCGATGTCCTGAATAACTGGAGTGTCCGAGGTATCGACTCCCTGCGATACGCCGAGCTCTCGATGCAGCTGCTAGACCACACACCCAGTGCTGTCCGTGGCGCGATGGGCGATCCTGACGTACCATAGGCGGGCACCGTCCCGAAGGTCTGGAGACATCCGTTGAGAAAAGCTCCCGCGTCCACGCGCTGACCTTTTTCGACCGCATCTGAAGCCGGTCGTTCCCGGTCAGCGTCCACTGACCAACGGGAGCTTCCATGCCTTCATCGATCATTCTCGACCACCTCGACTTCACCTGGCCCGACGGTTCGCTCGCGCTGAACGACATCACCGCGAGCTTCAGCACCAGGCGCACCGGTCTCGTCGGACTCAACGGCAGCGGCAAGTCGACGCTGCTGAAGCTGATCGCCGGCCACGAGCAGCCGACGCGGGGCAGCATCCAGACCTCGGGGGAGATCGGCTATTTTCCGCAGGATGTGACGCTCCAGACAGACCTCACCGTTGCGGAACTGCTCGGGATCCAGCAGCTCGTCGATGCGCTTCGTGCCATTGAAGCCGGAGACGTTTCGGCGAAGCAGTTCGAAGTGCTCGGTGACCGCTGGGACATCGAGACCGAGGCCGCGGATGCCCTGCGCGAGCTGCACATCGACACCGATCTCGACCGCACCGTCACCACGCTCAGCGGTGGGGAGGCGATGCTCGTCGCCATCGCCGGGCTTCGGCTGCGAAACACCCCCATCGTGCTGCTCGACGAGCCGACCAACAATCTCGACTCGAGTGCGCGAGCTCACCTCGAGCAGCTGGTGCGAGCCTGGCGGGGCACGCTCGTCGTGGTGAGCCACGACATCCACCTTCTGGAGCTGATGGACGACACCGCCGAGCTCCACGACGGACAGCTGCGGATGTTCGGCGGCGGCTACCTCGCCCACCTCGCGCAGCTCGAGACCGAGCACACCGCCGCGCTGCAGGCCGAACGCGCGGCCGAACAGGTGGAGCGGATCGAGAAACGGCACCGCATCGAAGCGGAGACGAAGTCGGCACGGCGAGCGCGGTCCGGGCGTAAAGACTTCGACAACCGGAAGTTCACCCCGGCTGTGCGCAACCAGCGAAGGTCGGATGCGGAAGCGACAGCCGGGAAAGTGCGTGCACGGTTCGACGACAGGGTCGCGGATGCCCGGGCCGTGCTGGATTCCGCGTCGAGCCGGGTGCGGGACGACGCATCCATCCACATCGAACTCCCGGACCCTGGCGTGCACTCATCGCGCCGTATCGTCGAGTTTCGCGGAATCGTCATGCTCGGTCCGGAGCGGGTCGCGATCGTCGGACCGAACGGCATCGGCAAGACGTCGCTGCTCGAGGAGATCGTGGAAAGCCTCCGTCACGAAGAGGGCGGCATCGCTGTCGGGTATCTGCCGCAGCGGCTCGATGGGCTCGACGATCGAGCGACGGTACTCGAGTCGGTGCGCATCGGCGATATGACCGACGGGGAACTGCGCGGTCGCCTCGCGAGATTCCTGCTGCGGGGGGCTGCGGTCGACCGGCTCGTGGGCAGCCTGTCCGGCGGGGAGCGGTTTCGTGTCGCGCTGGCGCGGTTGCTGCTCGCGGATCCGCCACCGCAGCTGCTCGTGCTCGACGAACCGACCAACAGCCTCGACATCCAGAGCGTCAACCAACTCGTGGATGCGCTCGGCGGTTATCGTGGCGCGCTGCTGGTGGTGAGTCACGATGCGGCATTCCTGCAGCGGCTCGGCATCGATGCGCGTTATCGGATGTCGCCCGGCGGCTCACTATTGCGGGACGAACAGGGCTAGCCTCGGAACGTGAGCACCGCCATCCACCGCCTCGGTCTTCTGCTGACCTCGCTGACTATGGTGCTCGCGGTGAGCCAGGGAACCTCGCAGACCGCGCTCGTCGCGACGGTAGCGGTAGTGGCCATCGCCGGGGTACTCGCGGTCAGGGGTGCTGGCCTCGTCGTCGGATCCCGCACGATCACCGTCGGATCCCGCGCCAGGGCTCATCGCGAGGAGCTGACCTCGGCGCCTGCCCCCTCGCATCCCTCGACGGAAGGGCGCCCGCGCACCAGGGCGCCGTCGCGGTCGGCACCGGCCGCGTAGCAGTCCACCGAGCGAGAGCCCCACCGAGAGCCCTCGGACGGACGGATGTCCGTGGCCGAAAAAGCCACCCATCCGTTTCGACCTCAAGGACTCTCATCGTGGACCCATTCACCCTCCCGCCCGTCGCCGCAGCGCTCGCCGCCGGCTACTCCGTCGTCATCACCCTCGTCACCCTCCTCACGCCCATCGCCGGGACCGCAAGTGCGGCGGTCGCCATCATCCTGCTGACGCTCCTCATTCGCTCGGTACTCATCCCTGTCGGCGCCTCGCAGGTCAGAGCCGAATGGATGCGCCGCCGGCTCGCCCCGAAGCTCGCGGAACTCCAGCGACGCCACAGGAAAAATCCCGCGCTGCTGCAGCAGAAGACGCTCGACCTCTATCGCGACGAGAAGGCGTCACCGTTCGCGGGCATCCTGCCGACCCTCGCTCAGCTGCCGGTGATCTCGTTGTTCTACGCGCTCTTCATTCACCCGGAGATCGGTGGAAGCGCCAACCGACTGCTCGGCGAGACCCTGTTCGGCGTGCCTCTCGGCCAGACCTTCGTACGCCTGCTGACGACCGGCGGATGGGGGCCGGATCTCCTGGTATACGCCGCGATCTTCGTTCTGATGACAGCGATCGCCTGGCAGTCACGGCGCACCGCCCTGCGTATGGCAGCCACGACGTCCGCTGCACCGGGCCCCGCACCGGCCCCCTCGGCTCAGCTCGCGCGCGCCCTCAGTTGGATGCCGTTCCTCAGCGTGGTCTTCGCCGCGTTCGTCCCGCTGGCGGCCGCGCTGTATCTCGCGACATCCACCTCCTGGACCTTGGTCGAGCGCGCGCTGCTGCGGCGCCGGTATTGGCGAGAGTAGCGGCGTCCACCTACAGTTCTTCCAACCACTTCCCTGGGCGAACACGTCAGTGGTTGGAAAAACCGCCGGTAGTCGGCAGCGGCGGGTCAGGGCTCGGTGATCCGCAGTATGACGCGCGGCTTCTGCCCGGCCTTGCCGCGGCGCTCGATCGCCATGAAGATGCGGTACTCGAACTTGTACTTGTCGCTGAAGATCTTCGTCTCGGACGGCATCTCGCGGTCGACGGTGGCGATGCCGGTGGCGACGGGCGCGTCATCCTTCACCTTTCCCATCCGGTTGCAGGGGCGCAGCTCGACGCGCGAGTTGTTGCGAAGGCGCTTCACCTTGCCGGTGCCGTCCGGGGTGGTCACGAGCAGCGCGTCGCCGTCTCGGGCGATCCAGACGGGAGTGGATACCGGCACCCCGGACTTGCGGAACGTCGTCAGTGCGACGAAATGCTCGTCGGCGAGCGAGGCGAGTGGAACGGTGGCGGCATCGGTCATGTTGGCATCGTAACCTCGCCCCCGTTCGACTGCGAGGGGGTGGCGGTGGGTCACCCGGTGAGTACTATTCCGGTCGGATGGACCAACGGGTGCCCGTCACGCCGACCGCCGTACCTTCCACAGCGGATCACAGACCCGAACAGGAGTTCGCATGAACGTTGCAGTCATCGGTATCGGAACGATGGGCGCCGGCATCGCGCGCAGCCTCCTTCGAGCGGGCATCGAGGTCACCGTCTGGAATCGGCACACCGAGAAGGCCCGGCCGCTGGAAGAGGATGGCGCGACCGTCGCCGAGACGAGTGCGGACGCTGTTCAGGACGCGGATGTCGTCATCACCATCCTCTTCGACGAGGATGCGGTCTCGGCGATCGCCGACGAATTTCTTCCGGCGATGAAATCGGGTGCCGTGTGGATGCAGGCGGCGACGGTCGGCCCCGCCGGCATGCGGCGCCTCGCCGCCCTGGCAGCGCCGGCAGGCGTGATCGTCGTCGACACGCCGATGGTCGGTACGAAGAAGCCGGCCGAGGAGGGAAAACTCGTCGTGCTTGCGTCGGGGGACTCCGACATCCTCGACCGGCTCGATCCCGTGTTCGATGCGATCGGCGGCAAGACCGTCATCGTCGGCGACGAGGTCGGGAAGGCGAGCGCGCTGAAGCTCGCCTGCAACGCCTGGGTCGCGTCGCTGACCGCGGCGACGGCGCAGTCGATCGCGATCTGCCAGAGCCTCGGGGTCGACCCTGCGCTGTTCCTCGCCGCGATCGACGGCGGACCCACGAACGCCCCGTACGCGCAACTCAAGGGCGGGATGATGCTCGAATTCGACTTCACCCCGTCGTTCGGCGTGGACGGTCTCGTCAAAGACCTCGGCCTCATGATCGAATCCGTGCAGCCCGTCGGCATGCCGACCCGGTTGCTCGGGGCGCTACACGAACTCTTTGTCGCCACGGCGGAGTCGGGTCATGAGAGCGACGATATCGCCGCCGTGATCAACGCTTTCGAGAAGTGATGACGGGCGATCAGGCGGCCGGAGTCGCGGTGATGTTCACCAGCCAGCGCACCCCGAATCTGTCGTCCAGCATTCCGAAGGCGTCACCCCATTGCGCAACGGTGAGCGGCATGGTGACGTCGGCGCCGACCGAGAGGGCGTGCCAGTAGCCGCGAAGCTCCGCGTCATCCTCTCCGCTGAGTGAGACCGAGAAGGTGTTGCCAGGGGTGTACGGAATGCGCGTCGGGGTGTCTGACGCCATGAGAACGAGACCGGTCGGCGAGGTGAGTTGCGAGTGCATGACCATCGTGTCCTCCTCCGGCGACGTGCTCGCGTGCAAGTCCGCGAAAGTACTGACGACGAGCTCTCCGCCGAAGACCGACCGGTAGAACTCCATCGCCTCCCGCGCGTTCGTGAGAAAGCTCAGATACGGGTTGAGATGAGTGGGCATTGGGTCCTCCGTTGGATTGCCGGTGCCCCATGATGGCCGCGTGTTACGGAGCGTGTCAATGACGATCTCGGCCGATGGGAGGATCGAACAGCCATGTCGGAAACCATAACGAACCTGCTCACCGAAAACCGTCGCTATCCCGCGCCCGAGCATTTCGCAGCGCAAGCCAATGTCGATGCGAGCTGGTGGGCGAAAGCGGATACCGACCCCGTCGCCTTCTGGGCCGAACAGGCCGCGCGACTCGACTGGCATACCCCGTGGACGGCGGATCACACGTGGAAACCGACCGACGGGACATCCATCCCGAAGGCCGAGTGGTTCGCCGGCGGTACGCTCAATGTCGCCGTGAACTGCGTCGACCGCCACGTGGCTGCGGGGCGCGGAGACACCGTCGCCTTCCATTTCGAGGGCGAGCGGGGCGACCGCAGAACGCTCACCTATGCCGACCTGGAGCGCGAGGTGTCGAAGGCCGCCAACGCCCTGACCACGCTCGGCATCGTGAAGGGCGACCGGGTGGTGGTCTACCTCCCGGTGATACCCGAGACGGTGATCATCACCCTCGCGATCGCACGGATCGGCGCCATCCACTCCCTCGTCTTCGGCGGATTCTCGGCCGAGGCGCTGCGCTTCCGCGTCGATGACACCCGGGCGAAGCTCGTCGTCACGACCGACGGCCAGTATCGCCGCGGGGTCGCGGTACCGGTCAAGGGGGCGGTAGATGCCGCCGTCGCCGGCATCGCCTCGGTCGAACACGTGCTCGTCGTGAAGCGCACCGACAGCGAGGTCGAGTGGACCCAGGAGCGCGACGTGTGGTGGCACGACGTCGTCAACACCGCAGCGGATGTCCATGAACCGCAGTTCTTCGACGCCGAGACGCCCCTCTTCATCATCTACACCTCCGGAACGACGGGCAAGCCGAAGGGGCTCGTTCACACCTCGGGCGGCTACCTCGCGCACGCATCGTGGAGTCACTGGGCGGTCTTCGACGCGAAGCCGACGGATGTCTACTGGTGCACCGCAGACCTCGCCTGGGTGACCGCGCACAGCTATGTGCTCTACGGTCCGCTGTCGAACGGCACGACGTCCGTCATCTACGAGGGCACCCCGAACACCCCGACGAACACTCGCCACTTCGAGATCATCGAACGGTATGGCGTGACCACCTATTACACGGCCCCGACGCTCGTCCGCACGTTCATGACCTGGTTTCCGGATGGCGTACCTGCGCGGTTCGACCTGTCGAGCATCCGCCTTCTCGGCTCCGTCGGAGAGGCGATCAACCCGGAGGCGTGGGTCTGGTTCCACGAGAAGATCGGCGCATCGCGCTCGCCGATCGTCGATACCTGGTGGCAGTCGGAGACCGGAGCCGCAGTCATGGCGCCGCTTCCGGGGGTGTCGACGCTGAAGCCGGGCTCCGCACTTCGAGCGCTACCCGGGCTGACCACGCTCGTCGTCGACGGCGATGGTGTCGAGGTGCCACACGGCTCTGGAGGGTTCCTCGTAATCGCCGGAACCTGGCCGGGCATGGCCCGATCCGTGTGGGGCAACCCGGAGCGCTACCGCGATTCGTACTTCGCTCGCTTCGCAGATCGCGGTTACTTCTTCTCCGGAGACGGCGCGAAATACGACGCCGACGGCGACATCTGGCTGCTCGGACGGGTGGATGACGTCATCAACGTCTCCGGACACCGCCTCTCGACGATCGAGATAGAGTCCGCGCTCGTGTCGCACCCCGCGGTGGGGGAGGCCGGGGTCGTCGGTGTGAGTGATGCCACGACGGGGGAGGCGATCGCGGCGTTCGTCATCGCGTCGGCGGCCGTGTCATCCACTCTCGCGGCCGACCTGCGCGCACACGTGACTCGCGAGATCGGCGTGATCGCGAGGCCGCGCGATATCTTCGTCGTTCCCGACCTGCCGAAGACCCGCAGCGGAAAGATCATGCGGCGGCTGCTGGCCGACATCGTCGACGGCCGCGTGCTCGGTGACACCACCTCGCTGCAGGACGAGACGGTGCCGGCCCAGCTCGCGGCGATCGTGGCCGAAGCCCGGACGTCGGCGACGGGCTAGGTGTACCAGCTGGGCTCCGGGATCGCGTTCAGCAGCACGTACCGGCCGACCTCGCGCTTCTTGTACGGAAGCGGATCGTGCAGGCTGTGGGTGCGAAGGTTGCGCCAGAAGATGTCGAGTCCGACACTGTTCGAGGATGCCCGTGCCCCCGTCAGCTCGAACACCTTCGTCGCAGCCTCGAGGCCGTCTTCGACGATGCGGAGTTTCGCGGCCGCGATCAGCACGGCGACCTCGCCGCGACGACGTTCTGTCAGCTGCTCGCGTGGGGCGTGCAGGATCTCGCTGATCTCGGTACCGGCCTTCTCGATGAGGGCGGCATCCGCCCAGATCTTCGACTGAAGCTGGCCGTAGCCCTCGAGGATGTACCACTCCTCGCTCGCGTGCTGGCGGTTGTCTCCGCCGTATGGCCACGGCCTGGTCTTCGCCCGGGTGTAGGCGGTGGCCGTCTCGAGCGCGCCCTCGGCGATTCCGAGGTAGAAGTTGGCGAATACGAGCTGGATCGCCGGCACGTTCAGGGTGTTGTAGGTGAGGGGCTGGAACACCTTGCCGACGAACCCGGCGGCCGACTCCCAGCCCACTCGAACCCCGTTGATCTCGACGGATCCCGACTCGGTTAGGCGCTGGCCGAGGTTGTCCCAGTCGTCACCGAAGACGATTCCGGGCTGCTCGGTCGGCACGATCGCGAAGATGTGGGTGTCGGTGCCCTCGAGCACGCCCTCGAGCACGGTC
>JANYGT010000237.1 GCA_025362355.1 Lacisediminihabitans sp. | reverse complement strand
AAATGCGAGCAACGGGGCATGCTGCTCATTCTCGATGAGGCTCAAACCGGGCTCTGCCGCACGGTAGACTGGTATGCCTTCCAGCGTGACGGGGTCGTTCCAGACATCCTGACCCTCTCGAAGACGCTCGGAGCGGGCCTGCCCCTTGCTGCCGTGATCACCTCCGCCGAGATCGAACAGGTAGCTTACGAGCGCGGATTCCTCTTCTTCACGACCCATGTTTCCGACCCTCTCGTCGCGGCCGTCGGATGCACGGTGCTCGACGTGCTCGAGCGGGAGAGTCTGGATCAGCAGGCAACGTCGCTCGGCGAGAAGCTTCGGGCCGGTTTGCTAGAAATCCAGCTGCGTCATCCGATCGTGGGAGACGTGCGCGGTCGAGGTCTTCTGCAGGGCGTCGAGCTCTCGCCCGGTCGCGAAGACACGGTCGACATCGATGCCCTCGGATCCGCGATCACCCGACGGTGCTTCGAACTCGGATTGCACATGAACATCGTTCAGTTGCCGGGCATCGGAGGAACATTCCGTTTGGCTCCTCCGCTGACCAGCTCGACGGGGGAGATCGAACTCGGGCTGGAGACACTCGATCAGGCACTTGCCGAGGTGTCGACGAGGGGGTGAGATCCGTCCATCTTGCCGAGTGCGGTCGGTCGGCGAGGATACCGAATTCGTCGCGGTACCGGATGGTTGTGATCGTGGCGCACGCGGGTTCCGCGAGCTCATCCATGTCCGGCGGAGACGCCGGGCTCGAGTTCGTTCACTCTCCTGTCGAGATCACGAGTCGGCCGGCGAGAAGGCCCGGAAAATGGCATCCGAGCCCTACGCCACCATGAGCATCGAGGTCGCGAGCGAGGCGTTCACGCGTGGTTTCTGCCAGCGCGTGGTCGACATCCGTCATCGCACCCCAGTCGGTGTTGGTGAGCTGTTCCGCGCAATACATCGCGTCGCCGAAGAGAACGGCTCGCGCGCCACCATCGTGCACGGCGAAAACTGAGTGGCCAGGAGTGTGTCCGGGGGCAGCAATCCGGGTGACGTACGGGGTGATGGATGCATCGGAGTCGAGTAACTCGACTCGACCACGTTCGGCGAGCACGATCAGGGTCTCGCGGATATGCGGCTCGAGAGGCAGCGCTGGACCAGCCGAGTAGGCCGGGTCCGACTCGACGAAGTAGTCCCAGTCCTGGCTTCCGACGATGACCTCCGCGTTAGGGAAAACGGCCTGCCCGTGTTCGTTACCCAACCAGCCGACGTGGTCCGGATGAAGGTGACTCAGTGCGATCACGTCAACGTCGTGGGGGGCCATACCGAGCGACTCCAGCGCTCCGAGCAGGTTGCCGCCCACCATTCGGCCAGCGCCGTTCTCATTGTGTGGCCCATACCCGAGGTCGATGAGCACGTTCTTCTCGCCCGGCACGAGAAAGCATCCAATGGGCATCACCAGATCTCCGTCGACGTTCATGTTCGCGTCCCATGCCGCGGTCGGATGCTCGGGAGACCCGACGAAGTCGTGGTCCATCACTATGTAGCCGTCTGAAAGCGCGATCAGGGAAACGCCGCCGATCGAGTATTCCTGGCGTGCCGCCATCGAGCCTGCATCGCGGAAACGGCCGTTCCGGGCTAGCGCGTCACGATACGAGCGGACCGACGTCATCGCGCACCTTCCATTCCTCGGCCAGGTGCGCACTGTTACGCATCGCGAGGGCCATGATCGTAAGGACGGGGTTCACGCCACCGTTGGTAACGTGAACCGAGCCATCCGCGACGAGCACGTTGGGGTGATCCCAGACCCGGCCCCAGCGATCGGTCACCGATGACGCCGGGTCATCCCCCATCCGCAGCGTTCCAGCCTGATGCTGGCCGCCGCTCGGCCCCTCCGGCCGATCGTCTGCGGTCACTCGGACCACGGTGTGCGCGCCCGCCTCGGTCAACCAATCAGCGGCGCGGTCGGCGAGAAAGCGCGCGGTTCGCCGATCCTCATTGTGAATGTCGCCACTCAAGACGGCGACAGGCACACCGAATCGATCGACGACCCGGTCATCCGTCTGCACACGCGCTTCGCAATTGGGCATCTCCTGCACGGGGCCGAACACCATCTGCATTCGGCTCCACAGGCGTCGCATACCCGCCTTGCTTGCGGCCCCGAAACGCTCGATGACCCCGAGTTTCGAGAGGGTGTCCCAGACATTGAGGGGAATCGGAACAAAATCGTTCGCGATCATCCCCCCACCCACGAAGCCCTCGTTGCCGTGCCGGAAGTCGTTGGTGGAGATGCTCGGCCCGGGGCCGACACTGTCTTGAACCACCTCATCGAAGAGACCTATAGCCCCCGCGTAGACATGCGCCTGCAAGTTGCGGCCGACTTGGTCCTGCGCGTTACCGAGGCCGTTGGGCTCACGCGAGGTAGGACTGTTGAGCATCAGACGCGCAGACTCGATGGCTCCGGCGGCAACCACGAGGTAGGTCGCCTCGACCGTGATGCGGTGCTCCGGAACATCCGACTCGAGCGCGATATCGACACCTGTGGCCACACCGGTGGAGTCGCTCTGGATCCTGGTGGTGTGTGCGCCGGTTAACAGATCACACCGCCCGGTAGCCAGAGCACGGGGCAACGCCGTATTGAAGCTGCCGTTTTTCGCGCCCGCCTGGCACGCGAACCCAACACACGAGCCGCACTGCACACAGGCCGGGCGGCCGAATCGTGGTTTCGAATTGATGAGCAGAGGCACAGCGCCGACTGTGAACTCGAGGCGCCTTGCTGCATGCGCGAGCGCGTGACCCGACAGTGTCTGGGGCAATGGCGGCATCGGATAATCGCGAGCACGATGCCCGGCGAATCGATTGCCCGCAGGGTTTCCAGAAACACCGAGCTCCCATTCCACCCGGTCGTACCAGGGTTCGAGCTCGGCGTAGTCGAGTGGCCAATCCGCGAGGGAGCTACCCTCCGGGACACCGTAACGGCTTGCCATATGGAAGTCCTCGTCGCAAAATCTCCACGCCTGCGCTCCGTAGACCCGAGTGCCGCCACCCACGCTCATTGCGTTGGCGCTCCACCGCAGATCGGGCGCGTCTACCTCGTGTCGACCGAGCGCGTCCAGGAGTACCCGAGGCTCGCCGTTGCGGGATGGTCCCGTCTGTGTGGCGTAACCGGTGACCGACCGTTCGCTTCGCAGATGATCGAGCCGCAGGTCGAGGCTCGAGTGGGCACGCGCCCGCTCCACGATCAGCACCGTAAGCCCGGCCTCCGCGAGTTCGCTCGCCGCGACACATCCCCCAGCCCCTGCACCGATCACGATGGCGTCATAGTGGTGCCTCAGGGAAGATGCTTCGATCACCGGCGCTGGCGCGGGCTCCGGTTCTGGCCACATCACGCCGTCGGGAAGTTCGCGGTACCCGACCATCCTCCAGCCGATCGAATCGCGGTTGCCTCCGTTGCCCGGATCGCCGTAGAAGCCCTGCGCACAGAGGCGAGCGAGCAGGTCGACAAAAGCGGAAGCGTCCGACGGCCAGTGTGTGGCCACAAAACCATGCGCGAGGTCGGCAAGAAGCGAGTCCTGCTCTTTGAGTGAGAGGTCGGGGAACGTGGCATTAGCAACCCGCGCGGCTGCCTCGGCATCGAGACTCGCGAGCGCCGCGGTGAAGGCCCCCGAGTCTGCAACAAGCTCCGTTTCAAAGATCCGGTCGATGAAATCGCCGACCCCTGCTTGCATGCCCGACGGCCAGTCGTCTGCGGGGAGCATCCGGTCGACCACGGCGCGAAACGTAGCATTTGAGGAGAAGGTCGACGAGACCACGGTCATGCCGTGGCGGTCTCCGAACCGCCCGCCTCAGGAGTTTGCGATCCGCCCACGGGCTTGACCAGGTCAGCCGACCGCATGCTCCTCGTGTCTTTACTCGCGAGGTCGGGGTCATGTAGCCAGCAGCGGGCCTCGTGGTCGGGCTCCAGTGCGAAGTCGGGCGGCCGAGTCTTGCAGATCTCCATGGCGAACGGACAACGCGGGCGAAACCTGCATCCGTCGCCCACCGCAAGGTCGCGCTTCTCTTTTGTGGTTCGTACGACTGGCGTCTCGAGCCCCGTCTTCTGGCGTAGGGATGCTGCGCGACTCGGTGCAGCCGCCGCCAGAAGCTGGGTATAAGGATGCTTCGGCCGCAGGATCACGTCGTCCGCCAGGCCGTGTTCCACGATCTCGCCCCGGTACATCACCATTATCCGGGTGGAGAAGTAGCGCGCCGTGGCGAGGTCGTGAGTCACATAGAGCAGCGCGAGATTGCGATCGCGCTTCATCGTGTCGAGCAGGTTCATGATGCCGAGTCGGATCGACACATCGAGCATGGAGACGGGCTCGTCGGCAAGCAGGACTGATGGATCCGGTGCGAGCGCCCGCGCGATGGCGACTCGTTGACGCTGCCCGCCAGAGAGTTCGTGGGGGAACTTGCGCGCCATGTCTTGCGGTGGCACCAGACTCACAGTCTGCAGCAGTCGCTCTACGGCATCGCCGACTGTGCCGCGCGCGGCTCCGTGGATGAGCAGTGGGCGGCGAAGGTGGTGATCCACCGAGAAACTCGG